>NZ_CP059903.1:2839500-3155000 GCF_014127485.1 Nocardioides dongkuii | reverse complement strand
ATGCGCCGCCCGTACCCCAAACCGACTCAGGTGATCAGGTAGAGAATACCAAGGCGATCGAGCGAACCACGGTTAAGGAACTCGGCAAAATGCCCCCGTAACTTCGGGAGAAGGGGGGCCGGATCCGTGAACCCACTAGCTGGGGGAAGCGGTGATGGCCGCAGAGACCAGGCCCAAGCGACTGTTTACTAAAAACACAGGTCCGTGCGAAGTTGTAAGACGATGTATACGGACTGACTCCTGCCCGGTGCTGGAAGGTTAAGAGGACCTGTTAGGTGGTAACACCGAAGCGGAGAATTTAAGCCCCAGTAAACGGCGGTGGTAACTATAACCATCCTAAGGTAGCGAAATTCCTTGTCGGGTAAGTTCCGACCTGCACGAATGGAGTAACGACTTGGGCGCTGTCTCAACCGTGGACTCGGCGAAATTGCACTACGAGTAAAGATGCTCGTTACGCGCGGCAGGACGGAAAGACCCCGGGACCTTTACTATAGTTTGGTATTGGTGTTTGGTTCGGCTTGTGTAGGATAGGTGGGAGACTGTGAAGTGCTCACGCCAGTGAGTGTGGAGTCAACGTTGAAATACCACTCTGGTCGTACTAGATGTCTAACCTAGGTCCGTAATCCGGATCAGGGACAGTGCCTGATGGGTAGTTTAACTGGGGCGGTTGCCTCCTAAAATGTAACGGAGGCGCTCAAAGGTTCCCTCAGCCTGGTTGGCAATCAGGTGTTGAGTGTAAGTGCACAAGGGAGCTTGACTGTGAGACAGACATGTCGAGCAGGGACGAAAGTCGGAACTAGTGATCCGGCGTCGGCATGTGGAAGCGACGTCGCTCAACGGATAAAAGGTACCCCGGGGATAACAGGCTGATCTTCCCCAAGAGTCCATATCGACGGGATGGTTTGGCACCTCGATGTCGGCTCGTCGCATCCTGGGGCTGGAGTAGGTCCCAAGGGTTGGGCTGTTCGCCCATTAAAGCGGCACGCGAGCTGGGTTTAGAACGTCGTGAGACAGTTCGGTCCCTATCCGCCGCGCGCGCAGGAAACTTGAGAAAGGCTGTCCCTAGTACGAGAGGACCGGGATGGACGAACCTCTGGTGTGCCAGTTGTCCCGCCAGGGGCACGGCTGGTTAGCTACGTTCGGAAGTGATAACCGCTGAATGCATCTAAGCGGGAAGCACGTTTCAAGATGAGGTTTCCCACCCGCTAGACGGGGTAAGGCCCCCAGCAGAACACTGGGTTGATAGGCCGGAGGTGTACAGCAGCAATGCCTAGCCGACCGGTACTAATAGGCCGAGGGCTTGTCTTACAACCACTCAGCTAGACCTACAACGATCTGCGCATGTTCGCGTCCACGAATCCAAGAACCACCCACCAATGACTTGCAATCTAATTGCATAGAGCTTGGTGCCCGGTTCCCCACCACCCCGCATGCGGGATGGTGTGCGAGAACCCGGTACCGCAAGAGTTACGGCGGCCATAGCGAAAGGGAAACACCCGGTCCCATCCCGAACCCGGAAGTTAAGCCTTTCAGCGCCGATGGTACTGCAACCGAGAGGTTGTGGGAGAGTAGGACGCCGCCGGACATACACTCCGTAGGGGCCACCGTTCTCGGTGGCCCCTACGTGCATTTCCCGTCGTACCCGACGCCCCTCTCGGGGGCAGGACCAGGAGCAGGACGCCGTGGCTGAGCAGCGCCGCAACCAGCGACCGTCGCGAGACGGGGGCCGGGCCGGACGCCCGGACTCAGGCAAGCCGCAGGGCCGGGGCTCGACGAGCTCCGGGACCCCGCGCTCCAGTGAGCGTTCCACCGAGCGCTCGAAGAAGTGGACGCCCGGTAGTGACAGTGCGCCCAAGAGCGGCGACCGCCGGGGTCCGAAGCGTGACGACCGCCCGGCTCGCAGCGGTGACCGCCCGGCTCGCAGCGGTGACCGGCTGGCTCGCAGTGGTGACCGTGCGGGTCGCAAGAGCGACTGGAAGCGGCCGTCGGACAGCCAGGCGGACCGCACCAAGGAGCAGGCCCTGTACGACGGGCCCGAGCTCCCCGCGGAGATCACCGGCGCCGAGCTGGACCGCGCCATCACCGCGCAGCTGAAGGGTCTCCCCGAGAAGCTCGCCCAGCGCGTGGCCCGGCACCTCGCCGCCGCCGGCGCGCTGATCGACGAGGATCCCGAGACCGCCTACCAGCACACGCTGGCTGCGCGGGCCCGCGCTCCGCGCCTGGCCGTCGTGCGCGAGGCGTCCGGCGAGGCCGCGTACGCCGCGGGCCACTACGCCGAGGCGCTGGCCGAGCTGCGCGCCGCGAAGCGGATGAACGGCGCCACGGCGTACCTGCCGATCATGGCCGACTGCCACCGCGCTCTCGGTCAGCCGGCGCAGGCGCTCAAGCTCGCCAAGAGCCCCTCGGTGCCGAACTTCAGCCCGGAGGCCAAGGCCGAGATGACGATCGTCGAGGCCGGCGCCCGCCGCGACCTCGGTCAGCTCGACGCCGCCCTGCGCACGCTCGAGCTCGCACCGCTGCAGTCGAAGAGCCGGGCGCCCTGGGTGGTGCGGCTGCGGTACGCCTACGCCGACACCCTCGAGACCGCCGGCCGGCTCAGCGACGCGCTGACCTGGTTCCACCGGACGTACGGGATCGACAGCGAGCAGATCACCGACGCGGCCGAGCGCGCCGAGGCGCTCGAGAAGCGCCTCGAGCAGTCCTGACTCCCGGGGCGGGGCTCAGCGGTCGAGCACCGTGACCTCCGCCGGGGCGCCCGCCTCGCGGGTGCCCCACCGGACCCCCTCGCGGTAGCCGAGCCGGACCCGGTCGACCGAGACCGTGCCCGGCGACGGCGCGACCACGCGCAGCACGATGCTGTCGTCGCCGCCCAGCACCTCCCCGTCGGGCTCCACCAGGTGGGCGCAGAACACCTCCGGGTCGGTGGTGACCCGCACCGATCCCCCCAGGCACAGCAGCGGCGTGACCTCGGCGGCGACGTCGGCGACCACGTGCACCTGGACGCCCGCGAGGTGCAGGGTGCGGCCGGCCTCGCCGCGAGCGACTCCGAGGTAGACGCCCTCGCCCGCGGGGGTCGAGCCCGCGACGGTGTCGTCGGAGGTGGCCAGGGCGGTGGGGCTGTTGACGAACCAGAAGACCAGCCCGAGGACCGCGGCCACCGTGACCACGGAGGCCGCGAGGGTGGCGCGCGGGCGGCGCCGTACCTCCAGGGAGGGTGCCTCGTTCATGCGGTGAGGGTAAGGCAGGCCACGTCCTCGACGCCTTGACCCGCCGGGGACGGCAGGATTCACTGCGGACGAAAAGTCAGGGAGGTGCGGAGTGCTCCGATTCTCGGGGGCCGGGGTGAGCGACGTGGGGCGGGTGCGCCCGCACAACGAGGACTCCGGGTTCGTCGGGCCGTACGTCGCCCTCGTCGCGGACGGGGTCGGGGGCGCGGCCGCGGGGGAGGTCGCGTCGGCGACCGCGGCGTACGCCGTCTCCGCGACCGCGCTGGGCCGCCCCGGCGAGGATCCCGAGGCGGTCATGGTCGCCGCCGCCGAGGCCGCCCGGGTCAGCGTCCGCCGCGGGGTCCAGCGCGACCTCGACCGGCTGGGGATGGCCACGACGCTGACGGCGCTGGTCTGCGACGGCGCCCGCGTGGTGCTCGGCCACGTGGGGGACAGCCGGGCCTACCGCTACCGGAGCGGCGAGCTCGTGCAGCTCTCCACCGACCACACCTACGTCCAGCAGATGATCGACACCGGGAGGCTGCGCCGGGAGGCGGTGGGCACGCACCCGTGGCGCAACGTGGTGCTCCGCTCGATCGACGGCGATCCCGACGACGAGGGCCTGGACGTGGTGCCCGTCGACGCCGTCCTCGGCGACCGGTTCCTGGTCTGCAGCGACGGCCTGACCGACCTGGTCGCCGACGCGCGGATCGCGGAGCTGGTCGCGGCCGGCGACCCCTGCACGGCGGCGGCCGCCCTGACCGAGGCCGCGCTCGAGGCGGGCGGCAGGGACAACGTGACCTGCGTCGTCCTCGATCTCGTCGAGGGACCCGTGTCGGCGGGGGACGGCGAGCTCCTGGGCGCGGTCGGGGACCGCTCGAACATCGTCGACGAGAGTTCCGTGCGGCTGGGCTGAGCCCGTGCCACACTGCGGGGCCATGAGCACCGTGGCTCGTCCCGCCCTCGAGGGCAGCGTCGCCGTCCGAGGCGACCGGCGCTTGAGCTTCGCCGAGTACGGGCACACCCGTGGCCCGGCGATCGTGTGGATGCACGGGACGCCCGGGGCCCGACGGCAGATCCCGCTCGAGGTGCGGGCGCTCGCCGAGGAGCACGGCCTGCGGATCATCGGCATCGACCGGCCGGGGATCGGCTCCTCGACGCCGCACCTCTACGAGGACATCCTGGACTGGACCGCCGACCTCGAGATCCTGATGGACACCCTCGCGATCGACACCGTCCGGCTGATCGGCCTCTCGGGCGGGGGCCCGTACGTGCTCGCGGCCGGCGCGGCGCTGCCCGACCGGGTGCACGGCATCGCGGTGCTCGGCGGCGTGGCGCCGACCCGGGGCCCGGACGCCGCCGAGGGCGGCCCGATCCAGCTGGCGGTGCGCCTGGCGCCGCTGCTGCAGCTGACGCGCGTGCCGCTGGGCCTCGGGCTCACCGCGGCGATCCGGGTGGTCCGGCCGTTCGCCGGCCTGGTGCTCGACGCGTACGCCGTGCTCCAGCCGCCCGGGGACAAGGCGCTGCTGTCCCGGCCGGAGTTCCGGGCGATGTTCATCGACGACCTGCTGAACGGCAGCCGCTTCCAGACCTCCGCGCCGCTCAACGACCTGCTGCTCTTCACCCGCCCCTGGGGCTTCGACCCGGCCGACGTGGCGGTGCCGGTGCGCTGGTGGCACGGCGACGACGACCACATCGTCCCGGTGCACCACGGCCGGCACGTCGTGGATCGGCTGCCCGACGGGGTCCTGACCGTCGTCGACGGCGAGAGCCACCTCGGCGGTCTCGGCATCGCCGAGCAGGTCATCGAGACGCTCCTCGAGCTCGGCCCCCGGCGTACGTCGGCGGCCGGCGGCTGACCGGTCACCCGTCGGGACGGACGGCGCGCCGTGGTCCATACCGCTGGTGCTCAGGCGTCCCATGCGTCACAATGGGGTCACAACGTCACAGATGTCACCACTCTGACTTCGCTCCATATCGAGACCGCTGGGGAAGGCGTAGCTCGCGCCGGAGATCGAAGGAGGTCACGGTGACCGCACGCACTGCCACCCGCACCACGACGAGGGGCGTCCTCTACGTGCACTCAGCGCCGTCCGCGCTGTGCCCGCACATCGAGTGGGCCGTCGGCGGCGTCCTCGGCGTACCCGTGAGCCTCGACTGGACCCCGCAGCCGGCGCAGTCCGGCAGCTACCGCGCGGAGCTGTCGTGGAACGGCGAGGCCGGCTCGGCCGCCGCCGTCGCCTCCGCCCTGCGCGGCTGGAACCACCTGCGCTTCGAGATCACCGAGGAGGCGACGTCCTCGACCGAGGGCAGCCGCTACTCGTTCACCCCCGAGCTCGGGGTCTTCCACGCCGTGACCGGCATGCACGGCGACATCATGATCCCCGAGGACCGGCTCAAGGCCGCGGTCGTCAAGGCCGCGCTCGGCGAGACCACCCTGCTGCTCGAGATCGACAAGCTGCTCGGCAAGCCGTGGGACGACGAGCTCGAGACGTTCCGGCACGCCGGGGACGGCGCCCCGGTGCGCTGGCTGCACCAGGTCGTCTGAGACCTCCGCGAGGGTCCTCCGGGCTCCGGAGGACCCCCACGGGTCAGAGCGGGATGTTGCCGTGCTGGCCCCGGCGTACGCCGACCTGCTGGACCGCGTCGTCGATGGCCCGGGCGATCGCGGAGCGGGTGGCCGACGGCTCGACGACCTCGTCCACGACCCCGATCTCCACGGCCCGCTCCACGCCGCCCGCGATCCGCTCGTGCTCGGCGGCCAGCTCGGCCTCGACCTGCGGGCGGAGCTCGGGGGCGACCTCGGCGAGCTTGCGCCGGTGCAGGATCCGCACCGCGGCGACCGCGCCCATCACCGCCACCTCGGCGCCCGGCCAGGCGAACACCTTGGTGGCGCCGAGCGAGCGGGCGTTCATCGCGATGTAGGCGCCGCCGTAGGTCTTGCGGGTCACGAGCGAGACCCGGGGGACCACGCACTCGCCGAAGGCGTGCAGCAGCTTGGCGCCGCGGCGTACGACGCCGTCCCACTCCTGTCCGACGCCCGGCAGGTAGCCGGGGACGTCGACCAGCACGATCAGCGGCACCCCGAAGGCGTCGCACATGCGCACGAACCGGGACGCCTTCTCCGCGGACAGCGAGTCCAGGCAGCCGCCGAGCCGCAGCGGGTTGTTGGCGACCACGCCGACGGTGCGGCCGCCGAACCGGCCCAGGGCGGTGACGATGTTGGGCGCCCAGCGGGCGTGCAGCTCCTGGGTGGTGCCCTCGTCGAGGACGGCGTCGACGAGCGGGTGGACGTCGTACGCGCGCTTGCGGGACTCCGGCAGCAGCGCCTCCAGGTCGCGGTCGTCGACGTCCTGGACGCGCAGGCTGCCCTGGGCGCCGAGGAGCGAGGCGACGTCGCGCGCCCGGTCGAGGGCCTCGCGCTCGGTCTCGGTGAGGATGTGCACCACGCCGGAGCGGCGGCCGTGCGGCTCGGGCCCGCCGAGGCGCAGCATGTCGACGTCCTCGCCGGTCACCGAGCGGACGACGTCGGGACCGGTGACGAAGATCCGGCCCTCGGGGCCGAGGATGACGACGTCGGTGAGCGCGGGCCCGTACGCCGCGCCGCCGGCCGCCGGGCCGAGCACCACGGAGACCTGCGGGACCTGGCCGGACGCCTGGGTCATCACCTGGAAGATGCGGCCGACCGCGTGCAGCGACAGCACCCCCTCGGCCAGGCGGGCGCCGCCGGAGTGCCAGAGCCCGATGATCGGGACCCGGTCGGTCATCGCCCGGTGGTAGGCGTCGACGACGACCCGGCAGCCCTGGTCGCCCATCGCGCCGCCCATGACGGTGGCGTCGGAGCAGAACGCCACGACGCGGGTGCCGTCGACCTCGCCGACCGCGGCGAGCATGCCCGACTCGTCGTCGGGGGAGATCAGCTCGAGCGTGCCGGCGTCGAGGAGGGCGCCGAGCCGGTGCACCGGGTGGCGCGGGTCCTCCTCGCGCGGCGGCTTCGCCGTCCTCGAGGTGGACCGCTCCGGGGCGACCGTCATCAGACGGTCCCGAACGCGACCGCGACGTTGGCGCCGCCGAAGCCGAAGGAGTTGTTGAGGGCCGCGAGGTCGCCCGCCGGCAGCTCGCGCGGCTTGGTGGCGATGTCGAGCTCGACCTGCGGGTCGAGGTCGTCGAGGTTGATCGTCGGGGGCACCAGCCGGTGGTGGAGGGCGAGCACCGTCGCGATCGACTCCAGCGCGCCGGCGCCGCCGAGCAGGTGGCCGGTCATCGACTTGGTCGAGGTGACCACCACGTCGGAGACGTGGCTGCCGAGGGTGGCGTGCAGCATCAGCCCCTCCGCGATGTCGCCCTGCGGCGTCGAGGTGGCGTGCGCGTTGACGTGGGCGATCGCTTCCGGACCGATCTCGGACTCCGCGAGGGCGCGCAGGATGGCGCGCGAGCCGCCGCGGCCCAGCGGGTCGGGCTGCGCGATGTCGTGGGAGTCGGCGGTGATCCCGGCACCCAGCAGCTCGGCGTAGATCCGGGCGCCGCGGGCCTGGGCGTGCTCCAGGGACTCCAGCACCAGCACACCGGCACCCTCGCCCAGCACGAAGCCGTCGCGGCCGGTGTCCCACGGACGGGAGACCGTGGTCGGGTCGCCGCCGGCCTCGCCGCTCGCGGTCTTGGACAGCGCCATCATGTTGGCGAAGGCGGCCATCGGCAGCGGGTGCACCGCCGCCTCGGTGCCGCCGGCCAGCACCACGTCGGCGCGGCCGAGGCGGATCTGGTCCAGCGCGAGGGCGATGCCCTCGTTGCCGGAGGCGCAGGCCGAGATCGGCGTGTTGACCGCGGCCCGCGCCCCGACGTACAGGCTGATGTTCGCGGCGGGCGCGTTGGGCATCAGCATCGGCACCGCGAGCGGGGAGACCCGCCGCGGCCCCTTCGCCTTGAGGATGTCGTAGTTGTCCAGCAGCGTCGTGACGCCTCCGATGCCGGAGGCCATCGCGACCCCGACCCGGTCCCCGTCGAGGCCGCCGTCCTGGACGGCGCCCTCGAGGCCGGCGTCGCGCCAGGCCTCCATCGCCGCGACCATCGCGAACTGGGAGGACCGGTCGAGCCGGCGGGCCTTGACCCGCTCGAGGACCTCGGTGGGCTCGACCGCGACCCGCGCCGCGATCTTGACCGGCATCTCCTCGGCCCAGTCATCGGTGAGGCGGCGGACTCCGGAACGGCCGTTCACGAGACCGTCCCAGGTGCTCGCCACGTCACCGCCGAGCGGGCTGGTGGTGCCGAGGCCGGTGACCACGACGCGGGTGCGACTCATCTGCTGTTCGACTCCTTAGGAAGGGGTGGCCTCAGGCCTGGGCGCGCTCGATGAAGGCCACGGCGTCGCCGACGGTCTTGAGGTTCTTCACCTCGTCGTCGGGGATCGAGACGCCGAACTTCTCCTCGGCGGCCACGACGACCTCGACCATGGAGAGCGAGTCGACGTCGAGGTCGTCGACGAAGGACTTGTCGAGCTGGACGTCGTCGGCGTCGATGCCGGCGACCTCGTTGACGATCTCGGCGAGGTCGGCGCGGATCTCTTCGGTGGTGGCCATCTGGCGGGGTTCCTCTCGGTGGTGGTGGGTGCTGCTGGGTGGTGCGGTCAGGGGACGGTGACGACCTGGGCGGCGTACGCCAGGCCGGCGCCGAAGGCGATGAGCAGGGCCGTGTCGCCGGGGCGGGCGTCGCCCTCGCGGATCATCCGCTCGAGGGCGAGCGGGACCGAGGCGGCCGAGGTGTTGCCCATGTCGGCGACGTCGCGGGCGATCCGGACGGTGTCGGGAAGCTTCATGGAGCGCGCCAGGGCGTCGATGATGCGCATGTTGGCCTGGTGGGGGACGAAGCAGTCGAGCTCCTCGGCGGTGATGCCGGCGCGGTCGAGCGCCTGCCGGCCGACCTTGGCCATCGCGAACGAGGCCCACCGGAAGACCGGGTTGCCCTGCATCACCAGGTGCGGCATGCGCGGGGACTCCGAGGCGATCACCTCGCGCCAGTCCTCGCGCTGCCGGATCAGGTCGTACTGCTCGCCGTCGGAGCCCCACACCAGCGGGCCGATGCCGGGGGTCTCGCTCGGGCCCACGACCGCCGCGCCCGCGCCGTCGGCGAAGATGAACGCCGTCCCGCGGTCGCCGACGTCGGTCAGGTCGGAGAGCCGCTCGACGCCGATGACCAGCACGTGGCCCGCCGAGCCGGCCCGCACCATGTCGCTGGCCATGCCGACGGCGTGGCAGAAGCCCGCGCAGGCCGCGGAGACGTCGAACGCCGCCGCCTGGTCGGTGCCGAGCTCGTGGGCGATCAGGGTCGCGACGGCGGGGGTCTGCAGCATGTGGCTGACCGTCGCCACGATGACGCAGTCGATCTGCGGGGCGTCGACGCCCGCCTTCGCCAGCGCGTCGCGGGAGGCCGCCACCGCCATCGACTGGACGGTCTCGTCCGGCGTGGCCCACCGGCGGGTCTTGATGCCGGAGCGCTGCTGGATCCACTCGTCGCTGGACTCGATCGCCTCGACGAGCTCCGCGTTGGGGACCACGCGCGAGGGGCGGTAGGCCCCGACGCCGAGGATCGCGGTGTGCTCCGCGCCCCGGCTGGGCCGGATGGTCGCCATCAGGCCGCACCCTCGGGGTGCAGGCGCAGCAGCGGCTGCCCGGGGGAGACCAGGTCGCCGTCCTCGACCAGCCACTCGACGACCTGCCCGCCGTGGGCCGCGGTCACCAGGATCCGGTCGCGGAGGCTGGCGACGTCGCCGATGGCGGCGCCGGCCGGCAGCACGTCGACGTCGGCGGCGTCCCCGGCGATGTGGAAGGTCCCCTTGGCGGGGGAGACCACCATCCGCCAGGTGGGGGAGGTGCCCATCTCGGAGGCCTCGCCGTGCTTCGCGCAGAAGTCGCGGGCGTCGTGGAGCTGGTCGGGGGTCTTCAGCGCGAAGGTCTCGACGCCCTTGAGCGCCCGCTTCGCGATGCCGGTGAGGGTGCCGGCGGGCGGCATCTCGAGGATGCCGGTGACGCCGAGGTCGGCCATCGTCTCCATGCACAGGTCCCAGCGGACCGGGTGCGCGATCTGGCCGACGATCCGGCGCAGCACCTCCTTGCCCTCGTGCACGACCTGGCCGTCGCGGTTGGAGATCAGCCGGGTGCGGGGGTCGTGGACCGAGACCGAGCGGCCCAGGGTGCCGAGGTGCTCGACCGCGGGCGCCATGTGCTCGGTGTGGAAGGCGCCGGCGACGCTGAGCGGGACCAGGCGGGCCTTGGCGGGCGGCGCGGCGGCCAGCGCGGCGAGCTGGTCGCGGGTGCCCGCGGCGACGACCTGGCCGGGACCGTTGTCGTTGGCGGCGGTCAGGCCGTGGGTGGCCAGCGCCGCCAGGATCTCCTCGCGGTCGCCGCCCAGGACGGCGGTCATCCCCGTCGGGGTGGCCGCGGCCGCGTCGGCCATCGCCCGGCCGCGCTCCCGCACCAGGACCATGGCCTGCTCCGCGGTGATGGTGCGGGCACCGGCGGCGGCGGCCAGCTCGCCGACGCTGTGACCCGCGACCGCGCCGATCTGCGCGAAGGCGTCGGAGGGGTGGGGGAACAGCTCGAGGGCCGCGACCAGGCTGGTGGCGACGAGCAGCGGCTGCGCGATCGAGGTGTCCCGGATCGTCTCCGCGTCGGCCTCGGTGCCGTAGTGGGCCAGGTCGAGGCCCGCGACGGTCGAGAGCCACGCGAACCGGGAGGCGAACGTGGGGTCCTCGAGCCACGGGACGAGGAAGCCGGGTGTCTGGGCACCCTGGCCGGGAGCGACGATGACGAGCACGTGCCCCACTGTGCCGGGCCGGGTGGGTCGCGATCTCCTCCAGCACGCACGAAACTTGCCCGCGGAACTTTGTGAGAACCCGACAAAGGTCCTCTCAGTCCGCGGGGGTACCGGTCCGGCCGGACTGGCGACCGAGCACCAGGGCGATCTGCAGCGTGAACGCGTCCCGCGGATGCGTGGGGGAGTACCCGGTCGTCTCCCCGGCCTGGCGCAGCCGGTAGCGCACGGTGTTGGGGTGGACGAACAGTGCGCGGGCGGTCGCCTCGATCGACGACCCCGAGCCGAAGTACGCCGTCAGGGTGTCGATCATCGTGCCCCGCGCGCCGGTGAGGGGCAGGTAGACCGCCTCGACGAGGTGCCGCCGGGCATGACCGTCGCCGGCGAGGGCGCGCTCGGGGAGGAGCTCGTCGCTCAGCACCGGTCGCGGCGCGTCGGGCCAGCCGCTCGCGGCACGGTGGGAGGACGCGGCCGCGCGGGCCGAGGCGTGGGCGCCGGCGAGGTCGGCCGCCACCGGTCCCGCCACCACGGGACCGTCCCCGAACAGCGGGCTGACGGTCTCGGCGGCCAGACGCGGGTCGGTGACGCCGCCCAGCAGCACCACCAGCCGGTCGCCCTGCACCGCGCAGAGGGCGTCCATGCCCGCCGACCGCGCGCGGCGGCGTACGTCGTCGAAGAGGTCGGTCTCGGTGCGGCGTACCGGTGCGCCGCCGAGGACGACGGCCACCTGGCCACCGGCGGACCAGCCGAGCGCGCTGGCGCGGGAGAGCAGCGACTCGTCGGTCTCGGCACGCAGGACCGCGTCGACGACCAGTGCCTCCAGGCGGGCGTCCCACGCGCCGCGCACCTCGGCGGCCCGGGCGTAGACCTCCGCGGCCGCGAAGGCGACCTCGCGGGCGTACCGGAGCACCGCCGCGTGGACGGTCGCGGCGTCGTCGGGCTCGAGGAGGTCGTCGATGTTGGCCTCGACGACCTCGATCGAGAGCCGGACCAGGTCGACGGTGTGCTGCAGGTTGATCACGCCGGCGAGCGCCCGGGGTGCGGCGCCGAAGACCGAGGCGGCCAGGGCGTTCTGGGCGCCGGGCGCCTGCACGGCGTCCTCGCGATACCAGTCGACGAAGCTCCGGATGCCGGCCTGCACGATCGAGCCGACCCAGGACCGGTCCTGGGCGCTGAGGTCGCGGAACCAGGCGAAGTCGGACTCCATCCGGCCCATGGCGGCGGTGCTCAGCGACCCCGTGGCGCGCTGGAGCGTCTCCGACACGCGTGATCGGGGTACGGCGGGGTCGCGGAGAGCCACGGACCGAGGCTAGCCCCCGTGCGACACCGGGCTCGGGGACCGGTCGGTCCGAGCGCCGTCCGACTGAGCGGCGTGGAGCCCGATCCCCCACAGGGCAAGGGGAAACTCTTCCACCGGGCACGCGGGATCCCCTGCCGCAGGGGGTACCGGTCTGGTTGAATCGTCCATCTCACCGCCGTCGAGGAGGACCCCTGTGTCCGAGCAGCGTCACGAGGTCCAGTACCTCACCGTCCACGGGCACCGACGCGCGTTCGTCAAGGTCGGTGAGGGTCCGGCGCTGCTGCTCCTGCACGGCCTCGGCTGCGACCACACGACGTGGGAGCCGGTGATCGACGGGCTCGCCCGGCGCTACACCGTCATCGCGCCCGACCTGCTGGGTCACGGGCAGTCGGCCAAGCCCCGCGCCGACTACACGCTGGGCGGCTACGCCAACGGCATGCGCGACCTGCTGACCATCCTTGGCATCGACACGGTGACCGTCGTCGGCCACAGCTTCGGCGGCGGGGTCGCGATGCAGTTCGCCTACCAGTTCCCCGAGCGCACCGAGCGGCTGATGCTGGTCGCCTCGGGCGGTCTCGGGCCGGAGGTGTCCCCGGGCATCCGCGCGATCACCACCCCGGGCTTCCACCAGGTCATGGGCCTGCTGACCCTGCCCGGCATCCGGCACGCGGGGGTCGCCGGCCTGCGGATGCTCGCGGCCACGGGGGTCAAGGCGGTCCGCGACCTCGACGAGGTCGCGGACATCTACGACTCGTTCAAGGACCCCCAGGCCCGCGCCGCCATCCGGCACGTCGTCAGCGCCGTCGTCGACTGGCGCGGCCAGGTCGTCACGATGGCCGACCGGGCCTACCTCACCGAGGCGATGCCGATGGCGGTCGTGTGGGGCCGCGACGACGCGGTGATCCCGGTGCGGCACGCGAGCAATGCCGCCGCGCTGGCGCCCGCCGCGCGGGTCGAGGTGATCCCCAACGCCGGGCACTTCCCGCACAAGGACCACCCGCAGCGGTTCGTGAAGATCCTCCACGAGTTCATCCGCTCCACCCAGCCCGCGTCGTACTCGCGCGCCCGCTGGCGCCGCCTGCTCGAGGGCGGGCCCGTCGCGCCGGCAAGCCCACTGGCCGCGGTGCCCGACATCGACACCGCCTGACCCCGAAACGCCGAGTCGGCGTGAGTTGACGCCCAGGGCCTCAACTCACGCCGACTCGAGCGTCAACTCACGCCGGCTCGGCGTCAGGCGTCGCCACCCTCTTGCTTCACACCGGCGACGGCGGTCGGGTCGTCGATGCGGTACGTCGCGAACGCCTTCTCGACCTGCGAGCGGTCGATCTGGCCGGCGTCGGCGAGCGCCTGCAGCGCCTGGACGACGACCGACTGGGCGTCGATCTGGAAGAACCGGCGCGCGGCGGGGCGGGTGTCGGCGAAGCCGAACCCGTCGGCGCCGAGCACCCGGTAGTCGCCGGGCACCCAGCGGGCGATCTGCAGCGGGACGGCCCGCATGTAGTCGGAGACCGCCACGACCGGACCCTCGACGTCGACCAGCCGCTCCTCGACGTACGACGAGCGCGGCTCCTCGCCGGGGTGCAGCAGGTTCCAGTGCTCGGCCGAGATCGCGTCACGCGCGAGCTCGTTCCACGAGGTCACCGACCAGGTGTCGGCCTGCACGCCCCACTCCTCGGCGAGCATCCGAGCGGCGTCCTCGATCCACGGGTAGCCGACGCCCGAGCCGAGCAGCGTGACCCGCGGGCCCTCGCCCTCGGCCCGCGTCACCTGGTGCATGCCGCGCAGGATCCCCTCGACGTCGACGTCGTCGGGCTCGGCGGGCTGGTTGATCGGCTCGTTGTAGACGGTGAGGTAGAAGATGACGTTCTCGGCGTCCTCGCCGTACATCCGCTCCAGGTCGGAGCGCATGATGTGCGCGACCTCGTAGGCGTGCGCGGGGTCGTAGTGCACGACGGCCGGGTTGGTCGCCGCGATCAGCGGCGAGTGCCCGTCGGCGTGCTGGAGCCCCTCGCCGGTGAGCGTGGTGCGGCCGGCCGTGGCGCCGATCAGGAACCCGCGCGCCAGCTGGTCGGCCATCGCCCAGATCGAGTCGCCCGTGCGCTGGAACCCGAACATCGAGTAGAAGATGTAGAACGGGATCATGTGCTCGCCGTGGGTGGCGTACGCCGACCCGGCGGCGGTCGCCGAGGCCACCGCGCCGGCCTCCGAGATGCCCTCGTGCAGCATTTGGCCCTGGGCGGACTCCTTGTAGGAGAGCAACATGTTGCGGTCGACCGACTCGTACTGCTGGCCGCCCGGGTTGTAGACCTTCGCGCTCGGGAACATCGCGTCCATGCCGAACGTGCGGTACTCGTCGGGCGCGATCGGGACCAGCCGCTTGCCGATCTCGGGGTCCTTCATCCAGTCCTTGAGCAGCCGGACCGCGGCCATGGTCGTGGCGACCGGGTGCTTGCCGGAGCCCTGCTTGAGCTCGCGGTAGGTGTCGTCCCCGGGGAGCTTGAGGGACTTGGCGCGCTGCACGCGGCGGGGCAGCGAGCCGCCCAGCTGCCGACGGCGCTCCATCATGTACTCGATCTCGGGGGAGTCGGCGCCGGGGTGGAAGAACGGCGCCGCGCCGGTCTCCTCGTAGGCCCGCTCGAGGTCGCGGTCGGAGATCGGCAGGTAGAGCCGGTCCCGGAAGCGCTTGAGGTCCGCCGGGGTCAGCTTCTTCATCTGGTGGGTGGCGTTCTTGCCCTCCAGGGCGTCGATCGTCCAGCCCTTGATGGTGTGCGCCAGGATCACGGTCGGCTGCCCGACGTGCTTGGTGGCGCTGTCGAACGCGGCGTACACCTTGCGGTAGTCGTGGCCGCCGCGCGGCAGCTTCTGGATCTGGGTGTCGCTCATGTGCTCGACCATCTTGCGCAGCCGCGGGTCGCCGCCGAAGAAGTTCTCGCGCACGTAGGCGCCGTCCTCGACCGAGTAGCTCTGGAACGCGCCGTCCGGGGTGGTGTTCATCTTGTTCACCAGCACGCCGTCGACGTCCCGGGCCAGGAGCGGGTCCCACTCACGCCCCCACACGACCTTGATGACGTTCCAGCCGGCGCCGCGGAAGTTGGCCTCGAGCTCCTGGATGATCTTGCCGTTGCCGGTGACCGGGCCGTCGAGCTGCTGGAGGTTGCAGTTGATGACCCAGGTGAGGTTGTCGAGCTCCTCGCGGGCCGCGATCCGGATCGCGCCCAGCGACTCCGGCTCGGCCATCTCGCCGTCGCCGAGGAAGGCCCACACGTGCTGCTGCGAGGTGTCCTTGATGCCGCGGTTCTGCAGGTAGCGGTTGAACCGAGCCTGGTAGATGGAGTTGATGCCGGTGAGGCCCATCGAGACGGTGGGGAACTCCCAGAACTCCGGCATCAGGCGCGGGTGCGGGTAGGACGGCAGGCCCTTTCCGGGACCGTGCTGCACCTCCTGGCGGAAGCGGGAGAGCTGGCCCTCGTCGAGGCGGCCCTCGAGGAACGCGCGGGAGTAGACGCCGGGGGACGCGTGGCCCTGGATGTAGACCTGGTCGCCACCGCCCGGGTGGTCCTTGCCGCGGAAGAAGTGGTTGAAGCCGACCTCGTAGAGGCTGGCCGAGGACTGGTACGTCGCGATGTGGCCGCCGACCTCGAGCCCCTTGCGGTTGGCGCTGGAGACCATCACCGCGGCGTTCCACCGGATGAAGGCGCGGATGCGCCGCTCGGCCTCCTCGTCACCGGGGAACCACGGCTCGCGCTCGGGCGGGATCGTGTTGATGTAGTCGGTGCTGCGCAGGGCGGGCACGCCGACCTGCGTCTCGCGAGCCCGCTCGAGGAGCCGGAGCATCACGTAGCGGGCGCGCTCGCGCCCGCGCTCGGCGACCATGGAGTCGAAGGAGTCCAGCCAGTCGCTGGTCTCGTCGGGGTCGATGTCGGGCAGCTGGGTGGGCAGTCCCTCGTGGATCACGGCCGGGGTGGGGCCGGGACGAGTGCCAGAAGGAGTGGGTGATTCTTCGGTCACCCGTCCATCGTGTCACGCCCCCGGGGACGGAGGAATTTACCCGCCAGTAGGCCCGAATCCCGGTCGCGGGGGGCCTCGGAGGGCGCTCGGGGAGGGCCTCGGCGGGGGCAGACCTGCGGACAGAGGTTGCGCCTGGGCCGCGACTCCGCTGGACTACTCCCCACATCGGGCCGCGAACGGCGGTCGAACCGATCAGGCTGGAGGACGTCAGTGAGCGCGACCGCGGGTGGCGGGTCCACCCAGACAGGAGCTGCAGGGGCGGCCGAACGGCTGGGCTTCAAGCCCGGCATGGTCATCCAGGAGCTCGGCTGGGACGACGACACCGACGACGCCCTCCGGGTCGCCATCGAGGACGCCATCGACGCCGACATGGTGGACGGTGACTACGGCAACGTGGTCGACGCCGTGCTGCTGTGGTGGCGCCGTGACGACGGCGACCTCGTCGACGGCCTGGTGGACTCCCTCACCGACCTCGTGGGCGGCGGTGCGATCTGGCTGCTGACCCCGAAGGTGGGCCGGCCCAGCTCCGTGGACCCCGCCGACATCGCCGAGGCCGCGCCGATCGCCGGCCTCTCGCAGACCACGACCGCGGCCGTGAGCAAGGACTGGGCCGCGACCCGGCTGGTGGCACCCAAGACCCCGGCCTGACCGTCGTACGCCGGCCCGCCGGCGCCCCGTCGTACCGCTCCCTCGCGTCGGATAGGAACTGCCTGTGCTCCAGAAGCTGATCGACCGGGCGTCCTCCGCGGGCACCGGTGCGAAGGTGCTGCTCGGCTCGGGGGTCGTCCGGCCGTACCCGCCCGCCGTGCTGGCCGGCCTGCTGCGCACCGTCCGGGCGTGGGGGACCGGGCCCGCGGGCGGGTTCGCCTCGCTGGCGCTGCGGGAGCCCGACCGCGTCGGCATCGTCGACGACCTCGGGCCGGTGACCTTCGGCGAGCTGCACCGGCGCTCGAACGCGCTGGCCCGCGCGCTGCGTGAGCAGGGCGTGGGGGAGGGCGACGGGGTCGCCCTGATGTGCCGCAACCACCGCGGCTTCGTCGACGCGAGCATCGCGGCCGCCAAGCTCGGCGCCGACGTGCTCTACCTCAACACCGCCTTCGCCGGCCCGCAGCTCGTCGACGTCCTCGAGCGCGAGAAGCCCACCGTCGTGATCCACGACGAGGAGTTCACCGACATGCTCGCGGAGGCCGACGCCGGCACCCGCGTGCTCGCCTGGACCGACTCCGAGGACCTCGGCGACGACGTCCTCACGGTTGCCGCGCTGATCGCCTCGGCCGACGACGCCGACCTCGACCCGCCGGGACGCCACGGCCGGACCATCATCCTGACCTCGGGCACCACCGGGACGCCGAAGGGCGCGCCCCGCAACGAGGCCGGCATCGACGCGGCGATCTCCCTGCTCTCCCGGATGCCGCTGCGCTACGGCTGGCGCACCCACATCGCCGCGCCGCTCTTCCACACCTGGGGCTTCGCCCACCTCGCCCTCGCCATGCTGCTGGGCTCCACGGTCGTGCTCACCCGGCGCTTCGACCCGGAGGCGACGCTGCGGATCGCCCGCGACGAGGAGTGCGACTCGCTGGTGGTCATCCCGGTGATGCTGCAGCGGATCCTCGGCCTCTCCGAGGACGTGCTGCGCCGCTACGACCTGCCCCGCCTCAAGGTGGTCGCCGCGTCCGGGTCGGCCCTGCCCGGCGACCTCGCGGTCGACTGGATGGACCACTTCGGCGACAACCTCTACAACATCTACGGCTCCACCGAGGTGGCCTACGCCTCGATCGCGACCCCGGTCGACCTGCGCGAGTCGCCGTCGTCGGCGGGGATGCCGCCCTGGGCGACGACCGTGAAGATCCTCGACGAGGACGGCCGGGAGGTCCCGGTCGGCGAGACCGGCCGGATCTTCGTCGGCAACGGGCTGCTCTTCGAGGGCTACACCGGCGGCGGGCAGAAGGAGATGGTCGACGGGCTGATGTCGACCGGCGACGTCGGGCGCTTCGGCGACGACAGCCGGCTCTACGTCGAGGGCCGCGACGACGAGATGATCGTGTCCGGCGGCGAGAACGTCTTCCCCAAGGAGGTCGAGGACTGCCTCGCCCGCCACGAGGCGGTCGTCGAGGTGGCCGCCGTCGGCGTCGACGACGACGAGTTCGGCACGCGGCTGCGGGCCTTCGTCGTCCTCAAGGACGGCACGGACGCCTCCGAGGACGACCTCAAGGACTGGGTGCGCCAGAACCTCGCCCGCTACAAGACCCCGCGCGAGGTGGTCATCCTCGACGAGCTGCCGCGCAACTCCACGGGCAAGGTGCTCAAGCGCGAGCTCGCGAAGAGCGACCGCGGGGACGACGGCGACGACGAGGGCGCCGCGTGAGCGGGCTCGCCCTCGGCGGACCGGCACCCGACTTCACCCTGCGCGACCAGTTCGGCCAGGACGTCACGCTCTCGTCCTACCGCGGCACCAAGGCGGTCGCGCTGCTGTTCTACCCGGCGGCGTTCTCCGGGGTCTGCGTGGGCGAGATGGCGGGCGTGCGTGACCGGCTCGCCGACTTCCTCAGCTTCGACACCGAGGTGCTGGCCGTCTCCTGCGACCCGATGTTCTCGCTCCGCGCGTTCGCGGACGCCGAGGGGCTCAACTTCCCGCTGCTCTCCGACTTCTGGCCGCACGGCGAGGTCGCCCGGGCCTACGACGTCTTCAACGAGCGCACCGGCGCGGCGCGCCGCTCGTCGTACGTCGTGGACCGGCAGGGCCTGGTGCGCTGGGCGGTGCACAACACGATGCCCGAGGGACGCGACCTCGAGGAGCACGTGCGCCAGCTGCGCGCCGCCGTCTGACCGGCAGGTCGCGGGGCGGCCGTCCGCTCGTCTAGTGTGTGCGTCGCCTCGGCCCGACCCGGCCGTGGTCCGGGGCGTATAGCTCAGCGGTAGAGCTCCTCGCTTACAACGAGGCGGTCGGGGGTTCGATCCCCTCTGCGCCCACCCCCGCACGTGCCCGGCACGTGCCCGCCCATGGTGCCCACCCAGCGTGCCCGCCGAGGGCCCGGACGTGGCATAGGGCACAATCTCGCGGGTGGCTGAGGCATCGGTACGCGCAGGCTCGACGGCACCGGACTCGGTGGCGGGACGGCTGGCGGGGAAGCACGTGCTCCTGACCGGCGTGACCGGCTTCGTCGGTGAGGCGCTCCTGCACCTGCTGCTGACCGAGGTCCCGGGCGTCCGGATGACCCTGCTGGTGCGCCCGAAGGGCTCCACCTCGGGTGCCGCCCGGATCGCCGGGCTGCTCGGCAAGCCGATCTTCGCCGAGGTCGTCGAGGCGTCCGGCGGCGTCGAGGCGCTGATGGCCGCCCGCATCTTCGTCCTCGAGGGCGACCTCGCCGACACCCCGCCGCTGCCGGCCGGCCTGGACGCCGTCGTGCACTGCGCGGGCGACGTGTCCTTCGACCCGCCGGTCGACGAGGGCTTCCGCACCAACGTCGTCGGCACCCGCGAGCTGCTGGCCCGGGTCCGCGAGGCCGGACCGGACCTCCACTACGTGCACATCTCCACGGCGTACGTCGCGGGCCGGCGCCGCGGCAGCATCCCGGAGGGCCCGGTCGACCTCGAGGTCGACCTGGAGGCCGAGCTCGCCTGGGGGCTCAGCCAGCGGCGCGCGATCGAGGACCGCTCGCGCAGCGCCGAGGTGCTGACGGCCGAGCGCAAGAAGGCCGAGAAGGCGCACAGCCGCGCCGGCGCCCTGACCGCCGCGGCCGCGACCGAGGCGGCGCGCCAGGACTGGGTGAAGAAGGAGCTGGTCGCCGCCGGCGCCGAGCGGGCGCGCAGCCTCGGCTGGACCGACTGCTACACCTTCACCAAGGCGCTCGGCGAGCGGGTGGTCGAGGAGCACGCCCGCACCCACCGCGCCTCGATCGTGCGGCCCAGCATCATCGAGTCCGCCCTCCAGCGCCCCCACCCGGGCTGGATCGAGGGCTTCAAGATGGCCGAGCCGCTGATCCTGGCGTACGGGCGCGGCGAGCTGCCGGAGTTCCCGGCCGCGGCCGACACGATCGTCGACATCGTGCCGGTCGACCACGTGGTCTCCGCGATCGTCGCGGTGCTGGCGCACCCGCCGGAGGTGGGCCGCCCGGCGTACTTCCACGTCTCGTCCGGCGACCGCCAGCCGCTGACCTTCCACCACCTCTACGAGAACGTCCGCGGCTACTTCGACGAGCACCCGTTCCAGGCGGGCGACCGGGGCGCGACCCGGCTGCCCGAGTGGCGCTTCCCGGGCGCGCACGCGGTCGAGCGGGTGCTGTCGTCGGGGGAGCGCGCCTACCAGGTCGCGGACTTCCTGGTCTCCCACGCGCCCCGCAGCGACCGGGCCCGCGAGCTCGCGCGCCGCCTGGAGCAGCAGCGCCGGCGGCTGGAGTTCCTGCGCCGCTACCTCGACATCTACGCCGAGTACACCCAGGCCGAGCTGCGCTTCCACGACGGCCACACCCTGGCTCTCTACCGCTCGCTGTCGGAGGCCGACCGGGAGATTTTCGCGTTCGACACGGCCGTCGTGGACTGGAAGGTCTACCTCCAGGACATCCACTGCCCGGCCGTCACCGCCCCGATCCGGCGCCTCGACGAGGTCCGGGCCGCGCGCCGCAAGACCGCCACCGCGGGCCTCAAGCCGCTGCCCCCGGACAAGCCGGCGGTCGCGGCGTTCTTCGACATGGACGGCACGCTGCTCTCGTCCAACGTCATCGAGACCTACCTGTGGGTGCGGCTGCGCGAGCTGTCCGGCACGGAGCGGCTGGCCGAGCTGGGCCGGATCGCGGCGAAGGTGCCCTCGCTGGTGCAGGCCGAGCGGCGGGAGCGCAGCGCGTTCCTGCGCACCGTCTACCGCGACTACGAGGGCGCCCGCCTCGAGACGCTCGACGAGATCGCCGACGAGCACCTCACCGACCACGTGCTCTCGCGGCTCTCGCCGGCCGCCGTACGCCGGATCCGCGAGCACCGCAGGGCCGGGCACCAGACGGTGCTGATCACCGGCGCGATCCGGCCGCTGACCCGGCCGCTGCGAACGCTCTTCGACCACATCGAGGCGGCCGAGCTCGCGGTCGACGACCGGGGGATCTGCACGGGCTACCTGTCCTCCTCGCCGCTCGTTGGCGAGTCCCGCGCGGCCTGGATGGCGTCGTACGCCGCGGAGCACGGCATCGACATGGGCGCGTCGTTCGCCTACGCCGACTCCCACTCCGACCTGCCGCTGCTCGCGGCGGTGGGCAACCCGGTCGCGGTCCGCCCGGACGTCACGCTGTTCCGCCATGCCCGCAAGCACCACTGGAAGATCGTCGACTGGCAGAGCTCGGGCTCGTCGGCGCGGTCCCTCGACCCGGCCGGGGGCCCCCGATGATGCTCGCGCTCGAGATGTTCCGCTCGCTGCCCCGCACCGTCGCCGGCAAGGCCGTCGGCAGCCGGCTGCCCGGCATCCTGTCCGGGTACGCCGCGCCGCTGCGCCTGATGACCATCGACCCGCCGCGGGTCGACCGGCCCGGCTGGGCGCGGCTGCGCACCCGGCTCTCCGGCATCTGCGGCTCCGACCTCGGCGCGCTGTCGGGGCAGACCTCGCTGTACTTCTCCGCGGTCGTGTCGCTGCCGTTCGTGCCCGGCCACGAGGTGGTCGCGGAGCTCCTTGACGACTGCGAGGACCTGCCCGCCGGCACCCGCGTCGTCGTGGACCCGGTGCTCACCTGCGCCGCCCGCGGCGTCGACCCGTGCGAGGCGTGCGCGACCGGTGCCACCAACCGCTGCGGCCGGATCACCGTCGGCCACCTCGCCCCCGGTCTGCAGACCGGCTTCTGCAAGGACACCGGCGGCGGGTGGGGCCAGCAGCTGATGGCGCACCGCAGCCAGCTGCACCCCGTCCCGGAGGGCTACTCCGACGAGCAGGCGATCCTCATCGAGCCGATGGCGTGCGCCGTGCACACGGCGCTGCGCGCGGGGGTGCGGGCCAACGACCGGGTGCTGGTCAGCGGCGCCGGGGCGGTCGGCCTGTTCGCGACCTTCGCGCTGCGCGAGCTGACCGCCGCCGGCGAGATCATCGTGGTCGCCAAGCACGGCCACCAGCGCGAGCTGGCCGCGGCGCTCGGCGCGACCGAGGTGGTGGCGCCCAAGGAGGTGCTGCGCCGGGTGCGCCGCTCGACCGGCGCCTTCCAGGTCCAGCCCGAGTTCTCCTCGCCGTACCTGCTGGGCGGCGTCGACGTCGCCGTCGACGCCGTGGGCAGCAAGCAGTCGCTGGAGACGGCGCTGCAGGCCACCCGCGCGGGCGGCCGGGTGGTGCTGTCCGGGATGCCCGCGCCCGCCGACCTGTCCGCGGCGTGGTTCCGCGAGCTCGAGGTGGTCGGCACCTACGCCTCCGCCGTCCACGAGCCGCTGCTCACCGGCCCCCGCGCCGGCCGCACGGCGTTCGACGTCGCCACCGAGCTGGTCGCCCACGACGCGGTCGCCCAGCTGTCCAAGTCCGTCGCCAGCTACCCCTTGCACCGGTGGCGCGAGGCGCTCGACCATGCCCACTCCGCCGGCCGCCTCGGCACGGTGAAGGTGGCCTTCGACCCGAGGAGCAGTTCATGAGCAGGCCCGGATTCGTCCTGGAGGTCGACGACCGCACGCCCCCGCTGGTGGTGCACGAGGGGCTGGGGTTCCGGCTGGAGTCCTTCCCGCTCGGCACCCGGGTGGTCTACCCGCCGGAGTCCCTGCCGACGGTGCCCGACGTCGACGAGGCGATCCGCGAGTCGCTGCTGCACCCCGAGGACTCCGACCCGCTGCCGGAGCTGCTCTTCGCCGGCATGCGGCTCACGATCGCCTTCGACGACCTCTCGCTGCCGCTGCCCTCGATGCGCTCGCCCGACATCCGCGGCCGGATCATCGAGCACGTGCTGACGATGGCCGCCGAGGCCGGGGTCGACGACGTCGAGATCGTGGCGGCCAACGCGCTGCACCGCCGGATGACGGCGGGCGAGCTCAAGCACATCGTGGGGGAGCGGGTCTTCCGCTCGTTCTTCCCGCAGGGGAAGCTCTACAACTTCGACGCCGAGGACCGCGACAACCTCACCCACCTGGGCACCACCGACCAGGGCGAGGACATCGAGATCAGCAAGCGGGCCGCCGAGTCCGACCTGCTCGTCTACGTCAACGTGAACCTGGTGGCGATGGACGGCGGGCACAAGTCGGTCGGCATCGGGCTGGCGTCGTACAAGTCCCTGCGGCACCACCACAACCCCAAGACGATGGTGCACTCGCGGTCCTTCATGGACCACAAGAAGTCGGCGATGCACCACTCCGCCTGGCGGATCGGCCGGGTCATCCAGGACTCCGTCAAGGTCTTCCAGATCGAGACCACGCTCGACAACAACGTCTTCGGCAAGCCCTACGAGTTCCTGATGAAGCGCGAGTGGGAGTGGTCGGTCCGCGACCAGGCGTCGATGCTCGCCGCCAAGCGCGGGATGGCGGTCGCGCCGCAGCGGCTGCGGCACAAGCTGTTCCACGACCTGCGGGCGCCGTACGGGCTCACCGGGATCAGCGCCGGCGAGGTCGAGGCCGTGCACGAGAAGACCATCGAGCGGGTGCACCGCCAGCAGCTCGTCGAGGTGCAGGGGCAGTCCGACGTGCTGGTGCTCGGGGTGCCCTACCTCGGCCCCTACAACGTCAACAGCTCGATGAACCCGATCCTCGCGACCTGCATGGGCCTGGGCTACTACTTCAACTCCTACCGCCACCAGCCGGTCGTGCGCCAGGGCGGGGCGGTGATCCTCTACCACCCGCTCAACGAGGGGTTCAACCAGCTGCACCACCCGTCGTACGTCGACTTCTACGAGGAGATCCTCGCCGAGTCGACCGACCCCGCGGTGATCAGCGCGAAGTACGAGCAGCAGTTCGCCGAGGACGAGTGGTACCGCCACCTCTACCGCACCTCGCACGCCTACCACGGCGTCCACCCGTTCTACATGTGGTACTGGGCGGCGCACGCGATGGACCACGTCGACGAGGTGATCTGGGTCGGCGCCGACCGCAAGGTCGCCTCGCGCCTGGGCTTCCGCGCGGCCACGACGCTGGCCGACGCCCTGGAGATGGCCTCGGGGACGGTGGGCTCCAGCCCGTCGATCACCTACCTCCACAACCCGCCGCACCTGCTGGCCGACGTCAGATGAGCGGCTTCCTCAAGGACACCGTCGACGACGTCCGCACCATGTCGCGCGGCTGGCGCTGGGGACGCCGCTCCCAGGTGCCGCGCTCGGCGGAGGCCTACGTGCTCCCGCAGCGCTCGACGGTCTTCCCCTCGGACTGGTCGCGGCGCCGGCCGGCGATGGCGGCCCGCGAGGTCGCGCAGAAGGGCGGCCTGGAGCCGCTGTTCCGCTCGCAGGTGCGCACCCGGGTCGAGGGGCTCGACGTGCTCGACCGGATCCAGGGCCCGGTCATCTTCGCGGCCAACCACGCCTCCCACCTCGACACCCCGCTGATCCTGCTGTCGCTGCCCGACGAGTGGCGGCGGCGTACGGCGGTCGCGGCGGCGGCCGACTACTTCTTCGACACCTGGTGGCGCGCGGTCGGCTCCTCGCTGTTCTTCAACACCTTCCCGATCGACCGGCGCGGCGGCGCGATGGCGACGACGCCCGGCGAGGTGCTGGCCGACGGCTGGAGCCTGGTGATCTTCCCCGAGGGCACCCGCTCGCAGGACGGCTGGACCGGCACGTTCCGGATGGGGGCGGCGTTCCTCGCCCACGAGTACGGCGTCCCCGTGGTCCCCGTCGCCCACCGCGGCACGTTCGCGGCGATGCCGCGCGGCCAGAGCTGGCCGAGCCGCGGGCGGCGCCAGCTCACCGTGCGGTTCGGCGAGCCGCTGCGACCGCGCGATGGCGAGTCGGTGCGCGAGTTCGCGCCGCGGATCAAGGACGCCGTCGGCCAGCTGCTCGACGAGGACGCCACGACCTGGTGGGAGGCCAAGACCCGGGCCGCCGCCGGGCGTACGCCGGACCCCGCCGGGCCGCAGGTCGCCCAGTGGCGCCGGGTCTGGGCGCAGTCGCAGTCGCCGGAGGTCACCGACGAGCCGTCCGGCCGCCGGCTGGCGGCGTGGCGCCGGTGATCGCCCCCCGCTGAGGCCCGCCCTGATCGGTCCAGATGAGAGCCCCCTCATGAGCGGCTCACGGTCACCTCACCGCGGGTGAGCACAGTCCTTCTCGACAGCTTCCACGGGCACCCGCCCAGACGAGAGGACCTCCGATGAGGAACATCATCAGCATCGCGACGCTCGGGATCGCGGGGACGGTCACGGCCGGCCTGGTCGCGTTCCAGATCCCCGCCGTGGCGTCCGGCGACGCGGCGTACACCCGCAAGGACGACACCCCGGACGTCGTGATGGCCGTCGACGACGACGACGATGACGACACCGCCGGCCGGGACCGCGACACCCGCACCAACACCCGCAGCAACTCCCGCACCCGCGGCGGCACGAACACCGGGAACAGCCGGTCGACCCGCGACGGCACGAACAGCCGGTTCACCAAGGTCAGCCGCGACCGCGACCGGAGCCGCGGCGACAAGACCAAGGACTGGACGCGCGACGGGGGCGACCGCACCCGCGACCGCAGCGCGAACCAGACCAACGACCGCTCGCGCAACGACACCCGGCGCTGATCGTGGGGGCGAGCACCGACCCGGCGGGCAGCTGGGGGCTGGCCGAGGGCGACCCGATCTCGGCGGACCTGACCGCCGTACGGCTGCTGGGCGGGGGGTCGTCGTACGAGGCCTACCTGGCCTTCGACGAGGTCACCTACGCGCCGGTCGTGGTGAAGGTCGTCCGGCCCGGTCTCGTGGACGACGAGTCCAGCCTCCGCGGCCTGCGTCGCGAGGTCGAGGCGCTCGCCACCGTCAACCACCCGGTCGTCGTGCGGGGGCTCCGCCACCAGCTCGAGGGGGAGCGCCCGCACGTCGTCCTGGAGCACCTCGACGGGCCGCGGCTCTCGAGCCTGCTGCGCCGGTACGGGCCGCTGCAGGAGCAGCAGTACCTGCCGCTGGCGATCGAGGTCGCCAGCGCGCTGCACTACCTGCGGCACGTCGGCTGGACCCACCTCGACGTCAAGCCGAGCAACATCATCATGGGGGCGCCGGCGCGGCTCATCGACCTCTCGGTCGCGCGGCCGCTGGCCGAGGCCCAGGCGCTCCGGACGCCGATCGGCACCGATTTCTACCTCGCCCCCGAGCAGTGCGACCCGCCGGCGACGGGGCGGCCGGGGCACGCCAGCGACGTCTGGGGGCTCTGCGCCACGCTCTTCGAGGCGGTGGCCGGGTACCGCGCCTTCGGCGACGGAGACCAGCGGTCGCCCGACGTACGCCGCCGCTACCCGCAGCTGGTCGACGCGCCGTACGACCTCCCCGACCGGGTCCCGCACGAGGTCGCGAAGGTCCTCGAGGCCGGCCTCGCCCCGGACCCCGACGACCGGCCGCTGCCCCACGAGGTCGCCGAGGCCCTCGAGCCGGTCCTGGCCCGCCAGCCCCGCGCCCGCCTCGCCGGCTTCAAGGTCCACTGACCCCGATCTGTGGAGAACCCCGCCGAGTCGGCGCACATGTGCGCCGACTCGGCGGGGTTCTCCACAGTCAGGGGCGGAAGCGGTAGCCCATGCCGCGGACGGTCTCGATGGCGTCGGCGCCGAACTTGCGGCGCAGGTAGCCGACGTAGACGTCGACGACGTTGGAGCCGGGGTCGAAGTCGAAGCCCCAGACGTGGTCGAGGAGCTGCTCGCGGGAGAGCACCTGGCCGGCGTTGCGCATGAAGATCTCGGCCAGGGTGAACTCGCGGGCGGACAGGTCGACCTGCCGCTCGCCGACCGTCGCCCGCCGGGTGCGTACGTCGAGCCGCACGCCGCCGGCGTCCAGGACGTCGTCGCGCGGGGCCACGCCCGGCTCGCCCGGCTGGCCCGGCCGCAGCCGCAGCCGGACGCGGGCGACCAGCTCGGCGAACCGGAACGGCTTGGGCATGTAGTCGTCCGCGCCGCCCTCCAGCGCCGAGACCGTGTCGGTCACCGAGTCGCGGGCGGTCAGCACGATCACCGGCATCCGCGACCCCTGCGAGCGGAGCTGGTCGAGCACCGCGAAGCCGTCCAGGCCGGGCAGCCCGATGTCGAGCACCATCAGGTCGAAGTCGCCGCTCAGCGCGTGATCGAGGCCGCCGGGGCCGTCGCCGACCACCGTCGTCAGGTGACCCTCGGCCCGCAGTCCCTTGGCCACGAAGGACGCGATCCGTGCCTCGTCCTCGACGATCAGGATGCGGGCCACGGGTGCTCCTCGGTGCTCGTCAGGGTGGCGGGGAGGGTCAGCACGAACCGGGCGCCGTGGGGCTCGGCGTCCTCGACCAGGACGCGACCGCCGTGCGCGGCGGCGATGGCGCTCACGATCGAGAGGCCGAGACCGAAGCCCTCGTCGCCCTCGGGCACGGGGCCGCGGCCGAAGCGCTCGAAGATCCCGTCCCGCTGCTCGGGAGGTACGCCGGGCCCGGTGTCGCGCACCCACAGCCGCACGCGGGACCCGTCGTACGACGAGCCGATGGCGACGGTGTCGCCGGGTGCCGTGTGCTTGACGGCGTTGTCGGCGAGCTGGAGCACGGCCTGGGTGAGCCGCTGCGGGTCGGCCTGCAGGGTGCCCGCGGCCGCGCCGTCGAGCACCCACTCCCGGTCGCCCAGCCCGCGCGCCTTGGCGACCAGGTCCTCGGTGAGCCCGGCGAGGTCGACCGGCTCGAGGGTGACGAAGTCGGGCCGGTCGCTCTTGGCGAGCAGGATCAGGTCGCCCACGAGGCGCGCCATCCGGTCGACCTCGTCGAGCAGCAGCACGCGGGTCTCGGCGACCTCCTCCGGGCTGCCGGTGTCGAGTAGCTCGAGGTGGCCGCGGAGCACGGTGAGCGGCGTCTTGAGCTCGTGCCCGGCGTCGTCGAGGAACTGCCGCTGGCCGGTGAACGCCGACTCGAGCCGGTCGAGCATGCCGTTGACGGTACGCGTCAGCGCGGTGATGTCGTCGTTGCCCGAGGTCGGGATCCGGCGGGACAGATCGGTCTCGCCGATCTCCTCGGCGGTCTCCCGCAGCACCCGGAGCGGGGCCAGCAGCCGCCCGGACTGCCAGAACGCCACCACCGTCACCAGCAGCAGGGAGAGCGCGGCGACGATCGCGTAGGTGCGCATCGTGTCGAGCAGCTCGGACTGGTCCTCCTCGAGGCGGACGACGACCAGCAGCGCGCCGCGCTCGCCCCCGCGCCGGACCGGCTGGCTGGTGATCATCAGCCGCTCGCCGGCGGTCTCGAGCCGGACGGTGTCGGCCTCGTCCACCAGGGGCGCGGCGGCGGCCAGGAACGCCGGGTCCGCGACCAGGGGGTCCTCGCGCGGCGAGAGGTTGACGACCCGGTCGCCCACCCAGCCGACGAGGAGCTCGTCGTCGTCGGGGACGTTGCGGCGCATGAACAGCTCGAGGAGGTCCTGCACCGAGGCGAAGCCGGCGCCGGTCACCGGGTCCACCCCGCCGCCGTTCAGCCGCGCGAACTCGTCGAGCTCCTGGTCGACGTCGTCGGCGGTCTGCTGCTCCAGGCGCTGGGTCTCGATGGCGTAGACCAGCAGTCCGGCGCCCGCGAGGGTCAGCGCGACGAGCGCCGCCACGGTCGCGGTGATCCGGACGCGCACGGACACGCCCGACCGGCGCGGTCGGGCGGAGGGGGGCCGGGGCGCGGTGTCAGTCGTCGTCGTCCCCGTCGTCGTCCCGGTCGTCGTCCCCGTCGTCGTCGGCCTCGCCCAGCTCGGGCTGGACGACCTCGGGCTCGTCGTCGGGCTCGTCGTCGTCAGCGTCCTCGGACCCGTCGCCCCGGGGCTCCGCGGTGCCGCTGCCGGAGGGCGACGGCCGGCCGGACGGCGTACGGGACGGCGCCGGCCGCTCGGACGCGGTCGGGCCGGGGGAGATCACGATGGGGTCGCGCGGGGTCGGCTCGTCGGCCGACGACGAGGCGAGCGAGCCGACGACGAACGCGGCCACCGGCAGCGTCAGCGCCAGGCCGAGGAGGGTCTTCCACAGCGTGCTCATGACGGTGACGATCCTGCCCGATGGTGGCGGCCGGGTGAGAGCCCGATGAGAGGACTCTCATCGGGCGCTCCGCGGTCAGACGGTGACCGGCTGGCCCCCCGTCACGGCGAGGACCTCGCCGGTGACGTACGACGAGTCGCCGGACGCCAGGTAGACGAACGCCGTCGCCACCTCCGCGGGCTGGCCCGCCCGACCGAGCGGGGCCTGCCTGCCGAAGTCCTCGACCTGCTCCGGCGGCATCGTCGCCGGGATCAGCGGCGTCCAGATCGGACCGGGGGCGACCGCGTTGACGCGGATGCCGTCCTCGGCGACGGCCTGGGCGAGCCCGCGGGTGAAGTTCGCGATGCCGGCCTTGGTGAGCGCGTAGTCGAGCAGCGGCACCGACGGCGAGGACGCCTGCACCGAGGAGGTGTTGATGATCCCGCCGCCCCGCGGCATGTAGGGCAGGCACATCTTGGACAGCCAGAACATCGCGTACAGGTTGGTCCGCATCACCCGGTCGAACTGCTCGGTGGTGATGTCGGCGATGCCGCCCGGCTGCGCCATCTGGTACGCCGCGTTGTTGACGAGCAGGTCGACGCGCCCGAGCTCGGACACGGTGCGGTCGACGAGCTCGCGGCACGCCTCCTCGGAGGTCAGGTCGCCCGGCACCGTGATCGCGGTGCGCCCGGCGGCGCGGACCAGCTCGGCGGTGCGCTGCCCGTCCTCGTCCTCCTCCTCGAGGTAGGACAGCACCACGTCGGCGCCCTCGCGGGCGAAGGCGAGCGCGACCGCGCGGCCGATGCCGGAGTCGCCCCCGGTCACGATCGCGACCTTGTCGCGGAGCCGGTCGTGGCCGACGTAGCTCTCCTCGCCGTGGTCGGGCTCCTCGCCCATCTCGCTCGTGACCGAGCCCGGCTCGCCGGGTCCGGGCAGCTGCTCGCCCGCGGTGTCGGGCTGGTCGTGCTGGCGGCTGGGGTCGGTGGTCATGGCGGCCCGGTTCCCAGACGTTCCGCGCGCACGCCGCCGGTCTCTACAGTGGCGCCTGTCCCCACGGACCACGAGGAGGCCCTCCGGTGATCGTCCCGTTCAGCGTGTCCGACTTCATCGACCGCGCCGTGCAGGTGTACGGCGACCGGGTGGGGGTGGTCGACGAGCCCGACCAGCCCGCGCCGCCCCTCGGCGACCGGGGGGAGCTGACGTACGCCGAGGTCGGCGCGCTCGCGCGTCGCCAGGCCGCGCGCCTCGACGAGCTCGGCATCGGGGTCGGCGACCGGGTGGCGGTCGTCAGCCACAACAGCGCGCGGCTGCTCACGTCGTTCTTCGGGGTGTGCGGGTCCGGCCGGGTGCTGGTGCCGGTGAACTTCCGGCTGCGTCCCGACGAGGTCCGCTACATCGTCGAGCACTCCGGCGCGCGGGTGCTGCTGATCGACCCCGAGCTCGACGAGTCGCTGTCCGGGGTCGAGGCCGAGCACCGGTTCCTGCTCGGCCACGACGAGGACCTGTACGCCGCGCCCGGCGTGGAGCCGGTGCCGTGGGAGCCCGACGAGAACGCCACCGCGTGCATCAACTACACCTCGGGGACGACCGCGCGGCCCAAGGGCGTGCAGATCACCCACCGCAACGTCTGGGTCAACGCGGTGACCTTCGGGCTGCACGCCGCGGTGACCGACCGCGACGTCTACCTGCACACGCTGCCGATGTTCCACGCCAACGGCTGGGGGATGCCGTTCGCGATGACCGGGCTCGGGGTGAAGCAGGTGGTGATCCGCAAGATCGACGGCGCGGAGATCCTGCGGCGGGTCCGCGACCACGGGGTGACGGTGATGTGCGCCGCGCCGGCCGTCGCCGCCGCGGTGCTGGAAGCCGCCCAGTCGTGGGAGGGCGAGATCCCCGGGCGCGACCGGGTGCGGATCATCATGGCCGGCGCCCCGCCGCCGACCCGGACCGTCGCGCGGGTCGAGGAGGAGCTCGGCTGGGAGTTCATCCAGATCTACGGGCTCACCGAGACCTCACCGCTGCTGACCGTCAACCGCAGCCGCGCGGAGTGGGACGACCTCTCCACCGAGGAGCGGGCCGCCAAGCTGGTGCGGGCCGGGGCGCCGGCCCTCGGCGTACGCCTCGCGCTGGCGGAGGACGGCGAGGTGCTGGCCCGGTCGAACGTCGTGCTCGAGGGCTACTGGGAGCAGCCCGAGGAGTCCGCAGCGGCGCTGGCCGACGGCTGGTTCCACACCGGGGACGGCGGCACGATCGGCGACGACGGCTACCTCACCATCAGCGACCGCAAGAAGGACGTGATCATCACCGGCGGCGAGAACGTCTCCTCGATCGAGGTCGAGGACGTGCTGTTCAGCCACCCGGCGGTGGCCGAGGTCGCGGTCATCGGCGTGCCCGACGAGAAGTGGGGCGAGACGATCAAGGCGCTGGTGGTGCTCGCGGACGGCGCGTCGGCGACCGAGGCGGAGCTGATCGCCTGGTGCAAGGAGAAGGCGGCCGGCTACAAGGCGCCGACGTCGGTCGAGGTGCGGACCGACCTCGCCCGCACGGCGACCGGCAAGCTGCAGAAGTTCAAGCTGCGGGCGCCGTACTGGGAGGGCCGGGACCGGACGGTGAACTAGGCCGACGGGCGGACGTCCAGGACGACCTCGAACTCCAGCAGGTCGGCGCCGCTGGCGACCGGCTTGGCGCGCTCGCCGGCGTGGGCGGCCTGGGCGCCGCCGTCGCGCCAGGCGGCGAAGGACTCCTCGTCCTCCCACTGGGTCACGACGAAGTAGCGCTCCTCGCCCGCGACCGGGCGGAGCAGCTGGAAGCCGAGGAAGCCGGGGGACCCCTCGACGGTGCCGGCCCGCGCGGCGAAGCGCTTCTCGAGCTCCTCGTGGGCCTGCGGGGGGACGGAGATGGCGTTGATCTTCACGACGGGCATGCTCCGAGGCTAGACCCCGTCGATAGCCTGCCCGCATGCCCACCGACCTGCCCGCCGACCTGCCTCTGCTGAGCGACGTCGTCGACCTGCTGCACGGCTGGTACCCGCCCGCCACGGCGGACTCCTGGGACGCCGTGGGCCTGGTGAGCGGCGACCCGGACCGGCCGGTCGGCAAGGTGATGCTCGCCGTCGACCCGACGTACGACGTGGCGCGCGAGGCCGCGGAGTGGGGCGCGGACCTGCTCGTCGTGCACCACCCGCTGTTCCTCAAGCCCGTGCACGGCGTCGCCGCCACCACGCCGAAGGGCCGGACCCTCGGCGTCCTCACCGAGGCGGGCTGTGCGCTGCTGACCGCGCACACCAACGCCGACCAGGCGATCGGCGGGGTCTCCGAGGCGCTGGCGACGGCGCTGGGGCTGACCGGTCTCGTGCCGCTGGAGCCCGCGCCGGCCGAGCAGTGCGACAAGCTCACGACCTTCGTGCCGACCGCCGACGCCGAGCGGGTGCGGCAGGCGCTGGCGGAGGCGGGCGCGGGACGGCTCGGCGACTACGAGGCGGCGTCGTTCAGCACGCCCGGGGAGGGCCGGTTCCGGCCGCTGCCGGGCGCCGACCCGGCGATCGGGACCGTGGGGGAGGCCGAGGTCGTCGAGGAGGTGCGGATCGAGGTGGTGCTGCCCCGCCGCCGGCGCACCGCCGTGGTGCGGGCGCTGCTCGCCGCCCACCCCTACGAGGAGCCCGCCTGGGACGTCGTCGAGACCGCGGACGCCGGCCTCGCCGAGACCGGGACCGGTCGGGTCGGCGAGGTGGAGGAGCAGTCCCTGCGGTCCTTCGCCGACCGGGTCGCGGCCGCGCTGCCGGCAACGGCCCACGGCGTCCGCGTGGCGGGCGACCCCGAGCGCGTCGTACGCCGGGTCGCGGTGTGCGGCGGCGCGGGCGACTTCCTGCTCGACAAGGTGCGGGGCCTGGACGTCGACGCCTACGTCACCAGTGACCTGCGGCACCACCCGGCGGGCGAGTTCGCCGAGCACGGCGGGCCCGCGCTGGTCGACGTGGCGCACTGGGCGGCGGAGTGGACCTGGCTCCCGGTGGTGGAGCGGAAGCTGGTGGCGGCGCTGGGCGATACGGTGGGGACCCGGGTCAGCACGCTGTGCACCGACCCGTGGACCTTCCGATCGTGACCGAACCCAGGAGCCCGCGCTGAAAGCCGACCCCTTCGCCCAGCTCAAGCTGCTCGACGTCCAGAGCCTGGACTCCCGCGCCGACCAGCTGCGTCACCAGCGGGCCACCCTGCCCGAGGACGCCGAGATCACCCAGCTGCAGGCGACCCGCACCGAGCTCGACAACCAGGCGCGCGACGCGCGCATCGTGGTCGACGACCTCACCGCGGAGCAGGCCAAGATCGACGCGGACGTCGAGCAGGTGCGCGTCCGCCGCACCCGCGACCAGGACCGGATGGACAAGGGGCTGATCTCCCACCCCAAGGACCTGGAGCGGATGACCCACGAGCTGCAGTCGCTCGAGCGCCGGATCTCCTCGCTCGAGGACGACGAGCTCGAGGTGATGGCCCGGCTCGAGGACGCCCAGCGCGAGCTCGACTCGCTGGCGGGCCGGATCGCCGAGCTCGACGAGCGGATCGCCTCGCTCACCGCCGTGCGCGACGAGAAGGTCTCCGACCTCGAGGCGCTGCTGCTCGACGTCGAGGCGCAGCGTGGGCCCTCGGTCGAGGGCCTGCCGGAGGACCTGCTCGGCCTCTACGACAAGCTGCGCGCCGCCAAGAACGGCGTGGGCGCCGCCGAGCTCCGGCAGCGCCGGTGCACCGGCTGCCAGCTGGGCATCGACAACGCCGAGCTCGCCATCATCAAGGCCGCGCCCGCCGACCTGGTGGTGCGGTGCGAGGAGTGCTCGCGAATCCTCGTGCGCACCCCCGAGTCCGGGCTGTGAGCGACGCGCCGCGCACGGTCCTCATCGAGGCGGACGGCGGGTCGCGGGGCAACCCGGGCCCCGCGGCGTACGGCGCGGTGCTCAAGGACGCCGACGCCGGCACGGTGCTCGCCGAGGAGGGCACCACGATCGGGGTGGCGTCGAACAACGTGGCGGAGTACCGCGGGCTGATCGCCGGCCTGCGGCTCGCGCGCGAGCTGGCGCCGGACGCCGCGGTCGAGGTCCGGATGGACTCCAAGCTCGTCGTCGAGCAGATGTCGGGCAACTGGAAGATCAAGCACCCCTCGATGCGGCCGCTCGCGGCCGAGGCCACCGAGCTGGCGCCGCCCGGCACGACGTACACGTGGATCCCGCGGGAGCAGAACGGGCACGCCGACCGGCTCGCCAACGAGGCGCTGGACGGCACGCGGTCCGGCGTGAGCGTCCGCGACGGGCTCGGCGGCCTCGAGGAGGACTCGCTGATCGAGGAGGTGGAGAGCCCGGCGGCGCAGGAGAGCGCGCAGCGGGGCTGGGCCGCCGACGCCGGGGCGCCGACGACGCTGGTGCTGGTCCGCCACGGCGTCACCGCGCACACGGTCGACAAGCGGTTCTCCGGCGGGCTCGGCGGATCCAACCCCGGGCTCAGCGACGAGGGGCGCGACCAGGTGCGGGCCGCGGCCCGCTGGCTCGGCCCCGTCGCCGAGCGGGTGTCCGCCGTCGTGGCCTCGCCGGTGCGCCGTACGGCCGAGTCGGCCGCGATCGTCGCCGAGGTGCTGGACGCGGCGGTGGAGGAAGAGCCCGGGTTCGCCGAGATGGAGTTCGGCCACTGGGACGGCCTCACCTTCGCCGAGGTCGCCGCGCAGCACGGTGACGAGCTCGGCGAGTGGCTCGGGTCGCTGGACGTCGCGCCGGCCGGCGGGGAGTCGTTCCGGGCGGTCCAGGAGCGGGTGCTCGGCGGGCTGGAGCGGGTGCTGGCGGCGCACGCCGGCCGCACGGTCGTCGTGGTCAGCCACGTCACGCCGATCAAGACGCTGGTCGCGCACGCGATGGCCGCGCCGCTCGAGGCGGTGTTCCGGATGGAGCTCTCGCCCGCGTCGGTCTCGGTGGTGTCGTACTACCCCGACGGCAAGACCTCGCTGCGGCTCTACAACGCGCTGCCGCCGGAGAATGCGGCGTTCGCGGACCCCACGCACTGGTAGGTCAGCTCAGGGGCGGGGGTCGTGCCGGGTCCAGGGCTTCTCGTCGCGCCGCTTGCCCATGCCGGCGGCGCAGCGGTGGCACACGGAGGTGACCTGGTCGGCGTCGCGGCCGGTCGCCGGCTGCACGTCGGCCCAGTCGACGTGCGAGAACCGCCCGAGCCGGGCCTTCTTGATCGGGATCCCGCAGAGCGTCTGGTTGGTCCCCGGGAGCCAGGCGTGCACCTCGCCGGCCGGGGTGCGGAACCCGTCGGGGTCGGTCCAGGACCCGGTGGCGGCCACGGCTGCGCGCATGGCCCCCACTACCCGCGGGTGCGGACGCCATGCGGAAACGCCGAGTCGGCGCTTGTGTTCGCGTGGCGGGCGGACACAAGCGCCGACTCGGCGGGGGGTGGGTCAGAGGTCGGTGACGACCACGTCGAGCTGGGTGCCCTTGGGGGTGGGGTCGGCGACCTCGACGGCCCAGCCGAGGTCGCGGAGCGCGTCGGCGAGGCGGGCGGGGGTGCGCGGGTTGGCGCCGTCCTCGAGGAGGGCGCGGACGATGCGACCCTTGGTCGCCTTGTTGAAGTGGCTGACCACCTTGCGGACGCCGCCGACCTCGTGCAGCACCCGCACGGTGGCGACCCGCTTCGCGGCGTCGGCGGGCGGGCGCCAGAACGCGGCGTACGTGCTGCTGCGGAGGTCCACGAGCAGTCCGTCGCCCACGGCCTCCTCGAACGCCGGGCCGAGCGCGTCGCGCCAGACCCCGGCGACCGGGCCCAGGCCCGGGAGGGAGGTGCCGCCGGAGAGGCGGTACGCCGGGATCCGGTCGCCGGGGCGGACCAGCCCGAAGACGCTAGACACGACCGTGAGGCGGGCCGTCGCGCGGCGGCGGGCCGCGGGGGACAGGGTTGCGACGTCGAGGGCGTCGTACACGACCCCGGCGTACACCTGGTCGGCGCGCGCCGTCGGCGCGGTGCGCAGCCGGGTGTTCAGCGCGACCAGGTCGAGCTGGGTGCTGCCGACGTCCAGGGTCCGCGCGGCGACCTCGGGATCGCCCTCGCAGAGCGCCACGAGCGCGTCGAGGACCCGCTCGCGGGCGGGGGTGAGCACGGGGAACGAGAGCGTCGCGTGGTCGAGGGGTCGGCCTCGCCGCGGCTCGGTCTTGCCCTCGCTGGGCGGTAGCACGATCAGCACGGTGGGTATGTTGCCGTCATGCCGAGCAACCGCGTGGTCCGGGTCCGTGCATCGGGTGAGGGCGTGGCCGTGGCCGCGCTGCGGGAGGGGGTGCGCCGGCTGCAGGACGAGCTCGACGTCACCCCGGACTTCCCGGCCGCGGTCGAGGAGGCCGCCGCGCGTGCGGCGGCCGCCCCACGCCTGCCGGACCTCGACCGCACCGACGTGCCGTTCCTGACCATCGACCCCGAGGGCGCCCGCGACCTCGACCAGGCGCTCCACCTCGAGCGCGACGGTGACGGGTACGTCGTGCGGTACGCGATCGCCGACGTCGCGGCCTTCGTCGAGCCGGGCGGCCCGGTCGACCTGGAGGCGCACCGCCGCGGCGAGACGCTGTACGGCGCCGACATGAAGGTCCCGCTGCACCCGAAGGCGATCTCCGAGGCCGCCGGCTCGCTGCTGCCCGACCAGGTGCGCCCGGCGCTGCTGTGGACGATCCGGCTGACCGGCGAGGGCGAGCGCACCGACGTGACCGTCGAGCGCGCCCGGGTGCGCTCGACGGCGCAGCTGACCTACGAGGAGGCCCAGCGGCTCGTCGACGACGGCTCCGGGCCGGAGTCGCTGACGCTGCTGCGCGAGGTCGGACAGCTGCGGCTGGCCCGCGAGGCCGCCCGCGGCGGGGTCTCCCTCCCGCTGCCCGAGCAGGAGGTGGACGTCGAGGACGACCACTGGACGCTCGCCTTCCGGTCCCTGCTGCCGGTCGAGGAGTGGAACGCGCAGATCTCGCTGCTCACCGGCTTCGCGGCGGCGTCCCTGATGGTCTACGCGCGGGTCGGGCTGCTGCGCACGCTCCCGCCGCCGGACCCGCGCGACGTCAAGCGGCTGCACCGGGAGGCCCGCGCGCTGGGGATCGAGTGGCCCGCCGAGATGCTCTACCCCGACTTCGTGCGCACGCTCGACCCCGCCCGCCCCGACCACGCCGCGATGGTCGTGGCCTGCACCCGGCTGCTGCGCGGCAGCGGGTACGTCGCGTTCGACGGCGAGGTGCCGGCCGACCCGCAGCACGCCGCGCTGGCCTCGGAGTACGCCCACGTCACCGCGCCGCTGCGCCGCCTGGGCGACCGGTACGCCGGGGAGGTCTGCGTCGCGCTGTGCGCCGGGACCGAGGTGCCGGCCTGGGTGCTCGACGGGCTGCACGAGATGCCGAAGACGCTGCAGGACTCCTCGCGCCGGGCGCGCCAGTACGAGCGCGGCGTGCTCGACCTGGTCGAGGCCGGGCTGCTCGCGCACCGGGTCGGCGAGGAGTTCGCGGGCGTGGTCGTCGACGTCCGCGACGACGACCCGCGCCGCGGCGTACTCACCCTGCGGGAGCCGGCCGTCGAGTGCCCGGTCCGCTCCGAGCGGGACCTGCCGCTCGGCACCGAGGTCCGCGCCCGGCTCACCGTCGCCGACGTGGTCGCCCGGAAGGTGGAGCTGGTCGTCGAGTGACGCCGGCGCCGACCCCTCAGAGGTCGCGGTGGAGGTGGTCGGGCGCGGGGTCGGGGGAGTCGGGGTTGGTGCGGTGCAGGTTGAGCAGGGCGAGCCCCAGCCCGCCCCACAGGACCAGCATGGCGATGACCATCATCACGATCGCCTCGGTGTTCATCGGTCGGCCTCCTTCCTGGTGTTGTCGGCAGGTGTGTCCGCGCGCCGGCCGAGGAACGTGACCACGACCGCGGCGGCGAGGACCAGCGCCGCCGACCCCCAGCCGAAGACGTTCAGCATCCAGGCCGGGTAGTCGCCGTACGGCTTTTCGAGGGTGTCCAGGAAGTCGCGGAGGAGCACGAAGCCCAGTGCGAGCGGCGCCACGACCGAGACGAGGACGATCCAGCCCCGGCTGAGCCGGATGGACCCGTGGTGGTTGAGGTGCGTCGCGAGGCCGGGGAGCGCCCGGACGCCCCACGCCAGCACGACCATCGCCACCACGGCCACGAAGAGGATGCCGAAGCGGTTGATGAAGAAGTCGACGATGTCGAGGACGTGCAGCCCGCTCGTGGTCGAGAACAGCACGACGCTGAGCGCCGTCGCCGGGACGCCCACGACCAGGACCGCGGTGACCCGCTGCAGGTCGAACTTGTCGCGGACCGCCGAGACGACGACCTCGAGCACGCTGACCAGCGAGGTGAGGCCCGCGATGACCAGGGAGCCGAAGAACAGCACCCCGATCACCGAGCCGCCCGCCGCCTCGCTGATGATCGCCGGGAAGGCGACGAAGGCGAGGCCGATGCCGCTCTGGACGACCTCGTCGACCGCTGTGCCGTTGGCCTGCGCCATGAAGCCGAGCGCGGCGAAGACGCCGATGCCGGCGAGCAGCTCGAAGCCGGAGTTGGCGAAGCCGACGACCAGGCCGGAGCCGGTCATGTCGGTGCGGCGCCCGACGTACGACGCGTAGGTGATCATGATGCCGAAGCCGATCGAGAGCGAGAAGAAGATCTGGCCGAACGCCGCCGCCCACACCGACGCGTCGGTGAGGGCGCCCCAGTCGGGGGTGAAGAGCGCGTCCAGGCCGTCGGCGGCACCGGGCAGGAACAGGGAGCGGACGACGAGGAACCCGAACGCCAGCACCAGCAGCGGGATGAAGACCACCGAGGTCGCGCCGATGCCCTTCTGCACGCCGAGGCCCATGATGAGCAGCACGGCGGCCCAGACGATCAGCAGCGGCACCAGCACGCCCACGACGACGTCCGCGGTCACGCCCGGGGCGCTGGTCTGCAGGAAGTCGCCGGAGAAGAAGCCTCCGGGGTCCGAGCCCCACGCCTTGTCGACGGAGAAGAAGGTGTAGCGCAGCGCCCAGCCGATGATCGCCGCGTAGTAGACCGCGATCACGAAGCAGATCGCGACCTGCCACCAGCCGAGCACCTCGGTGCGCGGTGACTCACGGGCGAACGACAGGGGTGCGGAGCCACGGTGCTTGTGGCCCAGCGCGTAGTCGACGAAGAGGAACGGCAGCCCGGCGGTCAGGAGCGCGATGAGGTACGGGATGACGAACGCGCCGCCGCCGTTCTCGTAGGCGACGTACGGGAACCGCCAGATGTTGCCGAGGCCCACCGCGGAGCCGATCGCGGCGAGGATGAAGACCCGGCGCGAGGAGAACGCACCGCGTCGCGCCTCCTGCTGCGTCCGCTGGGCGGACTCGGGACCCTGCTCGGGGGGTGGGGTCGCCATGACGGCCTCCTGACGTCGTTGTCCGGTACCGCATGCTAGGCCCGGACGGGCGCGCCGATGCTCCCGGGACCCGAGCTGGTCGCCGGGCGTGCACCTCCTCCCACGTCGACGCCGGGGGCCGCAACTCACGCCGACTCGGGCGTCAACTCACGCCGACTCGGCGTGGGTGGGGGCGTCCGGGAGGGGCGGCGGCAATTGCGTGTCAAGACCGGTTAAGACGGCGTCAAGATGGCGGGCTCGCGCTCCGGGCGGGTCTTGGCTGGGCGACATGAGCCTTGAGAACGGACTGCTCCTCGTGGCAGTCGTCGCCGCAGCGATCTACCTGCTGATCGCCTTGATCTTCCCGGAGCGTTTCTAGTGTCTGACACCGTTGCGGGCCTGCTCTCGATCGCGACCCTGGTGCTGGTGCTCGCCCTGGTCTACCGGCCGCTGGGCGACTACATGGCCCGCGTCTACGAGAGCGCCCGGCACCTGCGCGCCGAGCGCGTCGTCTACCGACTCACCGGAGTCGACCCCGAGGTCGAGCAGAGCTCGCGCTCCTACGCCGTCAGCGTGGTCGGGTTCTCCGCGGTCGGCGTCGTCCTGCTGATGGTCATCCAGCTGGCGCAGGCCTACCTGCCGTTCGACCGGGACCTGCCCGGGGTGCCGTTCTGGATGTCGTTCAACACCGCCGCCTCCTTCGTCGCCAACACCAACTGGCAGTCCTACGCCGGCGAGTCCACCCTGGGCTTCACCGTCCAGATGGCCGGCCTGGCGGTCCAGAACTTCCTCTCCGCCGCGGTGGGGATGGCCGTGGCCGTCGCCCTGGTCCGCGGCTTCGTACGCAGCCGCACCGGCACCATCGGCAACTTCTGGGTGGACCTCACGCGCGGCACGCTGCGGATCCTGCTGCCGATCGCGTTCGTGAGCGCGCTGCTGCTGATCGCCGGCGGCGTGGTGCAGAGCTTCTCGGACACCCCGATGGACACGCTCGCCGGTCACGGCCAGGTGCTCACCGGGGGACCGGTGGCCAGCCAGGAGTCGATCAAGGAGCTCGGCACGAACGGCGGCGGCTTCTTCAACGCCAACTCCGCCCACCCGTTCGAGAACCCGAGCGGCTACACCAACCTGCTCGAGATCCTGCTGATCCTCCTCATCCCGGCCTGCCTGACCCGCACCCTCGGCACCATGCTCGGCAACCGCCGGCAGGGCCTGGCGATCCTCGCCACGATGGGCGTGCTGTTCGCCATCTCCCTGGCCGTGGTCACCGCCGCCGAGGTCGGTGCCCGCTCCCAGGCCGGCCAGGTCGCCGGCGCGACGATGGAGGGCAAGGAGACCCGGTTCGGCGAGTGGGCGTCCGCGCTGTTCGCGGTGGCCACCACCGGCACCTCCACCGGTGCGGTCAACGCCTCCCACGACTCGTTGACGCCCACCGGCGGCGGGATGGTCCTGGTGAACATGATGTTCGGCGAGGTCACGCCCGGCGGCGTGGGCTCGGGCATCTACGGGATCCTCGTCCTGGCGGTCGTGGCGGTCTTCATCGCCGGCCTGATGGTGGGGCGCACCCCGGAGCTCCTGGGCAAGAAGATCGGGTCGCGGCAGATGACCTACGTCGCCCTGTACATGCTCACCACCCCCGCGATCGTGCTGGTCGGGACGGGCCTCGCGATCGCCCTGGACTCCACGGCGGACGCCATGGGCAACCCCGGCGGACACGGGTTCACCGAGGTCCTCTACGCCTACACCTCGGGCGCGAACAACAACGGCAGCGCGTTCGGCGGCATCACGGTGACCTCGGACTTCTTCCAGATCTCCCTCGGGCTCGCGATGCTCCTGGGGCGGCTGGTCCCCATCGTGCTCGTCCTGCTGCTCGCCGGCTCGCTCGCCGAGCAGGCCAAGGTCCCCACCACGGCCGGCACCCTCCCGACGCACAAGCCGATCTTCGTGACGCTGCTGGTCGGCGTCGTCATCGTCTTCACGGCGCTGACCTACTTCCCCGCCCTTTCACTCGGACCGATTGCTGAGGCACTCGCGTGAGCACCACGACCTCCACCACCCCGCCCACGGCTCCCGGCTCCACGGAGCCGTCCGGACCCGCGCCGTCCGGGCTGGTCCACCAGCCGGCCTCCAGCATGGGGCTGCGCGTCCTCCTCGCCCAGGGGGCGCGGCAGCTCCCCGAGGCGCTTCGCAAGCTCGATCCGCGGCACCTGTGGCGCTCGCCGGTGATGTTCCTGGTCTGGCTCGGCTCGGTCGCCACCACCGTCGTCGCCGTCGTCGACCCCAGCGTGTTCGCCTGGTGGCTCGCGGTCTGGCTGTGGCTCACCGTGATCTTCGGCAACCTCGCCGAGGCGGTCGCCGAGGGCCGCGGCAAGGCGCAGGCCGCCTCGCTGCGCGCCACCCGGTCCGACACCGTGGCCCGGCTGCTCGACGACGACGGTCACGAGACCGAGGTGCCGAGCACCCAGCTCCAGGTCGGCGACCGGGTCGTGGTCGAGGCGGGGCAGGTCGTCCCCGGTGACGGCGACGTCGTCGAGGGCGTCGCCAGCGTGGACGAGTCCGCGATCACCGGGGAGTCCGCGCCGGTGATCCGCGAGGCCGGCGGGGACCGCAGTGCCGTCACGGGAGGCACCACGGTGCTCTCCGACCGGATCGTCGTCCGGATCACGGCGGCCGCCGGCCACTCCTTCCTGGACAAGATGATCGGGCTGGTCGAGGGCACGTCCCGGCGCAAGACCCCCAACGAGATCGCGCTGTCGATCCTGCTGGTCAGCCTCACCCTCACGTTCCTGGCGGCGGTCGCGACCCTGGCCCCGATGGCCGAGTACGCCGGCGCCCCGCAGGACCTGGTCGTGCTGATCGCACTGCTGGTCTGCCTGATCCCCACCACGATCGGCGCCCTGCTCTCGGCCATCGGCATCGCCGGCATGGACCGCCTGGTCAGGGTCAACGTGCTCGCCATGTCCGGGCGTGCCGTGGAGGCCGCAGGCGACGTGTCCACCCTGCTGCTCGACAAGACCGGCACCATCACCTACGGCAACCGGCAGGCCAGCGAGCTCGTGCCGACCACGGGCACGACCGCCGAGGACCTCCGCGACACCGCGCGGCTCTCCAGCCTCGCCGACCAGACCCCCGAGGGCCGGTCGATCGTCACGCTCGCCCTCGCCCAGGGAGCCGACGACCGAGACCTGCCGCAGGGAGCGACCTTCGTGGAGTTCACCGCGCAGACCCGGATGTCCGGCGTCGACCTCGCCGACGGCACCGAGATCCGCAAGGGCGCCAGCTCCGCGGTCGCCGCCTGGCTGGGATCCGACCCCGGCGCCGGTGTCAACGACCTGGTCAACGACATCGCCCGCTTGGGCGGGACCCCGCTGGTGATCGCCCGCAGGACGCCGGACGGTCAGGCCTGTGCACTGGGGGTCGTGCACCTCAAGGACGTCGTGAAGGAGGGCATGGCCGAGCGGTTCGCCGAGCTGCGATCCATGGGCATCCGCACGGTGATGATCACCGGCGACAACGCGCTGACGGCCCAGGCGATCGCCGACGAGGCCGGTGTCGACGACTTCCTCGCCGAGGCGACGCCCGAGGACAAGATGGACTACATCCGCAAGGAGCAGTCCGGGGGCCGGCTGGTGGCGATGACCGGCGACGGCACCAACGACGCCCCGGCGCTCGCGGCCGCCGACGTCGGCGTGGCGATGAACAGCGGGACGGCCGCGGCGAAGGAGGCCGGCAACATGGTCGACCTCGACTCCGACCCCACGAAGCTCATCGACATCGTCGAGATCGGCAAGCAGCTGCTGGTCACCCGCGGGGCGCTGACCACGTTCTCGATCGCCAACGACGTCGCCAAGTACTTCGCGATCATCCCGGCGATGTTCGTGGCCGCCTACCCGTCCCTCGACGCGCTCAACGTCATGGGGCTGGCCACCCCGCAGTCGGCGATCCTCTCGGCGGTGATCTTCAACGCGCTGGTCATCGTGGCGCTCATCCCGCTGGCCCTGCGCGGGGTCCGCTTCCGGGCCGCGTCCGCCACGGCCGTCCTGCGCCGCAACATGCTCGTCTTCGGCCTCGGCGGCGTCGTCGTCCCGTTCGCCGGCATCAAGCTCATCGACCTGCTCGTCTCCACCATCCCCGGGATCGGCTGACCATCATGCTCACGGACTTCTCTCGCCAGTCACTGGCCGCGCTGCGCACCATGCTGGTCTTCACCGTCGTCCTCGGCGTCGCCTACCCGGCGGCCGTCTGGGTCGCGGGACAGACCTTTGGGGACCGCGCCGACGGTCAGCCCGTCACGGTCGAGGGCCGGGTCGTCGGCTCCCGGCTCCTGGGGCAGGACTTCGAGGGGGAGCAGTGGTTCCACTCCCGCCCCTCGGCCAACGACTACGACAGCCTCGCCTCGGCCCCCAGCAACCTGGGGCCCTCCAACCCCGACCTGCTCGCCCTCGTCGCGGAGCGCCGCGCCGCGGTGGCGGAGACCGAGTCGGTCGGGGAGAGCGAGGTGCCCCCCGACGCCGTCACTGCCTCGGGCTCCGGCCTGGACCCGCACATCTCGCCGGAGTACGCCGCCCTCCAGGCCCCTCGGGTCGCCGAGGCCAACGGCCTTACCCTGGGGCAGGTCGAGGAGCTGATCGACGAGCACACCGACGGTCGCTTCCTCGGCTTCCTCGGCGAGCCGGGCGTCAACGTCCTCGAGCTGAACGTGGCTGTCCAGGAGGCCGCGCGGGGATGACGGAGCCGGAGGAGTAGGGATGGACCGCGGAAGGCTGCGGGTGTACCTGGGCGCCGCGCCCGGCGTCGGCAAGACCGTCGCGATGCTGCAGGAGGGATGTCGCCGGGCGGAGCGGGGGACCGACGTCGTGGTCGGGTACGTCGAGACCCACGGGCGCCCCAGGACCGCCGAGGTGCTGGAGCCGCTCGAGGTGGTCCCGCGGCGCCAGCTCGCCTACCGGGACACCCACCGTGAGGAGATGGACCTCGACGCCATCCTCCTCCGCTCGCCGAGCGTGGTGCTGGTCGACGAGCTGGCCCACACCAACGTGCCCGGGAGCCGGAACCAGAAGCGCTGGCAGGACGTCCAGGCGCTGCGCGACGCCGGCATCGAGGTCATCACGACCGTCAACATCCAGCACCTGGAGTCGCTCAACGACGTCACCGAGGCGATCACCGGGGTGCGGCAGCGCGAGACGGTCCCCGACGACGTGGTCCGGTCGGCGGACCAGATCGAGCTCGTGGACATGAGCCCGCAGGCGCTCCGGCGCCGGATGGCGCACGGCAACGTCTACCGCGCCGACAAGGTCGACGCCGCCCTCTCCCAGTACTTCCGGGAGGGGAACCTGACCGCCCTGCGCGAGCTCGCGCTGCTCTGGCTCGCCGACCGGGTGGAGGAAGGGCTGGACCGCTACCGCGACCAGCACCAGATCGACTCCACGTGGGCCACGCGGGAGCGCATCATCGTGCCGGTCAGCGGTGGTCCGGAGTCGAGCACGCTGATGCGGCGGGCCGCCCGGATCGCCTCCCGGGTCTCGGCGGGGGAGTGGCACACCCTCTACATCGCTCGGCAGGACGGGCTCACCGGCGTCTCCCCGGACACCCTCGCCGAGCTGCGGAAGAAGGCCGAGCAGCTCGGCGGCACCTTCCACACGGTGATCAGCGACGATCCCGCGGAGGGGATCCTCGACTTCGCCCGTGCCGAGAACGCGACCCAGGTCGTGATCGGCGCGAGCCGCCGGGGCCGGACCTCCACCTTGCTCCGCCCGGGGGTCGGCGAGCGGGTCGTCGCCGGGTCGGGCGACATCGACGTGCACATCGTCACCCACGACTACGCCCGCGGCGCCAACGCCAGTGCCCGCACCCCCGACACGCTCAGTCGCCGTCGCCGGGTGCTGGGCTACCTCTGCGGCGTCCTGGCGCCGGCCGTCGTCAGTGCGCTGCTGTGGTGGACCCACCACTGGCACGGCCTGACCACCGAGTCCATGGTGCTGATGGCGGTCGTGGTCGCCACGGCCCTGATCGGCGGCCTGGTCCCCGCCGTCATCGCGGCCCTCGCCAGCGGGGTCCTGCTCAACTTCCTCTTCGTCTCACCGACCTACGTGCTGACGATCGACGAGCCCGAGAACGTCCTGGCGCTGGTGCTGTTCGTCGTCGTCGGGGTCGCGGTCGCCACCGTCGTCGACCTCGCCGCACGGCGTACCAAGCAGGCCGTCAAGGCCCGGGCCGAGGCCGATGCGCTCACGGTCCTGTCCCACAGCCTCCTGCACGCCACCGACGACCCCTCGGGCCTGCTGTCCTCGGCGTGCGAGCTCTTCCACGCACGCGGGGCAGCGATCCTGCGGCGGGCCGATGAGTCCGTCGTGGCGAGCCACGGGGTTCCTCCAGGATCGATCGCGCAGGCCGACATGGTGGCCGAGATCGACGCCGACACCGTCCTGGCGCTCTCCGGGACGAAGCTGCCGGCCTCCGAGCGCGGGTTGCTGAACGCCTACGCCGCCTACGCCCGCGTCATGGCCGAGCGTCGGGCCGCGACCGAGGCCGAGGTCGAGCGGCTCCGGCTCACCGAGGTCGACCGGACCCGCACCGCCCTGCTGGCCGCGGTGTCCCACGACCTCCGCTCGCCCCTCTCCGCGCTCAAGATCGCCACGGACAGCCTCTGCGCCCCCGACATGACGTGGTCCGACGAGGACGAGGAGGAGTTCCTCGAGGCCATCCGCGAGGCCACGGACCGGCTCATCGCCCTGGTCACCAACCTCCTGGACATGAGCCGCATCCACACCGGCTCGGTCAAGGCCGCGATCACGGAGGTCGCCCTCGCCCCGGCGGTCCGCAGCAGCCTCGTCCCGCTCGCCGGCAGCAGCCGGATCCGGGTCGCCATCGCGGAGGACTGCGTCGTCCTCGCCGACCCGGGCCTGCTGGACCGGGTCCTGGCCAACATCTGCGAGAACGCGCTGAAGTACACCCCGGAGGACGCCGCCATCACCATCGACGCGGCCCCCATCAGCCCCGACCGGGTCGCCCTCCGGATCGCCGACACCGGCCCCGGCGTACGCGACCGGGAGCACGACGAGCTCTTCGTGCCCTTCCAGCGCCTCGGCGACGTGCCCGGAGGCGACGGGGTGGGGCTCGGGCTCGCCGTCGCCCACGGTCTCCTCGAGGCGATCGGTGGCACGATCACCACCGAGGACACCCCGGGTGGCGGGCTCACCTTCGTCCTCGAGCTGAGGGAGGCACGATGACCTTCGTGCTGGTCGTCGACGACGACCCGTCGATCCGTCGCACGCTGTCGGTCAACCTCCGGGCGCGCGGCTACGACGTGGAAGCCGCCGGCGACGGACGGTCGGCACTGCAGATCGTCGACGAGCGGATGCCGGACGCGATCCTGCTCGACCTCGGCCTGCCCGACGTCGACGGGGTCGCCGTCCTCACCCGGCTCCGCACGTTCAGCTCGGTCCCGGTGATCGTCGTCTCGGCGCGCACCGAGCCCGACGACAAGGTCGAGGCCCTCGACCTCGGTGCCGACGACTACATCAGCAAGCCGTTCTCGCTCGAGGAGCTGCTCGCCCGGGTCCGCGTGGTCACCCGACGTGCCGGTCAGGAGACGCCCTCGCCCTGCCTGGAGCTCGACGGGCTGTCCCTCGACATCGACGACTCCCGCGCCTCCCGGGACGGGGAGAGCATCCACCTGACCCCCACGGAGTGGAAGCTCGTGGCGCACCTGGCCCGACGGCGCGGGCAGCTCGTGCGCCAGGGCGAGCTCCTCCACGCCGTGTGGGGGCCGACGTACGAGCGGAACAGCAACTACCTGCGGGTGCACCTCTCCGCGATCCGCCACAAGCTGGAGCGCGACCCCGCCCACCCCACCCTGTTCGTCACCGAGCCGGGGCTGGGCTACCGGTTCGCGCCCCGGTTGACCGACGCCCGCTGACCCGGCGGCCCGGCGCGGTCAGCCCTCCCGCGCGGCCCGGGTCACGGCTCGGTGATGCGGGCATAGACGACGTGGTGGGGGACGTGCCAGCGCAGGGCGAGCGCCGAGCCGGCCCGGACCGCGGCCTTGCGCGTCTGGTAGACGCCGTCGAGGGGCCGTCCGCCCACGACCCGGTTGCGCCAGGTGCCGTTGACGAAGAAGGTCTCGACCGTGCGCGGCTGCTCCATCGCGCCGCTCGCGCCGTCGCCCGGCTGCCGTACGCGCGAGCGCAGCAGCTGCTCGACCGTGCGGGCGAGCTCAGCGGGGCTGAACGGCTTCGGGACGTAGACGCGTGCTCCGAGGGCGTACCCCAGTGCTGCATAGCGCTCGGCCGGCTGGGCGGTGAGCAGGATCAGCGGCGACCAGCGGAGCAGGCCCTCGTGGCGGAGCTGGTCGGCGACCTCGAGGCCGGTCAGGTACGGCATCCGGATGTCGAAGATCAAGATGTCGAAGTGCTCGCGCCGGCAGCGCTCCAGCGCAGCGCGTCCGTCCGCCACGTGGACGACGTCGTGACGTCCCGCGAGCGACTCGGCGACGAGGGCGGCGATGTCGGCGTCGTCCTCGGCGATCAGAACCCGTGCCATGCCGCGCCTCCTCCGCTGCTCGACAGGAGGGACGGTACCGACCCGGCGGGCCCTCGCACGCAGGGCCCCTCGATCGCGTGTGCGTCCTGCCCCTGCGGATCAGCCGGCGGCGCGGGCCGCGCGCAGCGGCGAGCGGGCGGTCACGGAGGTCCCTCGGCCGGGGGTGCTGGAGAGGGTGACGTCACCACCGTGGGCCTCGATGATCTGCTGGGTGATGGACAGCCCGACCCCGAGACCCTGGATCGCGCTGTCGCGGGCCGAGGTCGTCCGGTAGAACCGCTCGAACGCGCGCTTCTGCTCGGCGCGCGACATCCCGATGCCCGTGTCGACCACCTGCAGGACGAACCTGTCGCCGTCCTCCTCGAGGCAGACGTCGACCCGGCCACCGGCGGGGGTGTACTTGAGCGCGTTCGAGACCAGGTTGTCGACCACCTGCTCCCAGGCGTCGGGGTCCAGGTCGGCGCCCACCCCGTCCGCCACCGTGGTGGCCAGGTGGATGCCGGCGGACAGGGCGACGGGCCGGTGCTTGACCACGGCGTCGTGCAGCAGGGCCGAGACGTCCACGGGCCGGGGCCGGATCTCCGGCCCGTCGGCTCCCGAGACCTGCAGCAGCTGGGAGACACGGGACAGCAGCACGCCCGCGTTGCGCTGGGCGACCGAGAGCATGGCCGAGATCCGCTGGCCCTGCTGGTCCTGCGGGTCGAGCTCCTCGGCGATCAGCTCCTGGTAGCCGATGATCGAGGTCAGCGGCGTCCTCAGCTCGTGGGAGACCGTCGTGAGGAACTCCTCGCGCACCCGGACCGCCTCGAGGATGTCGGTGACTTCCCAGCCCACGACGACGGCGCCGAACCGGTCACCGTTGTGGCGGTGGATCTGGCGCGCCGAGAGCATCACCGCGACCTGGTCCTCCGGCGGCCCGAACCAGTAGGTCTGGGGCGAGAACTCCTCACCCCGCCTCGCTCGGGCGCCGGCGTGCTCGTCGCTGGGCACGCGGGTGGTCCGGTCCTCGAAGTAGTAGTGAGGTCCGTCCGAGCCCTCCGAGCCCTTCGAGCCCTCCGCGCCGGTGTCGATCCGTGTGTCGAGGTCGTGGGCGGTGGAGTTCTCCAGGATCACCTCGCCCTCCCGGTCGTAGCCGACGATGCCCGCGTCGACGGAGTCCAGGATCGCCTGCACCATGAGGAGCCGGTCGTGCGCGAGCTCGAGCGCGGTCTCGACCAGCGCCGACTGCTCCTTCATGGCGTCGTGCTTGTCCTGGAGGTCGTCGGCCAGGTGCCGGGCCGCCAGGCACAGCCCGACGGCGACCGCGGGCGCCATCACGAGCTGCGCCCACCCGGCGCCGGAGGTCGGCAGCGACGCCGCGCCCAGGTAGGCGACGCACGCGAGGCCGCCGACCGAGGCGAGGGCGAGGGCCAGGCCGGTCCGGCCGAACTCGAGCGCCAGCCACAGGACGGGGACCGCGGCCAGCAGCACCACGGAGGGCATCACGGCGACCGAGCGGAACTCCATCATGGCGACGGCGACCACCGACAGCACCGGCACGAGTGCTTGCCAGAGTCGGGGCACGCGGGCCCAGGGGACGACACCGGCCAGCACGGTCAGGACGGCGAGGAGGAGGAGGCCGCACCCGGTGGATGCCGGGGCGGACGCCCGGTCCTGGGCCAGGAGGCCGCCTGCCACCACGGCCGCGAGGCACAGCGTGGGCAGCTGCCAGCCCAGGGGCGTGCGGGTCCGGTCGACGGCGGGAGCCCTCAAGAGCATGTCGTGGCCTGTTCCGCTGCGAGCTCGACGAGGCCGCCGTTGCCGGGTCAACGCAGCTGCTCGTGGGTCGCAGAGTACGCCGTGCGCCGGCGCCCCGTCCGGGGAACGGGGTGATCACCGGGGCCCCTGCGCGAACGGGACAACGCCCGGCGTGGATCGGACAATGCGGGTGGTCGCGGACCCCTATGATGACGCCGACGACGTGGCGCTCGGGGCGAGTCAGAGGAGATCGTGACCAGGTTGGGAGACAGCCGCGTGTCGACGTGGCGGACGACCGATCCCGCGGAGGCCGAAGCCGCGGTGATGACGACGTACCAGCTCGACCACCGGCTCGTCATCCCCTCCCCGGAGCACGGACAGTTCCACATGGAGCTCCACGACGTCCGGATCGGGTCGTCGACGGCGGGGCTGCTGTCCTACGGCGCCGGGGCACGGATGCTCACCAGCGCCACCCACGGCTACCACGTCAACCTCACCCTCCAGGGTCGTGCGGCGGGGGCGTCCAACGGTGCCGAGATCGAGACCGCCGTGGCGGGGGAGGGGCTCGTCTACGAGTCCGGCACGGTCGCCGACGCGCGGTGGTTCCGCGGGTCCCGGGTGCTCGCCCTGCTCCTGCCCGAGGAGGTCGTCGAGCGCCAGCTGGAGTCGCTGCTCGGGCACCGCGTGCGCGGACGGTTGGTCCCCGAGCTCAAGATCTCGGCCGACGGGCTGGCCAACGCGCTGGCCCCGGCCGCCCAGCTCGTGCTGCAGCAGCTGGTCAGCCCGACCCCGACGAGCGTGCTGCCCCTGGTGCAGCGCCACGTGGAGGGGCTCCTGGTGGACAGCTTCCTGCTCGCGCACCGCCACAACTACAGCGAAGAGCTCCAGCGGCCGGCGCCCCCCGCGCGCCGGCTGCCCATCCAGCGCGCGATCGACCTGCTGGAGGAGCGTCCCGAGCACCCCTGGACGACGGTCGGCCTGGCGAGCGAGGTCCACCTGAGCGTCCGGGCGCTCCAGGACGGCTTCAAGCGCTCCGTCGACACCGCGCCCATGGCGTACCTGCGCGGGGTCAGGCTCCGGCGCGCGCGGGCCGCGCTGACCGCGACGCGGCCGGGGGAGGCCACGGTCCAGGAGGTGGCGCTGCGCTTCGGGATCCTGCACCAGGGGCGCTTCTCGGTCGCCTACCGCGAGGAGTTCGGCGAGAGCCCCTCGGCGACCCTGGCCCGGCCGGTTCCCTGAGCATCGCGGAGAACTCGCGGCCAGGCGCTGCTGCGGACTCAGCCCGCGACCTCGGGCCCGACCCTGACCGAGGCGAGAAGCTGGAGCATGTCGTCCACCGCGAAGGCGCCGTCGGGGAACTGCACGCGCACCGAACCCCGCGGCTCGCCGTCCAGGGTGGCGGTGGCGAGGGTCGTGTGCCCGGAGTCGCCGCGGATGACGTAGTCGCGACCCTCGATGGTGCCGGGACGGCCGCCGAGAGGGCCGATCTTCTCGTACATGATGACGAGCTTGTCCTCGAACGCCTCCGGGAAGCGGTCGGGGGCGCCGGAGAGCGGCACCATCGTCACGAAGGTCCGGGTGCCGCCTTGGATCTCCCAACCCTCGGGAACGGCGTCGAAGGAGTAGGGGCCCACCACCACGCGGCCGTCGACGGTGCGCGGCTCGTAGTAGCGCGGCCCTTCGTCCGTGAGGCCGTCGTCGGAGGGGGCGGGCTCGCCCTGAGCCCCCGACGGCGTCCCGGGCGGGTCGCTCGGGGCAGTCGGCGACGGGCTGGCGCTCGACGAGGGCTGAGCCGCGACGCCGGGGTCGGTGACCGAGTCACCGCGGTCACCGCCGCCACCACCCCCGTCGAGGGCGGTGGCCGCGCCGACGCCGATCACGGCGAGCGCGGCGACGCCGGCCATGCTCACCGCACCACGGCGGCGCCACTGGCGGCGCAACGCGTCGCGGCCCCGGGTGAGGTCGTCGGCGGGCGGGGCGGCCGGGGCGTCCGGCGCACGTGCGGCAGTGTCGAGCAGGCGGCGTAGGTCGTTCATCGGATCTCCTCAGGGATGGGAAGGGCGGGGACGGCGGTCTCGCCGAGGGCGTCGCGCAGGTGCGCGAGGGCCTTGGCGTTCTGGGACTTGACCGTGCCGTCGCTGCAGTCGAGCAACCGGGCGGTCTCGGCGACGTCGAGGTCGAGCCAGTGCCGCAGCACCACCACGGCCCGCTGTCGCGGCGCGAGCCCCGCCAGCGCGGCCAGGACGTCGCGACGCAGGTCGACGTCGGGCGCACCGTCGAGCACGCCGGCGGTGCGGCCGGCGTCCCCGGCGACGAACGCGTCGTCGCCGGTGCCGCCGGCGGCGACCTCGCGACGCCGGTAGGCGCGGCGGGTCTCGTCGACGAAGGCGTGGGTCAGCGCGGTGCGGGCGTAGCCGACCGGGTTTCCGGCGCGCCGAACCCGTGGCCACGACACGTAGAGCTTGGTGAGGGTCGTCTGGACGAGGTCCTCAGCCCACTCCTGGTCCCCGGCCGTGAGCAGCCGCCCCATCGACACCAGGGCGCTGCGGTGAGCTGCGACGAACTCCGCAAACTCCTGGTCGCGGTCGGTGCGTCTCATCTGGGTCTGTCTCCTCTGCACCGTCGGTCGCCGTCACTCCCTTGACGGGTGTGGCGCTCCGATCGGTTGCCCCGGGCAGCGATACCTCGACGGCCGCGGTCGCCGACACGACCGGCCACCGCGACCCGTCGACGACCCTCCCTCGCCTCGGCGGCGTCCGCACGAGGGCCGGACAGGCCGGGCACGACAAAGCCCCTGACCTGCGTCTCCGCTGGTCAGGGGCTGTATCTGTACGCCATCAGGGACTTGAACCCCGAACCCGCTGATTAAGAGTCAGCTGCTCTGCCAATTGAGCTAATGGCGCCCGCTGTGAAGCGACACGAATACTACCAGCGCCGCACCGGGCGGAGAAATCGGTGGGTGCTCACCGCGACGCCAGGACCGCCTGCGCGGCGTTGTGACCGGCGATCCCCGAGACCGCGCCGCCCCGGCGTGCGCCGGACCCGCAGAGGAGCACGGCGCCCAGGTCGGTCTGGACGCCCCACTGCTGGGCGGGGGTCTCCAGGCGGGCCCGGTTCGACGCCCAGGGCCAGTCCAGGTCCCCGTGGAAGATGTGCCCGCCGGGCATCGCGAGGTCGGCCTCGATCTCCTGGGGGATCTTCGCCTCGATGCAGGGACGCCCCTCGGCGTCGCGGGCGAGGCAGCCCGCGAGCGGCTCGGCGAGGTGGGCGTCGAGGGATGCGATCGCGCGCTCGATCGCGGTGGCCTTGGCCGCGGGGTCGGTCTCGAACAGCGTCGACGGCGTGTGCAGGCCGAAGTAGGTCAGCGTGTGCCGGCCCGCGGGGTCGGGACCCAGGATGGAGGGGTCGGAGAGGGAGTGGCAGTAGACCTCGCCGGGCAGCACGGAGGGCACCCGGCCCGACGCGGCCTCGGCGTACGCCGTCTCGAGGCGGCTGTACTCCTCGTCGAGGTGGAGGGTGCCGGCGAAGGCGACGACCGGGTCGGTGCCCGAGCGCAGGGCGGGCAGCCGGTCGAGCAGGAAGTTGATCTTCAGCTGGGAGCCGACCGGCTTGGTCGTGAGGTCCTCGGGCTCGCCCAGGAGCAGGCCCAGCACCCAGGGCGCGACGTTGGCCAGGACGAAACGGGCTCCGACCGTGTGGGTCTCGCCCGCCGCGTGCCAGGTCACCTCGGCGCCGTCGTCGCTCGCGCGGATGTCGCTGACCCCGGCGGAGGTCAGCACCTCCGCGCCCGCGGTGACCGCGGCGCGGCGGAGCGCGTCCGTGACCGCGCCCATGCCGCCGACCGGCACCCGCCACTCGCCGGTGCCGTTGCCGACCAGGTGGTAGAGGAAGCAGCGGTTCTGCACCAGCGAGGGGTCCCGCAGGGAGGCGAAGGTGCCGATGAGCGCGTCGGTCGCGACGACCCCGCGGACGACGTCGTCGCGGAAGCGCGCCTCCACCGCCGCCCCGAGCGGCTGCTCGACGACGTCGCGCCAGATCTCCGCGCCGACCCGGTCGCGGACCTGGCGCTCGGTGGGCAGCGGCTCCAGCAGGGTCGGTGCGACCACCCCCGCGAGCTGCTCGACCTCGGCGTAGAACCGGGTCCACGCGGCGTGCTCCTCGTCGCCGCCGGTCAGCTCGCGGAAGGACGCCGCGGTCGCGGGACCCTCGGGCCGCTCGATCAGCAGGCCGCCGGTGACCCCGTCCCGGCTCCAGGGCGTGTACGACGCGGTCGAGCGCGAGGTGAGGGTGACGTCGAGGTCGAGGTCGGCCATCAACCGCTCCGGCATCAGGGAGACCAGGTAGGAGTAGCGCGAGAGCCGGGTGTCGTGGCCGGAGAACGCCTTCGCCGACACCGCCGCGCCGCCGGTGTGGTCGAGGCGCTCGAGGAGCAGGACCGAGAGCCCCGCGCGGGCGAGGTACGCCGCGGAGACGAGGCCGTTGTGCCCGCCCCCGACCACGACCACGTCGTACTGCCGACGGGACGCGCGGCCCGGTCCGTTGCTCTGGGAGGTCACCGACCCAACCTAGAGGAGATGACCAGACCAGTGACGTGTCCCCGGGCGTGGCGCGGAACGACGGGGCGCGCGCCCCCGCGCTGTGTTTGGATCATCGGCGACAGGCGGCCGCGGGAGGGTAGGACGTGACTCGGTCATCAGTGCTGCGCGTCGCGCTGCTGCTCGCAGCCACCGCTCTCTTCGGGTGCGCCGCGGTCCTCGCCGCGCCCGACGACGGGTACGGGATCGGGATCTGGCCGGTCGGCCTCGCGACGACCGCGGCCCTCCTGGCCCGCGGACGCCAGGTCGCTGCGGTGGTGGTGACGGTGCTGGTCACGGCGGTGCTGACGATCGCGTGGGTCCGGCCCACGGAGGTCGCCCTCGGGTTCGGCCTCGGCATCGCCGTCGAGACCGTGGTCGTGTGGTGGCTGCTCACCGGCGGCCGGCCCGGCCCGACCGGGTTGCGGACCGACGAGGAGCTGAGCCGGTTCTTCGTCGCCGGGGGTGCCGGCGGCGCGGTGGCCGCCGTCGCGGGTGCGCTCACCTCCCTCCTGACGGGCTGGGGCGACCCGTGGCTGGTGGCGCTGACGCTCGCCAGCGCCCACCTGGCGAGCCAGCTCACGGTCGTCCCGCTCTTCGCGCGGCTGCCGCACCACGGCCCGACGGCCGGGTCGGCCGAGCGGGTCGCGCAGTGGCTGGTGGTCGCGGTGGTGACCCCGCTGGTCTTCCTGCCCCACGACTTCCCCTCGGTGGTCTTCCTCGCCGTGCCGGTCCTGGCGTGGGGCGCGATCCGGCTGGCGCCGCGCGAGGCGGTGCTGCAGATGGGCGCGGTGCTGGGGTTCGCGATCACGATGACGACTCTCGGGCTCGGCCCGTTCGCGGCGGTCCCCGAGGCGTTCGGCCTCCCGGTGGACGCCCGCGGGATCCTGCTCGCGACCTTCGCCAGCACCTGCGCGGGCATCGTCGTCCCGCTGGTCGTGCGGTCCGGGGTGCACCTCGAGACCGCCCGGGAGGCCGCCGCGGAGCGCGACCGGATGCGCAACATCGTCGACGGGACCCAGGGGGTCGCGATCATCGGCACCGACGAGCGGGGGCTGATCACGCTGTTCAACCCGGGAGCCGAGCGGCTGCTGGGCTACCAGCGCGACGAGGTGCTCGGGGAGTCCACCCGCAGGCTGCACTCGGACGAGGCCGTGGCCCGCAAGGCCGAGGAGCTCGGCGTCGACCCCGACTTCGACACGGTGGTGGAGACGATCATGGATCGCGAGCTGGTCGCCACCGAGCTCGGGTTCCTCCGCAAGGACGGGGAGGAGCGCAGCCACGCGATGACGCTCGCGCGGGTCTCCGACGAGCGGGGCCACGTCGTGGGCTACGTGAGCACCTCCGAGGACATCACCGAGCGGCTGCGTACCCAGGGAGCGCTCGAGGAGGCGGTCGAGCGGCTCCGGGAGGTCGACGCGGTCAAGGACGTCTTCGTCTCCAGCGTCAGCCACGAGCTGCGGACGCCGATCACGAGCATCCTGGGCTACCTGGAGATGCTCGAGGACGGCTCGTACGGCGAGCTGACGCCGCTCCAGCGCGACGCCGTGCGCCGGGTGTCGGGCAACAGCGGTCGGCTGCTCGCGCTCATCGACGACCTGCTGACCCTCTCGCGGATGGCGGACTCCTCGCTCGGTGCCACCGAGAAGGTCCTGGACCTGCGCGCCGTCGTCCGGTCCGGGTACGACGTGGTCGTGCCGGTCGCGAAGAGCAAGCGGCTCCGGCTCTCGATCGACCTCCCCGAGGAGCCGGTGCCGGTGCTCGGCGACCCCGACCTGGTCGAGCGGGTCGTGGTCAACCTGGTCGGCAACGCCGTGAAGTTCACCCCCGCGGGCGGGACGGTCCAGGTGGCCATGACCGTGGACGGCGAGACCGCGGAGCTGACGGTCGCCGACTCCGGCATCGGCATCCCGGAGGAGGACCACGAGCGGCTGTTCACCCGGTTCTTCCGCACCGAGCTGGCGCAGCGCAACGCCATCCAGGGCAGCGGGCTCGGCCTGTCCATCGCCCGGGGGGCCGTGGAGAAGCACGGCGGCACGGTCACCGTGACCTCCGCCGTGGGGGAGGGCACCACCTTCTGCGTCCGGCTCCCGGTCGTCGCGTGAGCTAGGTTCCGGCCATGACCGTCCGCACCTACCGCGACGCGCACGGGGTGCCGCACGTGCGGGCGGGGTCGCTGCTGAGCCTGGCCCACGGGCAGGGCGAGGTCACCGGCCGCGACCGGGCCTGGCAGCTCGAGCACCTCCGCCGCCGCGCCACCGGCACGTCGGCGGCCGTGCTCGGCCCGTCCGCGCTGGCCTGGGACCGGCTCGCCCGGCGGGCCACGGTCGCGGCGACCGCGCGCCGGGCCCACGCGGCGCTGGAGCCCGAGACGCGGGCCTTCGTCGCGGCGTACGTCGCGGGGGTGAACGCCGGGCTGCACTCCGACGCCCCCGAGCTGCGCGCGCTCGGGATCGCCGCCGAGCCGTGGGAGGAGTGGACCCCGCTCGCGGTCTTCCTCACCCAGCACCTGCTGTTCGGGTCGCTGCCCGGCAAGCTGTGGGCGCACCGGGCCCGGGAGGTCCTCGGCGAGGACGCCGCGCTGCTCTCCCAGGAGGGCCCGCAGGCCGGCGGCAGCAACGCCTGGGCGGTCGGCGGCGCCCGCACGCGCACCGGGTCGCCGATGATCGGCGGGGACCCGCACCGCGTCATCGAGGCGCCCGGGGTCTACCAGCAGGTCCGGCTGGCCTGCGAGGACCCCGACGACCCGTTCGACGTCGTGGGCTTCACGTTCCCGGGCGTGCCCGGTGTCCAGCACTTCGCGCACGCCGGCGGCGTCGCCTGGGCGATCACCAACGCGTACGCCGACTACCAGGACGTGTACGCCGAGCGGCTCCGCCGCGAGGGCGGCCGGGTCGAGGCGCTCGGCCCGGACGGCTGGGAGACCGCGACCTCCCACGTCGAGACCGTCGAGGTCGCGGACCGGGCGGACGAGGAGGTGGAGGTCGTCGTCACCGCCCGCGGACCGGTCCTGGAGGGCGGCCCCGACGAGGGCGCCGGCCTGAGCCTGCGGGCCGCGTCGGTGGTGCTCGCCGACCTCGGCTTCGACGCGCTGCTGCCGCTGCTCCGGGCGCGCACCGTCGCGGACGTCGACCTCGCGCTGGACCGGTGGGTCGAGCCGGTCAACAACGTCGTGGTCGCCGACACCACGGGCGCGGTGCGCTACCGGGTGGCCGGCCGGATCCCGCTGCGCCAGGACGCCAACCGCCGCGGGATCGTGGACGCCGCCGACCCGGCGACCGCGTGGGGCGAGTGGCTCACCGACCTGCCCCGGCACGACGTGCCCCCCGACGGGCACGTGGTGACCGCCAACGAGCGGCGCGGCCCGGAGAGCGACCGGATCGGCACCGTCTTCGCCTCGCCGCACCGCGCGCGGCGGATCCACGACCTTCTCGACGGGCGGGACCACCTGGTCCCCGAGGACTTCGCGGAGATCCACGGCGACACCCTGTCGCTGGAGGCCGTCGCGCTCACCGGCCTGGTGCGCGAGGTGGAGAAGCCGATCGGGCCGGCCGGCGCGGTGCGCGAGCAGGTGCTCGCGTGGGACCACCGCATGGACGCCACCTCGACCGGCGCCGCGGCGTACGCCGCCTGGCGCTCGGGGCTGGTACGCCGGCTCGCCGCCGACCCCGTCTTCGCGCCGCTGCTGGTGCCGGTCCACGACCAGGTCTTCCCGCCCTGGCTCGACCTCACCACCCGGATCGGGCTGGCGCTGGAGACCCTGTACGCCGCGGGGTCGCCGTACGGCCTCGACCTGCGGGCGCACGCCCGCGCGGCGCTCACCGACGCCGTGGCGCACCCGGAGGCGTGGGGCGCGACCCACGTGGTGACGCCGGTGCACGCGTTCGACCTCGCCACCGACCTCGAGCCGCCGCCGGTCCCGGCGCTGCCGGTCTCGGGGGACACCGACTGCGTGCGGTGCACCGCCTCGGTGCCCGGCGTGACCGACGCCTGCGTGCGCGGCTCGGTCGCCCGCTACGTGTGGGACCTCGCCGACCGCCAGGCCTCGGGCTGGGTGGTCCCGACCGGCGCGCACGCCGACCCCGCCGACCCCCACCACCACGACCAGCTGCCGCTGTGGGTCGCCGGCGGGCTGGCCCCCGTGATCACCGACTGGGACCGGCTGGAGCAGGAGCCGTGAGCCGCTTCTCGAAGAACGCCTGCGCGTACGGGTTGTCGTTGTAGCGGTCGATCTCGACGTACCCCGCCCGCGCGTACATCGCGAGCGCCTCGGTGAGCGTGCGGTGGGTGTCGAGGCGGACCACGCCGTACCCGCGCCGGAGCGCCTCGTCCTCGAGCCGCCGGAGCAGCCGGGAGCCGAGCCCGGCGCCGCGCCAGGCGTCGTCGACCCACATCCGCTTGACCTCGCCGACGCCTTCGCCGATCGGCTGGACGCCGCCGCAGGCCACCGGCGCGCCGTCGCTGACCGCCACGACGAAGGCGCCCGCCGGTGCCGCCATGCTGGAGACGTCGTCGGTGTCGCCGGGGTCGAAGCCGCCGGGGAAGCGGCGGTCGAGCTCGGCGAAGTACTGCGCGGTCGCGGCGCGTGCGGTCGCCGACGCGGGGTCCACGGTCCCCAGCGAGACGGTCGCGGCCCGCACGAGCAGGTCGGCGGTGGCGAGCGCCTCGGTGAGCCGGTCGCGCTGCCGGTCGCTGAGCGGGGCCAGGAGCCGGGCGGCGAGCGCCTCGGACCGCTCGTCCAGGGTCCGGCGGGTACGCCGGCCGGCCGCCGTGGGCGTGACGGTCCGGCGCCGCCGGTCGTCGGGGTCGGGGGCGACCTCGACCAGGCCGCGCTCCTCGAGCCGGCGCAGCACCCGGCTGAGATAGCCGGAGTCCAGCCCGAGCCGCGCCCGGAGCTCCTGGACGCCGGCGCCGTCGCCGACCTCGAAGAGCACGCGAGCCGTCCCGAGCGGCAGGTCGAGCCCGAGGAAGGACTCGTCCAGCGCGCCGATGCGCTGGGTGTAGCTGCGGTTGAACCGACGGAGGGTGGCGGTCGCCGAGGTCATGTACCTGACCTTAGTCAGAGAGGCGTCCGGTGAGCCGGTCGTGCCGCTCGGCGCTGGCGGCGTCCAGCCCCACGATCTCGACGGTCTTGCCCCTGCGGGCGTACTTGGTCGTGATCGCGTCGAGGGAGGCGACCGTGGAGGCGTCCCACACGTGCGACGCCGAGAGGTCGATGACGACGCGCGCCGGGTCCGCGGCGTACTCGAACTGGGTGTAGAGGTCGTTGCTGGAGGCGAAGAAGAGCTCGCCGGTGACCCGGTAGACCGCGGTCGGCACGCCGTCCTCGTCCTGGACCACCTCGCGCTCGGTCCCGGTGAGGTGGGCGACGCGGCGGGCGAAGAGGGTCATCGCGACCAGCACGCCGACGCCGACGCCGATGGCGAGGTTGCGGCTGACCACCGTGACCAGGACGGTCGTGACCATCACCGCGGTCTCGGACCTCGGCATCCGGCGCAGGGTGGCGGGCCGGACCGAGTGCCAGTCGAAGGTGGCGACCGAGACCATCACCATGACGGCGACGAGGGCGGCCATCGGGATCAGCGCGACGACGTCGCCGAACCCCACGACGAGGACGAGCAGGAAGACGCCGGCCAGGAACGTGGAGAGCCGGGTGCGGGCCCCCGAGACCTTCACGTTGATCATCGTCTGGCCGATCATCGCGCAGCCGCCCATGCCGCCGAAGAACCCGGTGATCAGGTTGGCGCCGCCCTGGCCCCACGCCTCGCGGGTCTTGTCGGAGCGGGTGTCGGTGATGTCGTCGACGAGCTTCGCGGTCAGCAGCGACTCGAGCAGGCCGACCAACGCCATCGCGAGCGCGTAGGGCGCGATGATCTCCAGCGTGTCGAGGCTGAACGGGACGTCGGGGAGGAACAGCGACGGGAGGCTGTCGGGCAGCTCGCCCTCGTCGCCGACGTCGGGGACGCCGACCGCGCCGACCAGCGTGAACGCGGTGAGGGCGACGATCGCGACCAGCGGGGCCGGGACGATCGTGGTGACGCGGGGGAGGGCCACGATCACCGCGATCCCGACGGCGACCATCGGGTAGACCGGCCACGGCACGTCGACCAGGTGGTCGAGCTGCGCCTCGAGGACGAGGATCGCCAGCGCGTTGACGAACCCGACCATCACCGAGCGCGGGATGAACCGCATCAGCTTCGCGACGCCCGCGAGCGCCAGCGCGACCTGGATCACCCCGCCGAGCAGCACGGTCGCGATCAGGTGGGCGAAGCCGTGGTCGCGCATCACCGGCGCGATGACGAGGGCGACGGCGCCCGTCGCGGCCGAGATCATCGCCGGGCGGCCGCCGAGGAACGCGATCGAGACCGCCATCGTGAACGACGCGAACAGCCCGACCCGCGGGTCGACCCCCGCGATGATCGAGAACGAGATCGCCTCGGGGATCAGCGCCAGGGCGACGACGAGACCGCCGAGGACCTCGGTGCGCAGCAGCCGCGGGGAGCGGAGGGCGGCGCGCACGGTCGGCTCGATCGCCGTGTCGGGCAGGGCGGTGGACACGAGGTGCTGCTCCGTTCGGGTGGGCGCGAGGCCCCTGACGGGTCGAGCCCCTGACCGCGTCTCCGCAGTCAGGGGCTCGATCGATGGGGTGAGTAACGGGACTTGAACCCGCGACATCTGCGACCACAACGCAGCGCTCTACCAGCTGAGCTATACCCACCAGGTCGGTCCGGGGGCCGGACCGGGGAAGAGTCTAGAGGACGTCGTCCGTACTGGCGGAATCGGGCGCCGACAGCCCGGTCAGCGACCCGCCGTGCTTCTCCGCGAGCGCCCGGGCGGTGTCGCTGTCGGGGCCGGGGGAGGGGACGAAGACGGCGTCGCGGTAGTAGCGCAGCTCCTCGATGCTCTCCTGGATGTCGGCCAGCGCACGGTGGTTGCCGCGCTTGGGGGGCGCCTGGAAGTACGCCCGCGGGAACCACCGGCGGGAGAGCTCCTTGATCGAGGACACGTCGACGATCCGGTAGTGGAGGAACTGCTCCAGGGTCGGCATGTCCCGGGCGAGGAAGGAGCGGTCAGTGGCGACCGTGTTCCCGGCCAGCGGCGGGCGGCTCCCGTCGGGGCAGTGCTCCCGGATGTAGGCGAGGGTGCGCTCCTCGGCCTCCTCCATGCTCACGCCCCCGGCCAGCTCCTCGAGCAGCCCGGACTTCTCGTGCATGGTCCGGACGAAGTCGCCCATCTGGTCCAGGGCCTCGGCCGGCGGCTTGACGATGATGTCGACGCCCTCGCCGAGCACGTTGAGGTCGAAGTCGGTGACCAGGGCCGCGACCTCGATGAGGGCGTCCACCCCGAGGTCGAGTCCGGTCATCTCGCAGTCGATCCACACCAGTCGCTCGTTCACGAGGAGAACCCTAGGTGGTCGCGCCGCGGGGTGCCCCAACGCGGCGCCGTCGCTGCTCGACCACCGGAGGGTCTCGGCCGTCTCTCAGCGAGCACTCAGCCGGGGTCCCTAGGATCATCCGCGTGAGGGAGTGGCTCGGTCTGGTCGCGCGACTGGTGACGGGTGGCGTGTGGATCGTGGCCGGGGGCCTCAAGCTCGGCGAGCCCTACGAGAGCGTGCAGGCCGTGCGGGCCTACGACCTGCTGCCCGAGGCGCTCGTCGAGCCGATCGGCTACCTGCTGCCGGTCCTCGAGGTGGTCGTCGGGCTCGCGCTCGTGGCCGGCCTGCTGACCCGCGGCGCGGCGGCGATCTCGGCGCTGCTGTTCGTGGCGTTCATCATCGGCATCGCCAGCGCCTGGGCGCGTGGGCTCGAGATCGACTGCGGGTGCTTCGGCGGCGGCGGGTACGACCCGGACGCCACCGCGAAGTACCCCGGCGAGATCGCCCGCGACGTCGCGCTGCTCGCGGCGTCCCTCTTCCTGGTCCGGTGGCCGCGCACCCGCCTGGCCCTGGACGACCTCATCTTCCGTCCCCTGTCGACTCCGAGGAGCGAGACCTGATGTCGAAGAAGAACACCGCCACCAGCCGCACCGAGCGGGCCGCCGTCGCGGTCCGCGAGCAGGAGCGGCAGGAGCAGCGGCGCCGGATGACCATGATCCTGGCCGTCGTGCTCGTCCTGGTGGTCGTCGTGGTCGGCGGCACCCTCTGGATGCGGGCCAACGACCCCAGCAAGGACCTCGCCGCGCCCGCCGCGGGCTCCGAGTTCGGTCTGACCATCGGCGAGACCGGCGCCCCGCACGAGGTGATCATCTACGAGGACTTCCACTGCGTGCACTGCGCCGACCTCGAGGCCGTGAGCACCGAGGAGCTGAGCGAGTTCGCCGAGTCCGGCAAGGCCACGATCGAGTACCGGCCGGTCAACTTCCTCTCCGACTACTCCGAGCGCTCGACGAACGCCTTCAAGGTGGTGCTCGACGCGGCCGGCCCGGAGGTCGCGAAGAAGTACCACGAGCTGCTCTTCGAGCGGTACGACGAGGCCAGCGAGAGCGAGGACGGTCTCGACGACGACACGCTGGTCGAGCTCGCGGTCGAGGCGGGGGCCGAGGAGGACGACGTGCGCCCCGGCATCGAGGGCATGGCGGAGCAGGCGTGGGTCGACGAGGCCACCCAGGCGGCGCAGGACGCCGGCGTCCAGGGCACCCCGACGGTGCTGCTCGACGGCAAGCCGATCACCGGCGGGGCCGACGACATCGCGAATTCGCTGGCCGACGCGATCGAGTGACACGCTCCGGCGGGTGAGCAGGAGCATCAGCGAGTTCGTCCGCGGCCTCCCGAAGGCCGAGCTGCACGTCCACCACGTGGGCTCGGCCTCGCCGCGGATCGTCAGCGAGCTGGCCGCCCGCCACCCCGGCACCGTCCCCAGCGACCTCGACGAGCTCCGGCGCTTCTACGAGTTCCGCGACTTCGCCCACTTCATCGAGGTCTACCTGGCGGTCGTGGCGCTGATCCGCACGCCGGAGGACGTCCGCTACCTCACCTACGAGGTCGCGCGCGAGATGGCGACCGAGCAGCGGCTGCGCTACGCCGAGCTCACCTGCACGCCGTACACGTCGGTCCGGCCGGACGCCCCGGGAGTCGGCATGCCGATCGAGGCCTACACCGAGGCGATCGAGGACGCCCGGTTCGCGGCCGAGCGCGACTTCGGCCTGGTGCTGCGCTGGATCTACGACATCCCCGGCGAGTCCGGGATCCCCGCGGCCGACGCCACGCTCGAGTACGCCGTCCGGCACCGTCCCGAGGGGCTCGTCGGCTTCGGCCTCGGCGGACCGGAGGTCGGCGTGGGCCGCGCCCAGTTCCAGCCGCACTTCGACGCGGCCCGGGCCGCGGGCCTCCGCAGCGTCCCGCACGCCGGGGAGACCACCGGTCCGCAGACCGTCTGGGACGCGCTCCGGCTGCTCGGCGCCGAGCGGATCGGGCACGGCACGTCGTCGGCGCAGGACCCCGCGCTCCTCGCCCACCTCGCCGAGACCGGCGTTCCGCTGGAGGTGTGCCCGTCGTCCAACATCGCGACCCGCGCGGTCACGACGCTCGAGGAGCACCCGATCCGGGCCTTCCGCGACGCCGGCGTGACGCTCACGGTCAACTCCGACGACCCGCCGATGTTCGGCACGACGCTGAACCGGGAGTACGAGATCGCCGCCGAGCTCCTCGAGCTCGACGAGGCCGGGGTCGCCGACCTGGCGCGCACGGCCGTGACGGCGTCGTTCGCCCCCGACGACGTGCGGACCCGGCTGCTCGCCGAGATCGACGCGTACGCCGCGGACTGACGCGAGCCCGGCCCGGGACGTGAGCGGCCCCGCACACTCATACTGTGCGGGGCCGCGGCCATTCCACCGCGCGGGGGCGTTGCTCACGGGCGGGACACGCCGGCGCGACGGGTCTAGGCTCCGCACATGAGCCCAGGACCCGTCCGCGTCGCGGTGGTGAACGACTACGAGATCGTGGTCGCCGGGGTCGCCGCGCTCCTGGAGCCGTACGCCGGCCGGGTGGTCGTGGCCGAGATGGATGCCCGGATGCCGGTGGTGAGCGACGTCGACGTCATCCTCTACGACACGTTCGGGCAGGTGCAGGGCGACGGGATCGACCTCGAGGAGCTGGTCGCCGAGGGCGGCGAGGCGAAGGTGGTCGTCTTCAGCTGGAACACCGACCCCGCGCTCGTCCAGCGGGCCCTCGCCCGCGGCGCCGCGGCGTACCTCTCCAAGGAGCTGGACGCCGGCCGGATCGTCGACGCGCTGGAGCGGGTGCACGCCGGCGAGCGGATCGTCCCGGAGCGCGCCTCGCTCGCGGAGACGGTGAGCGGCACCTGGCCCGGCCGCGCCCACGGGCTGACGGCCCGCGAGTCCGAGGTGATCGCGCTGATCACCCAGGGCTTGAGCAACCAGGAGATCGCCGACCGCTCCTACCTCAGCATCAACTCGGTCAAGACCTACATCCGCACCGGCTACCGCAAGATCGGCGTGACCCGGCGAGCCCAGGCGGTCGCCTGGGGGATGCAGCACGGCTTCACGCCGGACCGCTCCCGCCTGGTCGGTCCGCAGCGCTGAGGTCGACCCGGTCCGCGTGCCGCGTGGTCATCACGTAGTCCTTCGCCGGGCCGGTGCTGTGCCAGGTCACCGTCCAGGACCTGCCGTCCGCGTCCACGTCCACCCGGCCGCGGTAGAGATCGGCTCCGCACGGGTGCGCCACGTCGGCCCCGACCGTCCACGGGTGGAACTCGCGGCCGTCGGAGAAGTGCACGAACCAGCCGCCGTCGGACCGGCGGCGTACGTCGAGGGTCCGCTGCACCGGGACCTCGCCCCCCGACCAGCGCAGCACGCCCTCCTCGGTCCAACGGACGTGGTCGGCCGCGAGCCGCGAGAGCGTCGCGGTGCCCTCGACCCGCAGCGTCTCCCCGGCGAGACGGTCGTCGACGGCCCGGGACAACGACCAGGTCCCGAGGAAGTCGGTGGGGGCGAAGGTCACACCCCCATGGTCGCGCACGGCGCGTGCCGAGCGCGCCGGGTGGTTACCGGACTCCCATCCGACCTGAGGAGTGAGCGACATGACCGCCCCGACCTTGGAGCGTTCGCAGCAGCACGACCAGGCCTGGGAAGAGGCGATGGGACTCGCGCTCCTCTGGGCGATCCCCGTCATCGGCTTCCTCGTGGTGCTGCTCGGCCTGGTCTGATCGGCCGCCGCCGCCCTCTAGGCTGAGGGCCATGAGCTCTCCCGTGCGCGTCGCGGTCGCCGACGACTACGCCGTCGTCGTCGCCGGTGTCGCCTCGGCGCTCCAGCCGCACGCGGACCGGGTGCAGGTCGTGGAGCTCGACAGCCGGGTGCCCCTCGAGAGCGACGTCGACATCCTGCTCTACGACAGCTTCGGCCAGCCGCAGGCCGACGACGTCGACGTCGACGTCCTCGCCAACGGCCGGGCGAGCAAGGTGGTCGCCTTCAGCTGGAACGTCGAACCCGAGCTCGTCCAGCGGGCGCTCGACCGCGGGATGGCCGGCTACATCCCCAAGCGGGTCTCGGCCGAGGAGCTCGTCGGGCTGCTCGAGCGGGTGCACGCCGGGGAGCGGGTCGTCCCCGACGTGCCGATCGGCGAGGGCGGCACGTTCGGGTCCTGGCCGGGTCGCGACCACGGGCTGACCGACCGCGAGGCCGAGATCCTGGCGCTGATCACCCAGGGACTCAGCAACCAGGAGATCGCCGGGCGGGTCTACCTCGGCATCAACACCGTCAAGACCCACATCCGCAACGCCTACCGCAAGATCGGGGTCGAGCGCCGCCCCCAGGCGGTGCGCTGGGGGATCGAGCACGGCTTCCAGCCCGACGAGAAGCGGCAGCTTCCGCAGGGCTGAACGACCCGCGGCGGAGACGCCGCAGCCCCCGCCGCCGGACGCCCGAACCGCCCCGGACGAGAACCGGGGAACACCGGTGCTCGGTGCGCACGTTGTGACAGGCTGGGGGGTCGGCCCCACTGGGACCATCGGAAGGCTGCTGTGCGGATCGAGGAGGACATGGTCGTGACGCTCGACCGCGGCCCCGCGGCGGCGCAGGCTCCGGACGGACTCTCGGCGCTGCGCGCCCTCCGGGCGTCCGACTACGTCGTCCTCGACGACCTCGTCGACCTCGCTGCGCGGCTCCTCGACGCCGACGCGGCCCAGCTCTGGGTGGTCGCCGGCCGCGAGGAGGCCCTGAGCAGCGTGGGCGTCGACGCGGACGACCCCGACGCGGTCACGGTGCGCACGGCGACCGTCTCCACCGGTCGCGTGGTGGTCTCGGAGGCCACTGCCGCCGACGGGTCCGGACCCCGCGCCCACCTCGGCGTACCCCTCCTCGGCGGGGGCGGCGAGGTGCTCGGTGCGCTCTGCGTGCTGCACCCGGCCCCGCGCGCCTGGACCGACGCCGAGGTCGGGTTCCTGGCCCGCTTCGCCTCGTCGGTGGTGGCCCAGCTCGAGCTGGTCGCGCTCAGCGCGGACTACGCCGAGGAGCGCGTCGTCTGGCAGCTGGCCGTCGACGCCGCGGGGATCGGCGCCTTCGACCTCGACCTGACGACGGGCGAGCTGCGCTGGGACGACCGCCTCCTGGAGCTCTTCGGGCTCGACCGGAGCACCTTCGGCGGCACCATCGAGGCGTTCCTCGCCGCCCTGCACCCCCAGGACGTCGCGCGCGTCCGGGAGGCGCTGGTGGCGGCCGTCGAGGCGTGCGGCGAGTTCGCTCTGGAGTACCGCGTCGTGCTGCCCACCGGGGGGATCCAGTGGGTCGGCGCGCGCGGCCGGGCGCTGCCGGGCCCGGACGGCACCGCGGTGCGCTTCGTCGGGGCGGCGTACGACACGACCGCCGCCCGGGACGGGGAGATCAGGGTCGTGCGCGTGCTGGAGTCGATGCCGTCGGCGTTCTACCAGCTCGACCACGACTGGCGCTTCAGCTACGTCAACGCCGAGGCGGAGCGGCTGCTCGGGTCGGCGCGGGAGGACCTGCTCGGCGGCGACATCTGGGAGCTGTTCCCCGCGGCTGCGGGCGCCGACTTCGAGACCCACTACCGGCACGCCGTCGCCTCCGGCGAGCCGGTCACCTTCGACGCCTACTACCCGCCGCCCCTCGACGGCTGGTACGAGCTGCGCGCGTGGCCGACCCCCGACGGGCTCTCGGTGTACTTCCTCGAGATCACCGACCGGGTCGAGGCACAGGAGGCGGCCGCGGCAGGCGCCCAGCGCAGCGCCCTCCTCGCCCGGGTGAGCGACGAGCTCGGGAAGACCCTCGACGTCGAGGAGTCCGTGGCCAGGTTGGCCTCCGTCGTCGTCCCCGACCTCGCCGAGTGGTGCCTGGTGACCGTCGTCGACGAGCCGGCGCGCACCGACTGGCGACTGCGGCTGCGCGACGTCGGGTGGTGGCACGCCGACCCCGAGCAGCGTCCGCTGGTGGAGCGGTACGCCGCGCTGCGCGTCCCGGCCCTCACCGACAGCTCGTTCGTCGCCCGCGCGCTGGCCGGCGACGAGCCGGTGCTCATCGAGCGCGACGCCGCCGCGGCCGTCCGCCGGATCCTCAAGCCGGGGGAGGCCGCCGACCTGATGGCGCTGCTCGCGCCGGAGGCGGGCGTCGTCGTACCCCTGCAGGGGCGCGGGCGCACGGTCGGGATGCTCAGCGTCTTCCGCGGCGCCGCCGGCTCGGCGTTCTCGCCCGAGGACCTCGCGACGCTGCGGGACGTGGCGGCGCGGGCCGGCCTCGCGCTCGACAACGCCCGCCTGTTCGGGCAGCAGCGCGACCTCGCCGAGGGTCTCCAGCGCAACATGCTGACCGCCCCGCCGGAGCCGGACCACCTGCACGTCGTCGTGCGCTACGAGCCGGCCGCGCAGGCCGCCCAGGTGGGCGGCGACTGGTACGACTCGTTCCTCCAGCGCGACGGCTCGACCGTGGTGGTCATCGGCGACGTCGTGGGCCACGACACCGCCGCGGCCGCCGCGATGGGCCAGGTCCGCGGGCTGCTCCGCGGCATCGCGGTGCACTCCGGCTCCGGGCCCGCGGAGGTGCTGCGGGGCGTCGACGAGGTGATGGCGACCCTGCAGCTCGACACCACCGCCACGGCGGTCGTCGCCCGCCTCGAGCAGACGCCCGAGGAGCGGCTCGCCGGGCTCACCCGGCTCCGCTGGACCAGTGCCGGTCACCCGCCGCCGATCGTGGTGACCGAGGACGGCGAGGTCCGGACGCTGACCCCGACGGACCCCGAGCCGGACCTGCTGCTCGGCCTGGACCCCGGGACCCAGCGGCGCGAGCACGTCGTCACCCTCGAGCGCGGGACGACCGTGCTGCTCTACACCGACGGCCTGGTCGAGCGCCGCGGTCAGGACCTGGACACCGGCATCGACCTGCTGCGCCAGGTGCTCAGCGACCTGGTCGCGGACGGCACCGCCCTCGACGACCTGTGCGACGAGCTCCTCCGCCGGCTGCTCCCCACCGACCCCGAGGACGACGTCGCGCTCGTGGCGGTCCGGCTGCACCACCAGGACCGGCCGCGCCCGGCCGAGGCCGGTCCGCGGCGGGTGCCGACGATGGTTCCCTGACCACCAGGGACGAGGGTCGAGTCCTCCGCGTCAGGCGGCGGGGTTCCGGGGGCCGTGGTCGTGCCACCGCACGGCCTGGGTGCGGGAGGTGACCCCGATCCTGGCGTAGAGCGCTCGGATGGTGGTCTTCACCGTGTTGATGGTGATGAAGAGCTGTCGGGCGATGGCCTTGTTGGACATGCCGTCGGCGATCATCGCGAGGATCTCGCGCTGCCGAGCGGTGAGGACGTCGAGGTGGGCGGTGGCGGGCTGGTGCTCGTCGGTCGCCTCACCCGCCGCGAGCCGCCGCTCCCGCTCGTCCTGCTCCAGGTCGCGGACGTCCTGGGCGAGCTCGCGGGCGTCCGCGGCCGAGTCCCGGGCGTCGGCGGCGTAGTCGCGACGGTCGGCGGCGGCGTCGCGGTAGTCCACGGTGCGGTCTCGCACCGAGGATTCGGCGTCGTGCCGTTCGCGTATCACGTGGCGATCGTAGCGAGCAGACTTACAACGTTACTCACCTTTGGGGGTGAACGCCGACGGCCGCCGTGGTGCCCCCGGCAGGACTCGAACCTGCGACCAGCGGATTAGAAGGCCGCTGCTCTATCCAGCTGAGCTACGGAGGCGGAGGGCAGGAAGTACAGCTGAAAACCTAGGAAGTACAGCCCTGTGGTTCTGCTGGCCGAGCTCCTGCCCGCGCCAAGTATGCCGTAGCCCACTTCTGGCCGTACCGCCCGGCAGTGGGCCGGCCCGGTCGGCCGCGCGGGGTCGCGGTGGGTCGGTGGTGGTCCAGATGACCGCGGCAGGGACGAGACGGTGGGCGCATGATGGCCGGATGATCGGCCGACGACGCCGAGAGAGGCGCCTGAGGGAACTCGCCGAGCTGGACGCGTTCCGGCACGTGCGCCGCGCCGCCGACGAGGACGTCACCCGCTTCGGCGAGGAGCTGACCGCGCTCCATGTCGACACGCTGACGACCGAGCTCGACGGCCGCACACTCGATGACTACCAGCGAGCCCTGGACGCCTACGAGTCCGCCAAGGCCACCCTGCGACGGTGTGCCACTGCTGCCGACGTCACCGAGGTGACGCGGGCGCTGGCCGACGGACGCTTCTCGCAGGCGTGCGTCCTGGCCCACCGGGACGGGAGGGACCGGCCGGAACGGCGCCCGCCGTGCTTCTTCGACCCCGGTCACGGGCCCGCGACGCGCGACATGGAGTGGGCGCCGCCCGGCGGAGTCCCTCGCGAGGTGCCTGTGTGCTTCCGCGACGCAGAGCGCTTGGACGCCGGCGACCGCCCGGACGTGCGGCTGGTCCGGCTGGGCGATCGGCGGGTGGCGTGGTTCGCCTCCGGCCCGCTGTACACCGCCTGGGCTGCCGGCTGGTACGACGAGCTGATCCGGTCCGGACGTGCCGATGCCACTCGCATCACCATGGCCTACGCCGGCCCCGTGGGCCCGGACAGCTCCCGCGTGACCCTGGGCGTGGCCTGGTCCGACCCCGGGTCCTGGACGGAGGGCGGGATGATCGGCGGCCACGACTACTCGGGGCAGGTCGGGGGCGGCGACGGCGGCTTCGGCGACGGCGGCGCCGGTGGGGGAGGCGGGGACGGCTGACCTGGACCGGCTCACGGGAACCGGGCGTCATCCGAAGAGCGGGGCGCCCAGGGGGTGCGTGCCGTGAAGCCGGGGAGGACCAGGAAGGCGGCCGACGCCGTCGGGTCGGCGTAGCGCGTCAGCCCGTCGTCGGATCGCGACCCCGCCTGGGCTCAGCGCACCCGCCCGCCCGCCAGGTACGGAGGTGAACGAGGAGGGATCGCCGGTCGCGGGATCCGTCGGGCCCCGTGGTCGGATCAGCGCAGCATGACGCCGCCGCCGTCGACCATCAGCGTCTGGCCGGTCATGAACGAGGCGTCGTCGCTGGCCAGGTAGACCGCGGTCCGGCCGATGTCGGCCTCGGGGTCGCCCAGCCGGCCCAGCGGGGCGCCGCGCAGCAGGGCGGCCTCCCGCTCGGGGTGCTCGGCCAGGAACCGCTCGACGCCCTCGGTGCGGGCCAGCGGCGAGATGATGTTGACGTTGATGTCGTCGGGGGCCCACTCGTGGGCGGCCACCCGGCTCATGGCCCGCACGGCCTCCTTGGCCGCGGCGTAGGTCAGCTGGGTGGGGTGCCCGACCAGCCCGGCGCCGGAGGCGAAGTTGATCACCGAGCCGCGGGTCGCCTTCAGGTCCTCGTAGCAGGCGCGCATCAGCCAGAAGGCCGGGTAGAACCCGGTGTTGAACGAGAGCGCGAACATCTCCATCGTGGTGTCGACGAAGGGCGCCTGCCGGCTCGCGTGGGCGTTGTTGACCAGCACGTGGACCGCCCCGAAGGCCGAGACCGCGGCGTCCCGGATGACCGCCGCGTTGGCCTCCTGGGAGATGTCGACGGCCAGGAAGCGGACGGCGTCGCCCAGCTCGGTGGCCAGCTCCTCGCCGCGAGCCTCGTCGACGTCGACGACGAGCACCCGGGCGCCCTCGGCGACGAACGCGCGGACGATTCCCCGGCCGATCCCGTTGGCGCCACCGGTGACGATCGCGGTCCTGTCCTGCAGCCGATCGGCCATGTTCGCTCCTGAGTGCCGTGGCGGAGCCCGGACCGTACGGGCGGGGTCCCCGGCACGCCGACGGCGTCCCGGTGACCGGTCAGCCGGCAGCGTCACCGCAGGTGGCGGCCCATCCACTCCTCGACGTCGGCGGAGGTGCGGGGGAGGGAGTCGGAGAGGTTGCGGCTGCCGTCGGCGGTGACCAGGACGTCGTCCTCGATCCGGATGCCGATGCCGCGCAGCTCCTCGGGCACCAGCAGGTCGTCCTCCTGGAAGTACAGGCCGGGCTCGACCGTCAGCACCATGCCGGCCTCCAGCGTGCCCTTGGCGTAGGACTCCGGGGCGGCCCGGCCGCAGTCGTGCACGTCCATGCCGAGCATGTGGCTGGTGCCGTGCAGCGTCCACCGGGCGTAGGTCTTGTTCTCCGGGTCGAGCGCCTGTTCGGCCGGCACGGGCAGCAGGCCCATGCCCTCGAGACCGTGGGCCAGCACGGTCATCGACGCCTGGTGGATGTCGGCGAACGGGACCCCGGGACGGACCGCGTCGATGCCGGCCTGCTGGGAGGCGTGGACGAGGTCGTAGAGGTCGCGCTGGACCGGGGTGAAGGTGCCGTCGACCGGGAGGGTGCGGGTGACGTCGGCGGTGTAGAGCTGACGGCCCTCGACGCCCATGTCGAGCAGCACCAGCTCGCCCGGCGTGATCGGGCCGGAGTTCTCGATCCAGTGCAGGGTCGTGGCGTGGCTGCCGCCGCCGACGATCGAGTCGTAGCCGATGTCGTTGCCCATCGCGCGGGCGCGCCGGAAGAAGGTGCCCTCGATCCAGCGCTCGCCGTACTGCAGGACCTGCGCCCAGTCGCGGACGCTGTCCTCGAAGCCGAGCGCGGTGATGTCGCACGCCTCCTGCAGCTGCGCGACCTCCCAGTCGTCCTTGACCAGGCGCATCTCGGAGACCACCCGGGCCAGGTCGGCGTCCAGCCCGGCGTCGCCCGCCAGCATCCGGTCCAGGTCGGCCGACACGCCCCGGTGCACCCGGGTCTTCGCGGACCCGCCGAGGTCCTCCTCGAGCCTGCTGACGTGGCGCACCTCGATGCCGAGCGAGTCCGAGATCTCCCGCGCCGAGGGGCGACGGCCGGCCCACAGCTCGCCGTACTGGCGGTCGCGGAAGAACTCGTCGGTGTCGCGGTCCGAGCGCGGCCGTGCGTACAGCACCGCGTCGCCGTCCTCGATCACCAGCACCGCGTCGGTGGTCTGGTTGCCGGAGAAGTAGGTGTGGGCGGTGTCGGGGCGGAAGCGGTAGTCGGTGTCGTTGGACCGCACCTTGTAGGTGCCGGCCGGCAGCACCAGCCGCTCGCCGGGGAACATCGCCGCCAGCCGGGCGCGACGCTCCGCGGCGCGCTCGGCGACCGGCTGCCGGGGGAGGTCGAGCTCCCGCTCGCCCCACCCGGAGCGCATGAACCGGGAGTACGCCTCCGGCACCGCCGGGTCGTGCGACTCGGTGCGCGGCTCGGTGGTCTCGGGGGTCTGCTCGCTCACAGCATCAGTCACAGGGTCACTCACAACGTCACTCTACGCCCGCGCCGACGCGGGTCCGATGGGTCGAACGTTAGGCTGCGCCCGTGCGAGGAGCCCGTCGAGACAGTGTTGCCTTCACGGTCCTCGTGGCCGTCCTGGTGTGCGGAGGCGCGGCGGTGATGCTGCTGGTCCTCGCCCTCTCGGGCGCCCCGGACACGCTGCTGGTCGCCACCACCCTGGCCGCGCTGCCGGTGGTGCCGCTGGTGGCCTGCTACCTCTGGCTGGACCGCTACGAGCCGGAGCCGCGCCGCCTGCTCCTCATGGGCCTGCTCTGGGGTGGGTTCGTCGCCACGGCCGCCGCGATCCTGATCCAGGGCGTGGGTGGGCTGGTCGCCGGGTTCACCCAGGAGGCGAGCCTCGCGGTGGTCGCCCCGGTGAGCGAGGAGCTCACCAAGGGCCTGTTCCTGCTGCTGCTGCTCTGGTGGCGGCGGGCCGAGCTCGACGGCGTCCTCGACGGCATCGTGTACGCCGGCATGGTCGGCGTCGGCTTCGCCTTCACCGAGAACATCCTCTACCTCGCCGCGGCGTACGACGGCACGGACGGCACCGGCCCGGGCGGCACCGAGGCGCTGACCGCGACCTTCGTGGTCCGCTGCCTGTTCAGCCCGTTCGCCCACCCGCTGTTCACGACCTTCACCGGCATCGGGATCGGCCTCGCCGTCGGCTCCCGCAGCGGCGCCGTCCGGGTCCTGGCCCCGCTCGCCGGGTACGGCCTCGCGGTGCTCGCCCACGGGCTCTGGAACGGCGCGACGCTCTTCGGGTTCGGCAGCTTCGCCCTGGTGTACGCCGTCCTGATGTTCCCCGCCCTGGTCGGTCTCGGCGTCCTCGCCGTCTGGGCGCGCCACTCCGAGCGCCGGATGCTCATCGCGGCCCTGGCCGACGCCTCGCAGCGCGGCCTGATCCCGGCGACCGACATCGGCTGGGTCGTCGACCTCCAGGGTCGCCGGCACGCGCGGGCGCACGCCCGCCAGTGGGCCGGGCCCGCAGGGGAGCGCGCGATGCGCGACTACCAGCAGGCCGCCGTCGAGCTCGGCTTCCTGCACCACCGCTTCCTCCGCGGGACGCCCCCGCCCGACTTCGCGGCCCGCGGCCAGGAGCACGTCGCGAGGATCGCGGCCGTGCGCCCCTCCATCGCTTTCCCCGGACAGGTGGTACCCACCCGATGACGACCAGCCAGGGGGACACCGCGGGCGGTGCCCAGATGCTGACCGCGCTGGTGCGGCTGCGCGGCGCCCTGCAAGCCGCCGCGCTGCCGCTCGACGGACCCGGGGTGGAGGAGCAGCGCGCGGCCCGCGCGGCGCTGGTCGACCAGCTCGAGGACTACGTCATCCCGCGGGTGATCGCGGCCGAGGCGCCGATGCTCGTCGTCGTCGGCGGCTCCACCGGCGCCGGCAAGTCCACCCTCGTGAACTCCCTGGTCGGCCGACGGGTCACCCAGCCCGGCGTGCTGCGCCCGACGACCCGGTCGCCCGTCCTGGTCCATCACCCCGACGACCTGGAGTGGTTCGGGCAGGACCGGATGCTTCCCGACCTGCGCCGCGTCGACCACGTCACCGACGACCAGGACGCGCTGCAGCTCGTGGCCGCCGACTCCGTCCCGCGCGGGCTCGCGCTCCTCGACGCTCCCGACGTCGACTCCGTCGAGGAGCGCAACCGCACCCTGGCCGCGCAGCTGCTCGCGGCCGCCGACATGTGGCTCTTCGTGACCTCCGCGGCCCGCTACGCCGACCAGGTGCCGTGGGAGCAGCTCAAGGCCGCCGCCCAGCGCTCGGCCGCGGTCGCGGTGGTGCTGGACCGCACCGCCGAGGACGCCGTGCAGACGGTCTCCACGCACCTGGCGCGGATGCTGGCCAGCCGCGGCCTCAAGGACTCACCGCTGTTCGTCGTCCCCGACGCCACCGTCGACGACGAGGGCCTGCTCCCGCCCGGGCACGTCGCCGAGATCCGGGCCTGGCTGGAGTCCCTCGCCGCGGACAGCGGTGCCCGCGACGACGTCGTGTCCCAGACCCTCGAGGGCACCGTCCGCTCGATCGCCCAGCGCACCCACCCGGTGGCCGACGCCGCCGCCCAGCAGGCTGCGGCGGTCGCGGAGCTCAGGGTCGACGTCGAGGAGACGTACGACGACGCCGCCGGAGCGCTCGGTCGCGCGTGCGTCGACGGCAGCCTGCTGCGCGGCGAGGTGCTGGCCCGCTGGCAGGACCTGGTCGGCACCGGTGAGCTGCTGCGCGGCCTCGAGGACAAGGTCGGCTGGATCCGCGACCGGGTGGTCAACGCCGTGAAGGGCCGTCCGCAGCAGGCCGACCGGGTCTCCGTCGCGATCGAGTCGGCGCTCGAGGTGCTGGTGCTCGAGCGCGCCGAGACCGCGGCCGAGCAGGTCGCGGCCCGCTGGCGGGCCCACCCCGCCGGCGAGAGCGCGCTCGCGGGCGCCGCCGGTCTGGGTCGGGCCTCGCGCGAGCTCCGGCGTGCCGCCGAGCGCGCGGCGCGCGACTGGCAGCAGGACGTCACCGAGCTGGTGCGGGCCCAGGGGGCCGACAAGCGCACCGCGAAGTTCCTGGCCCTCGGGGTGCAGGGGCTCACGGTCGCGCTGATGGTCGTCACGCTGGACCAGGACGCATCCTCCGCGTCCTCCGCGTCCTCGTCCAGCGCGTCCGGGAGGGCGCTGCTCGACGCGGTCTTCGGGGCGGACGTCGTCGCCGGCCTCGTCGACCGGGCGCGCGACCGGCTCGAGCTGCGCACCGCCGGCCTCCTCGAGAGCGAGCGGGGGCGCTGGACGGCGTACCTCGACGGCCTCGGGGTGGACCCCGACCTCGACACCCAGCTGCGCGAGGCGGCCCGCCGCGTCGACGACGCCAGGTTCGCCGCCCAGTCGGGGCGGAACGGGCCCGCCCACGACTGACGTCGGCTCCTCCGGAGGCGCCATCTAAGGTGGCTGCAGCACTGTCGCACGTGGGTTGGAGAACATGACGTCCTTGCTCGAGGGTGCCAAGAACCTGGTGACCCGTGGCACCGAGATCGGGGCCCGGATCGAGGGGCTCGAGACCGCCGCCGCTGCCGCCGAGGGTCGCCTGGACGACGCCGTGGTGGCCGATGCGCGCGCGGTGGCGGAGCGCGCCGCGGGACGGCTGCGCCTCTCCGCTGACCACACCGTGGTCGCGATCGCCGGCGCCACGGGCTCCGGCAAGTCCTCGACGTTCAACGCGCTGACCGGCCTGGAGCTCTCCGCGGTCGGCGTCCGCCGTCCCACGACGTCGTGGGCCACGGCCTGCGTGTGGGGGAGCGACGGCGCCCAGGAGCTGCTCGACTGGCTCGGGATCCCGGCGCGCCACCAGACCACCCGCGACTCGATGCTCGACACCCGGCGGGAGGACACCGCCCTCGACGGCGTCGTCCTGCTCGACCTGCCCGACCACGACTCCACCGAGGTCTCCCACCACCTCGAGGTGGACCGGCTGGTGGCGCTCGCCGACCTGGTGGTCTGGGTGCTCGACCCCCAGAAGTACGCCGACGCCGCGATCCACGACCGCTACCTCCAGCCGTTGAAGACCCACGACGAGGTCATGCTGGTCGTCCTCAACCACATCGACTCGGTCCCCGAGGACCGACGCCAGTCGATGGTCGACGACGTACGACGGCTCCTCGACCAGGACGGTCTGCAGCGGGTGCCGGTGATCGCGGTCAGCGCCCGCGAGGGCATCGGCATCGACGAGCTGCGCGCCGAGATCGCGGGCCGGGTCGAGGCCAAGAAGGCCACTCGCAGCCGGATCGAGGCCGACATCCGGGCCGCCGCGGAGCGACTCCAGGACGCCGGCGGCACGGGTCGCACCCGCACCCTGACCGCCGGACGGGTGGAGTCCCTGGTGGACGCGCTCGGCGAGGCCGCAGGCGTCCCGGCGGTCGTCGACGCGGTCGAGGGGTCCAGCCGGCGCCGCCTCCTGCGCGCCACCGGCTGGCCGGTGATCTCCTGGGCCGCGGGCCTCGGCGGCGACCCCCTCGACCGCCTCGGGCTCGACGTCGGCGAGTCCGGTGCCGAGCTCTCCGGCCGCTCCACGGGTCGCCCCCGGACGGCCGTGGTCGACCGCAACCGGGTCGACACCGAGGTCCGGGCACTGGCCGACGACGTCTCCGACGGCCTCGGCGCGCCCTGGGCCGCCGCCGTCCAGCGCGCCACCGCCCCCCGGGTGCCCGAGCTCGCCGACCGCCTCGACGCCACCCTGGCCGACGCCGACCTCGACGGCACCCGCCTCCCGGGCTGGGCGGCCGCCGTGCGGGTGGTGCAGTGGCTGCTGCTCCTCGGCGTCGTGGCCGGCGTGGTGTGGGCCGTGCTGGCCGCCGTCGACGTCGCGCCGGGCGGGCCGGCGCTGCCCCTGGCCGCCGCGGGCGGGTGCGTCGTGCTCGGGATCGTGCTGGGCCTCGGGTGCCGTGGCCTGGTCGCCGGCGCGGCCCGTCGCCGTGCCGAGGAGGTGGGCGAGCGGCTCGAGTCCGGGATCGCGGCCGCCGCCGGCGAGCTGGTGGTGACGCCGGTGGAGGCCGAGCTGGAGGCCTACACCGCCACCCGCTCGGGGCTGGCGAAGGCGCTGCACTAACCGGGCCACCTGCCGTCCACAGCCGTCTCCCCGGCCGGCGTCCTCCCCAGGGCGCGGCCGTGCCGACGGGGCTGTCGGCGCGCCCCCGGAGTCTCCTGTCATCCGCCCGACGCGAGGCGGTCCGAGACAAGGAGAGACCCATGACCGACACCTTCGTCACCGTGCAGGGCTGGCTCGGCAACGACGTCCAGGTGCGCCAGGCGGGCGACGCCCAGGTCGCGAGCTTCCGGCTCGGCTGCACGCCGCGCCGCTTCCACCGCCGCACCGGCGCCTGGGTCGACGGCCCGACCCAGTGGTACACCGTGGACGCCTGGCGCGCCCTCGGCGAGAACTGCCGCGACTCGCTGCGGCGGGGTGACCCGGTGGTGGTCCACGGCCGGCTCGAGGCCCGGGTCTGGACCAACAGCGCGGGCGCCGAGGTCACCACGATGGTGCTCGAGGCGGCGAGCGTCGGCCACGACCTCGCCCGCGGGGTGAGCCGGTTCCGCAAGGCCGCGCGGGTCGAGACCGCGACGCCGGAGGGACCGTCGGTCGCCGCGCCCGCGGGGGAGCAGGCCGCGGCCCCGGCGGCCTGAGCGGCCCCGCGCCCGGCCGGGGCGGGTGCAGCAACTACGCTCGGGGACCATGGCGGAATATGTGTTCACCCTGCGCAACGTGCGCAAGGCCCACGGCGACAAGGTCGTCCTCGAGAACGTGACCCTGTCGTTCCTTCACGGGGCGAAGATCGGCGTCGTGGGTCCCAACGGCACCGGCAAGTCCTCGCTGCTGCGGATCATGGCGGGCCTCGACCACGCCAACAACGGCGACGCGATCCTCGCCCCCGGCGCGACCGTCGGCATGCTCCAGCAGGAGCCGCCGCTGACCGAGGGCCGCACCGTCCTGGAGAACGTCGAGGAGGCGGTCGCCGAGGTCAAGGCCAAGATGGCGCGCCTCGACGAGCTCTACATGATGATGGGCGACCCGGACGCCGACCAGGACAAGGTCGCGACCGAGGCCGGGGACCTGCAGACCGAGCTCGACGCCGCCAACGTCTGGGACCTCGACAGCCGCCTCGACCAGGCCATGGACGCGCTGCGCTGCCCGCCGCCGGACGCCCTGGTCGACAACCTCTCCGGAGGTGAGCGCCGCCGCGTCGCGCTGTGCAAGCTGCTGCTCCAGCAGCCCGACCTGCTGCTGCTCGACGAGCCCACCAACCACCTCGACGCCGAGTCGGTGCAGTGGCTCGAGGGCCACCTCAAGTCCTACCCCGGCGCCGTCCTGGCGATCACCCACGACCGGTACTTCCTCGACAACGTCGCGGAGTGGATCCTCGAGCTCGACCGGGGCCAGGCCCACCCCTACGAGGGCAACTACTCGACGTACCTCGAGACCAAGAAGGACCGCCTCAAGATCGAGGGGCAGAAGGACGTCAAGCGCGCCAAGGCGCTGGAGCGCGAGCTCGAATGGGTCCGTTCCAACGCCAAGGCCCGCCAGACCAAGAGCAAGTCGCGTCTCGCGCGCTACGAGGAGATGGCGGCCGAGGCCGACCGGATGCGCAAGATCGACACCTCCGAGATCAACATCCCCGCCGGTCCGCGCCTCGGCGACGTGGTGCTCGAGGCCGACCACCTCACCAAGGGCTTCGAGGGCCGCACGCTCATCGAGGACCTGTCGTTCTCCCTGCCGCGCGCCGGCATCGTCGGCGTGATCGGCCCCAACGGCGTGGGCAAGACCACGCTGTTCCGGATGATCACCGGCAGCGAGCAGCCCGACGCCGGGAAGCTGGCGGTCGGCCAGACGGTCAAGCTGTCCTATGTCGACCAGAGCCGTGGCGGCATCGACCCGCAGAAGAACGTCTGGGAGGTCGTCTCCGACGGCCTGGACTTCATCAAGGTCGCCAACTTCGAGATGAACTCCCGCGCCTACGTCGCCTCGTTCGGGTTCAAGGGCCCCGACCAGCAGAAGAAGGCCGGCGTCCTCTCCGGCGGCGAGCGCAACCGGCTCAACCTCGCGCTCACCCTCAAGATGGGCGGCAACCTGCTGCTGCTCGACGAGCCCACCAACGACCTCGACGTCGAGACCCTGTCCTCGCTCGAGGACGCGCTGCTGGACTTCCCCGGCTGCGCCGTGGTCACCTCGCACGACCGGTGGTTCCTCGACCGCATCGCCACCCACATCCTCGCCTGGGAGGGCACCGAGGAGGACCCCGCGCGCTGGTTCTGGTTCGAGGGCAACTTCGCGGCCTACGAGGAGAACAAGATCGAGCGCCTCGGCATCGAGGCGGCCCGGCCGCACCGGGTCACCCACCGCCGGCTCACGCGCGACTGACCTCGGCTCCGGCCGCCCCACCGGGTCTCGACACGCGCGTCGCGACTTCGTTCCTCAGTCGCGGCGCTCGCTCGACCACCATCAGGTAGTCCGCTGGCGCGGCCTACCTCAGCTCCATCTCCGGGTGGGCGGCGACCAGGTGGTCGGAGACGGCGTTCATGACCCGGCCGAGCGCCGCCAGGTCGGCGTCGCCCGCGAGGTCGACGAGGTGCTCGCGGACCCCCTCGACGTGCAGCGGGGCGGCGCGCTCGAGCAGGGCCCGGCCCTCCTCGGTCAGCGCCGCCACGATCCCGCGGCCGTCCTCCGGGGAGCTCGCGCGGCGCACCAGCCCGGCCTTCTCCATCCGGGCGACGGTGTGGGTCACCCGGCTCCGGCTGTGGGCCAGGGCGTCGGCGAGCTGCGCCATCCGCATCTGCCCGTCCCGCTCGGAGAGGCGCACCAGGATCTCGTACTCGACCAGCGAGAGGTCGAACGCCCGGCGCAGGTCGTCGTCGAGCCGGTCGAAGAGCAGGGTCGTCCCCATCACCAGCGCCCGCCAGGAGCGCTGCTGCTGGTCGTCGAGCCACCGGGTGCCGACCTCGAGATCTGCCACGCGCCGCAGTGTATGTCCCGTGGACCCTCCGGGCTGGTAGACCGGGGACATGCCGGACGGCCTGGCCGAGCAAGCAGAACGCCTGGCCACGTTCCGTGGCCAGGCGTTCGCGGGGTTCGTTGACTAGACGCGCTCGAGGATCATCGCCATGCCCTGGCCGCCGCCGACGCACATCGTGATCAGGCCGGTGGACTTGTCGTGCCAGTCCAGGCTGTTGAGCATGGTGTTCTGCAGCCGGGCACCGGTCATCCCGAAGGGGTGACCGACGGCGATCGCGCCGCCGTTGACGTTGAGCCGGTCGATGTCGATGCCGAGGTCCTGGTAGGACGGCACGACCTGCGCGGCGAACGCCTCGTTGATCTCGACGAGGTCGATGTCGCCGATGCTCATGCCCGCGTGCTTGAGGGCGTTCTTGGTGGCCTCGACCGGGCCCAGGCCCATGATCTCGGGGGAGAGGCCCGAGACGCCGGTGGACACGATCCGGGCCAGCGGCTTCAGCCCGAGCTCGGCGGCCTTCGTGTCGGACATGATGATGACCGCCGCCGCGCCGTCGTTGAGGGCGCAGCAGTTGGCGGCGGTGACGACGCCGTCGGGCCGGAACACCGGCTTCAGCTGGCTCGCGGCCTCGATGGTGACGCCCGCGCGCGGGCCGTCGTCCTTGGTCACCACGGTGCCGTCCGGGGTGGTGATCGGGGTGATCTCGCGCTCCCAGAAGCCGTCGGCGATGGCCTTCTCCGCGAGGTTCTGCGAGCGGACGCCGAACTCGTCGAGCTCGGCGCGCGAGAGGCCGCGCAGCTTGGCGACGTTCTCGGCGGTCTGGCCCATCGCGATGTAGGCGTCCGGCAGCACGCCGTCCTCGCGGGGGTCGTGCCAGCCCTGGCCGCCCTCGGCGGTCTTCTCCGTGCGTGCCATGGCGTCGGCGAAGAGCGGGTTCTTGGTGTCGGGCCAGTGGTCGGAGGTGCCCTTGGAGAACCGGGACACGGTCTCGACGCCGGCGGAGATGAAGACGTCGCCCTCGCCGGCCTTGATGGCGTGGAAGGCCATCCGCGAGGTCTGCACCGAGGAGGAGCAGTAGCGGGTGATCGTCGCGCCGGGGACGCTGTCGAGACCCATCAGCACGTTGACGATCCGGGCCATGTTGTTGCCCGACTCGCCGCCCGGGAGGCCGCACCCGAGGTAGTGGTCGTCGATCGTCGTCGGGTCGAGACCGGGGACCTTGTCCAGGGCAGCCTGGATGATGGTCGCGGTCAGGTCGTCGGGACGCAGGTCCTTGAGCGACCCCTTGTTCGCGCGGCCGATCGGGGATCGGGCTGCGGAGACGATGACGGCTTCGGGCATAGGTCACTCCTGGTGTTTGACGGCGCTGTCGTTGCCTGGCAACCCTAGACGCTCGCGGGGTCCGTGAGACGAGGCGTACGTCACGCTCCCGCGACCTCTGGCAGCATCCGGGGATGCGCCACCGCTACGAGTGCCCGATGCGTTGGGCCGACCTCGACCCGCTCGGTCACGTCAACAACGTCGTCTACGTCGACTACCTCCAGGAGGCGCGGGTCGACCTGCTCCGCGCCCACGGTCGCCCCACGGCGACCGCGGGCCTGGTCGAGGGGCTGGTGGTCGTCCGGCACGACGTCGCCTACCTCCAGCCGTTGCACTTCCGGTTCCGTCCGGTGCTCATCGACTGCTGGGTCACCGAGGTGCGCGCGGCGACGTTCACGATGGCCTACGAGGTCTACGACGAGGACCCGGCCGCGCCCGAGGGACGCACCGTCTACGTGCGCGCGACGACCGTGCTCACGCCGTACGTCTTCAGCGAGGAGCGGCCCCGCCGGCTGACCCCCGAGGAGCGGGCGACCCTGGCCGCGCTGCACGAGGAGCCCGCGCCGGTCGCGGCCTCCGAGCCCACCCCCGCCCGGGTGACCGACCTCGGCCACTACCCGGTGCGGGTGCGGTTCTCCGACGTCGACGTGTTCGGCCACGTCAACAACGTCAAGTACTTCGAGTACCTCCAGGAGGCCCGGATCGTGCTCATGTCGCGGCTCTGGGACGACCTCCCCGCCGCGGTACGCCGTCCCGCGGTCGTCGTCGCCCAGACCGAGGTCGACTACCGCCGCCCGATCCTGTTCCGCGAGGAGCCGTACGACTCGTGGTCCTGGTTCTCCCACGTGGGCCGGACCTCGGCGGTGGTGGAGTCGGAGATCCGCGACGGCGACGACGTCCTGGCCCGGGCCCGGGTGGTGCTGGTGTTCGTGGACGAGACCTCCCAGCGCCCCGCGGCGCCGGAGCCCACGATCCGGCAGCGGCTGGTCGCCTTCGCGTCCGCCTGACCCGGCCTCGCCAGCTCAGTCGAAGGTGTTGACCATGAACTGCGCCGCGTGGGTGACGTAGTCCCAGAACTTCTCTTCCTGCTCCGGGGTGAGGTCGACGGCGTCCAGGCCCTCGCGGAAGTGCTGGAGCCAGTGGTCGCGCTCGACGGGTCCGATCGCGAACGGCGCGTGCCGCATCCGGAGCCGCGGGTGGCCGCGCTCCTCGGAGTAGGTCTTGGGTCCGCCCCAGTACTGCACCAGGAAGTCGCGGAAGCGCACCTCGGCCGGACCGAGGTCCTCCTCGGGGTACAGCGGTCGGAGCACCTCGTCGGACCGGACTCCCTCGTAGAAGGTCGCCACGATCCGCGTGATCGTGGCGTAGCCGCCGATCTCGTCGTAGAAGGTGCTCACCGCGCCATCCTCTCCCAGCGGCGCGCCGGGAGGCGAAACCGGGCGTGCAAGACTCGCGGGGGAGCGGAGCCCTCCGCGACCCAGCCCCGACCCACGAGGAGTGATCTGCAGATGCCTACCACCCGACAGGCGACCACGAACTGGGAAGGCACCCTCTTCGAGGGGTCCGGCAAGGTGACGCTCGAGTCGTCCGGGATCGGCACGTACGACGTGTCCTGGCCCTCGCGCGCCGAGGAGGCGAACGGCAAGACCAGCCCCGAGGAGCTGATCGCCGCCGCGCACTCCTCCTGCTTCTCGATGGCGCTCTCCAACGGCCTGGCCAAGAACGACACCCCGGCCACGTCGCTGCGCACCACCGCGGAGGTCGAGCTGACGCCCGGCACCGGCATCACCGGCATCAAGCTGACCGTCGTCGGCACCGTCGAGGGTCTCGACGAGGCGAAGTTCGTCGAGCTCGCCGAGGCGGCGAAGGCCGGTTGCCCGGTCAGCCAGGCGCTCGCCGGCACCACGATCACGCTGGAGGCGTCGCTCGGCTGAGCGCGCTCACCTCTCGCCGGCGGGCTTCTCCTCTGCGGAGGGGGAGCCCGCCGTCGCGTCCTGGGGCTGCTCCTTGCGCTGCTCGTCGCGGTGCCACACGACCCGCTGGGCGAAGGGGATCTCGATGCCCTCGTGGTCGAAGCGGGCCTTGATCCGCTGGCGCAGGGCGCGCGCGACGGCCCACTGCTCGTTGGGGGAGGTCTTGACCAGGACCCGGAGGTTCACCGCGTCGGCGGCGAGCATCTCGACGCCGGTCACCTCGGGCTCCTCGATGATGACGCCGCGGTAGTCCTCGTCCTGCCACAGGTCGTGGGCGATCTCCCGCAGCACCCGCTGCACACGGACCAGGTCCTCGGAGTAGCCGACGCTGACGTCGACGACGGCCCGCGACCAGTTCTGGCTCATGTTCCCGACCCGCATGATCTCCCCGTTGGGGACGTACCAGACCGTCCCGTTGAGGTCGCGGAGCCGGGTGACCCGGAGGCTGACCGCCTCGATGGTGCCGGTCGCCTCCCCGACGTCGACGACGTCGCCCACGCCGTACTGGTCCTCGACGATCATGAAGACGCCGGACAGGAAGTCCTTGACCAGCGACTGGGCGCCGAAGCCCAGCGCGATGCCGATGATGCCGGCGCTGGCGATGATCGGCGCGATGTTCACGCCCAGCTCGCTGAGGATCATGGTGCCGAACATCGCCACCAGGATCCCGGTGATGATGCTCTTCAGCAGGTCACCCATGGTCTTGGCGCGCTGCACCCGGCGGGTGGAGACGAAGACGCTGGGGGCGGGGGACTCCTCGCCGCGCCGCCGCCGGAGCAGGGACAGGCGGGAGCCTCGGGCCGGCAGCACGCCCTCCCCGGCGCGGAGGACCAGCCGGTCGACCAGGCTGTGGAGGACCCAGCGCAGGAACAGTCCCAGGGCGGCCAGGCCGGCGATGGCCAGCGGTGCCCCGATCAGGACGTCCGCGACCTCGGCCACGGTGGCGTTCCCCGTCCACTCCAGGGCCATGTTGCAGATCTGCTCTCCGGGCGCGCACGGTCCGGCGTTCTCGAGGGCGGCGGACATGCGCCCCAGTATTCACATCCGCCCGGGGCACGACGAACCGGCGACCCGGCCCGCGCGCCGGCCCGATATCCTCATCTCGTGACCACGCCCGAGACCTCTCCCGCCGCGACCCGTCTCCGCCGCGCCGTGCTCCTGCTCGGCCTCACCGTCGCGCTCGTCGCGGTGGCCGGACCGGCGAGTGCCGACGTCCCCGAGGGCTGGTCGAACCCCGACGACGTCGACGTCCTGTGGGCGCTGCTGGTCCTGGGCGGCATCCCCCTCGCCCTGGCGCTGCTGATCACGGCGTTCGTCTACATCCCCCCGATGGTGCGCGGCGAGCGGGTCGCCCCGGGCGCCCCCGCCGTGGAGAACCAGTGGATCGGCGGCCCGAGCCGGAGCGCCGCCGAGCTCGCGGGCCCCGACACCGACGTGTCCGAAGCAGGTGGAGCCAGTGCCCGCTGGTGACCCGTTCACCCCGGCGGAGCGCTACGCGCTCGACGCCACGATCCGCAAGGCGGAGGAGCTGTGCCGCCTCGAGTTCTCCGTCTTCGTCGGCAGCGCCGAGGGTGAGCCGCGGCCGTTCGCGACCCGGCTGCACAACTCCCTCGTGGCACCGGCCCGCAGCATCCTGATCATGGTCGACCCCACCCGTCGCCTGCTCGAGGTCGTCACCGGCGGCTACGCGCGACGTACGCTCACCGACGCCGAGGTCGAGCTCGCGGTGATCGCCATGCAGTCGGCCTTCGCCGACGGCGACCTCGTCGGCGGCCTGCGCCGGGGCATCATCATGCTCGCCGAGCACGCCCGCGCGCCGCAGACCCTGCACGTCGGCCCGCAGTAGGGCAGCCGTGGTGCCCGTCGCGCTGTTCGCGGTCCTCGCCGTGCTCGTCGCGGCGCTGCTGGGCTGGGCGGCGTACGCCGCCGCCCACGAGCGGGTACGCCGGGCGCACGCCGAGACCCGCCGGCTCGAGGTGCTGGTCGACGACCTCAAGGAGATCGCCTGGTCCCACCGGGAGATCGACCCCGAGCTCTCCACGATCATCATCGATACGATCCGCACCGCCGAACGGGAGGGCCGCCCGGAGCTCCCGTGACCCCAGTCCGGAAGGTCCCCCATGAGCAGCCCCGCCTCCACGCCCCGGTCCCGCCTCGCCAAGGTGCTCCTGCCGATCGGCCTGCTGCTGCTCCTGATCCTCGTCGCGCTGGTCTTCGTCCGCCCGTCGACGGCGTCGACGGGTCCCGACCAGGTCGCCCTGCACTACAAGGGCGGTGCCTTCAGCTCCAAGCGGTTCTCCGACTGCATCGGCCCGTCGAACCGGGTCTTCGACGGTCCCGGTGACGGCCACTTCGCCTACCCGTCCTCGCAGACCAACTTCGTCTTCGACGCCGACGAGGGCGACGGCGCCCCGATCACGTTCGTGACCCGGGACGGGATCGAGATGACCGTCGAGGGGGTCACGAACTTCCTGCTCAACACCCGCTGCGAGTCCGAGGAGATCGGCGGGAAGACGTACGCCGGGGGCGCGCTGCAGCGCTTCCACGAGCTGATCGGCAACCGCTACCAGGCCTACATGACCGAGGACGGGGTCCGGTCGAGCGGCTGGCGCGAGATGCTCTCGGTCTACATCGCGCGGCCGCTCGACACCGCGATCGACCGCGCGGGCCAGCAGTACACCTACGTCGAGCTCTACACCGACCCCAGCAAGAAGGCCGCCTGGGAGCAGGCCGTCCTCGAGCAGCTCCCCGACCTCGTCAACCGGCAGACCGACGGCGACACCGAGTTCTTCGAGAGCTTCGCGGTGACGCTGCAGAAGCCGGAGCCCCCGCAGTCGATCAAGGACGAGCTGGTCAAGCAGCAGGCCGCGGTGGCGGCCGCCAAGGCCGCCCAGGCCGAGGCGGAGTCGCGGGCCGCGGCGGCGCTCGCGCAGGTCGAGGTGGAGCGCGCCGAGGCCAAGAAGATCCAGGCGCGGGTCGACGTGCTCGGCCAGCAGGGCTACCTGCAGCAGTACGCCATCGACCAGGGCCTCAACCCCTTCCAGCCGTCGACGGGGAGCCTGATCACCAACGGCAACGGCGGCTGACCGGGAGTCCGGTCAGCCGCCGTGTGTCGCGACGAGGTGTCGAGCCGCGATCAGGCCTGCGCGTCCCTGGCCTGGGCGGCGAGGGCGCGGGCGACGTCGGCCCGGCCCTCACGCACGTAGCGCTTCGCGGCCGGCGGGGCCGGAGAGCTCTCCAGCCACGCGTCGTAGAGGTCCAGGAGGTCCTGGCTCACCAGCTGCCGCGGGAAGATGAACTCCAGCGCCGTCGAGGCCCGCTGGGTGCCGAGGCGGTCCCAGATGGTGTCGGCCTCGGTGAGGTAGCGCTCGACGTACGGCGTGAGCACGTCGTCCTGCCCGGCCCGCTGGAAGGACAGGATGATCGAGCGCTGGGTCTCGTTCGGGGTGTCGTCGCGCAGCACCGCGGCGTCCCAGGCGGCGGCCTTGGCCTCCGCGGTCGGCTGGGCGGCGCGCGCACCGGCCGCCTTCTCCTGGCCCGAGATGGTGCCGTCCCGGGTCTCCTCCGCCGCGATCCGGTCCTCGCCCGCGACGCCGGCGGCGGCGAGGGCGGTGAGCAGCGTCCAGCGCAGGTCCTGGTCGACGGCGAGGCCCTCGACCTCCAGCGACCCGTCGAGGAGCGCCTCGAGGTCGGCGAGCGCCTGCTCGGAGCGCGCCGCCCCGGCGTACGTGCGGGCGAAGGTGAGCTGCTGGTCGCTGCCCGGCTCGGCGTCGAGGAGCAGCGCGCGCAGCCCGCTCTCCCAGCGCGCCCGCAGGGCGTCGCGGTTCTCCGGCGCGGAGTACAGCGTCACCGCCTGGGCGGCGTACGTCGGGATCCGGCTCACGCCCCAGGCGTCGGTCTCGGAGCCGATGTTGGCCAGCACCAGGTCGACGTACGCGGTCGCCGACATCTCGGCGTCGCGGGTCATGTCCCACGCGGCGCCCCAGACCAGGGCGCGGGCCAGCGAGTCGTCGAGCCGGGAGAGCCCGCCGACGGCCGTGGCGAGCGAGCGCTCGTCGAGGCGGATCTTGGCGTAGGTGTGGTCGCTGTCGTTGAGCAGCAGCAGGTCGGGCTGCCGGCGCCCGACGGCCTCGGTGATCTCGGTGAGCTCGCCGTCCACGTCGACCTCGACGTGGTCGCGGCGCACCAGGCGGCCGTCGACCTCGTCGTAGAAGCCGATGCCGATCCGGTGCCGGCGCAGGGTCGGCCAGTCCGGGTGCGCCGTCTGGCGCACCGCGAGGCGCGTGTAGCTGCCCTCGTCATCGAGCTCGAACTCCGCCGCGAGGGTGTTGACCCCGGCGGTCTGGAGCCACTCCTGCGCCCAGCCGCCGAGCTCGCGGCCGGAGGCCTGCTCGAGCGCGGCCAGCAGGTCCGTGAACTCGGAGTTCCCGAACGCGAAGTCCTTGAAGTACTGCCGCAGGCCCGCCATGAAGTCCTCGAGGCCCACCCACGCGACCAGCTGCTTGAGCACCGAGGCGCCCTTGGCGTAGGTGATCATGTCGAAGTTGACCTCGACGGCCTGCAGGTCGTGGTTGTCGGCGGCGATCGGGTGCGTCGACGGCAGCTGGTCCTGGCGGTAGCCGGTCTGCTTGCGGGCGTTGGCGAAGCCGGTCCAGGAGTCGGTGTACTCCGTGGCCTCCACCTCGGCGTGGTAGCAGGCCCACTCCGCGAAGGACTCGTTGAGCCAGAGGTCGTCCCACCACTTCATGGTCACGAGGTCGCCGAACCACATGTGCGCCATCTCGTGCAGGATCACCGAGCAGCGGAACTCGTAGAACGAGCGGGGCTGGCGGCTGCGGGGGAGGTACTCGTCGCGCAGCGTGATGCAGCCGGCGTTCTCCATCGCGCCCATGTTGTACTCCGGCACGTAGAGCTGGTCGTACTTGCCGAACGGGTAGGGGTAGTCGAAGGCCTCCTCGAAGAACGCGAAGCCCTGCTCGGTGATCTTCACGAGCTCCTCGACGTCGAGGTGCTCCACCAGCGACTGCCGGCAGAAGTGGCCGAGCGGGATGTCGCCGTGCTTGCCGCGGTAGACGTGCTGGACCTCGTGGTACTCGCCCGCGACGATCGCGGTGATGTAGGTCGACATCGGCTTGGTCGGCGCGAACCGCCACACGCCCGTGCCGTCGCCGGCGTCCTCGGGCTCGGGGCTCGGGGAGTTGGAGACGACCTTCCAGTGCGACGGCGCGGTCACGGTGAACGTGAACGGCGCCTTGAGGTCGGGCTGCTCGAAGGTGGTGTAGACCCGGCGGGCGTCCGGGACCTCGAACTGGGAGTAGAGGTAGACGCGGTCGTCGACGGGGTCGACGAACCGGTGCAGCCCCTCGCCGGTGCGCGAGTAGGTGCAGTCGGCCCGGACCACCAGGACGTTCTCGGCCGCGAGGCCGGACAGCGCGATCCGGCTGTCCTGGTACGCCGTGGCCGGGTCGATCGGCTCGCCGTTCAGGGTGATCTCGTGGACGGTCGCGTCGACGAGGTCGGCGAACGTCGAGGCGCCGGGCTCGGCGCAGGTGAACGAGATGGTGGTCGTGGACGCGAACGTCTTCTCGCCCGTGGTGAGGTCGAGGTCGACGGCGTACGACGTGACGTCCAGGAGCGCGGCGCGGGTCGCGGCCTCGTCCCGGGTGAGGTTGGTTCCAGGCATGCGGGCATCCTGCCACCGGCGTGGGCACCCCCGGCAATCCAGAGAACTACAACAATGTCATTCTCGAACGGCGTGTCAGGCTTGACAATCTTCACTAGAGTGCTCTCGTGCATCAGCAGTCACACGCGTCACGCAAACGCCTCGCGGCGGCCCTGGCCGGCATCGCGCTGCTCCTTGGGAGCGTCCTCGCGCTGCCCTCGGCGCCCGCCACCGCCGACTCGACGTACCTCTGCTCGGGCTACCAGGCGTGCGCCGACCAGGGGTACCCGCACGCGGGCTACCGGGGGAACAGCGCGACGATGTACTGGCAGATGTACGGCGGCCACAACTGCACGAACTACGCCGCCTACCGGATGGTGCGCAGCGGCATGCCCAACAAGCGGCCGTGGAGCGGTGAGGGCAACGCCAGCAACTGGGGCGTGGCGATGAAGCACATCACCGACCAGACGCCCACCGTCGGCGCCATCGCCTGGTGGAAGGCGAACGTGCCGGGCGCCGGGTCGAGCGGCCACGTGGCGTACGTCGAGCAGGTCGTCTCCAGCACCACGATCGTCGTGTCCGAGGACAGCTGGGGCGGTGACTTCCACTGGCGCACGATCACCAAGGAGGGCCGCGGCTGGCCGAGCGGGTTCATCCACTTCAACGACAAGGTGCTCGCGCCGACCGCCCCGCCGAGCATCGTCGGCACCCCGAAGGTCGGGACGCCGGTCACGGCCACCCAGGGCACCTGGAACCCCGCCGGCAACTACGCCTACCAGTGGGCCGCGGGCGGCGTCGCAGTGCCTGGCGCGACCGCGAGCACCTTCACCCCGACGGCGGCGGTCAAGGGCAAGAAGCTGAGCGTCACGGTCACCGCGACCAAGAAGGGCTACGCCGCCGGCACCGCCTCGGCGAGCACGGCGAGCGTCGTCGCGCCCGGCACGATGGTCAACGCCGAGGCGCCGGTCATCTCCGGCACGCCCCAGGTCGACGAGGTGCTGCAGGTCAGCCTCGGCACCTGGACGCCGACCCCGGAGATCCGCCGGGTCCGGTGGTTCGCCGACGGCACCGAGATCCCCGACGCCACGGGCTGGTCGCTCGCCCTGACCCAGGCCCTGATCGACAAGCGGATCACCGCCCGGGTCTCGGTGAAGGCCACCGCCTACGAGACGGTCGCGGTCACCACGGCCGCTACCGCCCCGGTGCTGGCCGGCGTGATCAGCACCCCCACCCCGTTCACGCTCGCCGGCAAGGCGGCGTACGGGAAGGTGCTGACCGTCCGGCCCGGCACCGTCGACCCCGTCGACGCCACCGCCCGCTACACGTGGCTGCGCGACGGCGTGGCCGTCGCCGGCGCGAACGGCCCGTCGTACGAGATCGGGGCGGCGGACGTCGGCCACCGCCTCGAGGCGCGCGTCGACCTCGCCCGGAGCAGCTACCGCAGCCTCGCGGTGCCGCTGCCGGCCCCCGGCGTCGTGACGACCCGGGCGACGGTCACGGCGACCGCGGTCGGCAGGCCCGGCCGCGCCGTGGTGCGGGTGCGCGTCCGCGCCCCCGGCGTCGACGCGCCCACGGGCGAGGTCACGGTCCTCGTCGGCACCCGCAGCGTGCCGGCCCAGGTCGTCGGCGGGCGCGCCCGCGTGGTCGTCCCGGGCCTCACCGCGGGGCGGAAGCCGGTGCGCGTGCGGTTCCTCGGCACGGAGGTCGTGAAGCCGGGCAAGGCCAGGACGCACGTACGGGTCCTGCGTCCCTGACCGTCCTTCGTTGACGAGGTGGGTCCGACCCGCTCCAATGGCGCGGTGCGCCGCGCCAGCAACGACCTCGTCCCGCTGCGCGAGGCCACCCGGGCGTGGTTCCTGATCTCGCTGCAGACCTTCGGCGGTCCCGCCGGCCAGATCGCGGTCATGCAGCGGGAGCTGGTCGACGAGCGTCGGTGGCTCGGGGAGCGGCGGTTCCTGCACGCGCTGTCGTACTGCATGCTGCTGCCCGGCCCGGAGGCCCAGCAGCTGGCGGTCTACGCGGGGTGGCTCCTCAACGGCTGGCTGGGCGGGCTGATCGCCGGTGTCCTCTTCGTGCTGCCGGGGGTCGTCGCCCTGCTCGCGCTGTCCTGGGCGTACGTCGCGCACGGCGACACGGTGGTCGTGACGGGGCTGTTCCTGGGGCTGGCGCCGGCCGTGCTCGCCGTCGTCGTCCAGGCCGTGGTCCGGATCGGCGGGCGCGCGCTGCACGGCCGCACCGCGGTGCTCCTCGCCCTCGGCGCCTTCGTCGGGCTGGCGGTCCTCGGGCTGCCGTTCCCGCTGGTGGTGCTGGGCGCGGGCGTCGTCGGCTGGCTGGTCGGCCGGCGGGACCCGGCGGCGATGACCGCCCCGGCGGTGGCCGACGACGGTCCGCCGCCGGTGGTGCCCGACGACGCGCTGCACCGGGCGGCGCCCTCGGCGCGCCGCAACCTGCTGGTGCTGGCCCTCGGCCTGGCCGTCTGGGTGGCGCCGGTGCTGCTGGTCTGGGCGCTCGCCGGCGGCCGGGAGACCGTGCTCACCGACCAGGGCCTGTTCTTCGGCGGGCTGGCGCTGGTCACCTTCGGCGGCGCGTACGCCGTGCTGTCGTACGTCGCGCAGGCGGCGGTCGAGAGCTACGGCTGGCTGTCCGCCAACGAGATGGCCAAGGGGCTCGCGCTGGCCGAGTCGACGCCGGGACCGCTGATCATCGTCGTGCAGTTCGTCGCGTTCCTCGGCGCCTACCGGGACCCGGGCGGCCTCGACCCGTGGGTGGCGGCGGTGGTCGGTTCCCTGCTCACCGTGTGGGTGACGTTCGTGCCGAGCTTCCTGTTCATCTTCCTGGGCGCGCCGTACGTCGAGCGGCTCCGCGGCAACCGGGCGCTCACCGCCGCGCTGGCCGGGGTCACGGCGGCGGTCGTCGGGGTGATCGCGAACCTGGCGCTGTACTTCGCGGTGCACACGCTGTTCGCGGACACCCGCCGGCTGGGCGCGGAGCACCTCGGGCTGCTCGTGCCGGTGTGGTCCTCGGTCGTCTGGCCGGCGGTGCTGGTCGCGGCGGTCGCGCTGGTGCTGGTCCTGCGGCTGCGGTGGTCGGTGCTGCGCACGTTGGGGGTCTGTGCGCTGCTGGGGCTGGGTCTCGAGGTGCTTCTGTCCTGAGCAACGGGAAGAGCCGGCCCGGTCCCGTTGTTCAGCGGGACATGACGACCACCAACGCCGACTTCTGGTTCGACCCGCTATGCCCGTTCGCGTGGATCACCTCACGCTGGATCCTCGAGGTCGAGAAGGTGCGCGACATCTCCGTCACCTGGCACCTGATGAGCCTGGCTTACCTCAACGAGGACAAGGACATCCCGGACGACTACCGCGAGATGCTGCGGACCGCCTGGGAGCCCGTGCGGGTCGTGATGGCCGCCGAGCAGCAGCACGGCCAGGAGGTGCTGGCGCCGCTGTACACCGCGCTCGGCACTCGCAAGCACGACCAGGGCGGGCAGTACGACCGCGCCACGATCGAGGCGGCCCTCGAGGAGGTCGGCCTGCCGACGTCGCTCGCCGACGCGATGGACGACTCGTCCTACGACGAGGCGATCAAGAAGTCCCACCACCTCGGCATGGACCAGGTCGGCGACGAGGTGGGCACGCCCACGATCGCCATCGAGGGGACCGCGTTCTTCGGGCCGGTCCTCAGCGCGATCCCGCGCGGCGAGGAGGCCGGCAAGGTGTGGGACGGCGCGGTGCTGCTCGCGGGCTACCCGTACTTCTTCGAGCTCAAGCGCTCGCGCACCGGGGAGCTCGACTTCAGCTGATCGCGCTCGTGACCACCGCCGCGGTGGTGGCCACGGCGGCAACCCTAGGATCAGCGCCATGACTTCAGTCCTGTCCGCCGTCGCCTGGCCGTACGCGAACGGCCCGCGCCACATCGGTCACGTGGCCGGTTTCGGTGTGCCCTCCGACGTGTTCAGCCGCTACATGCGGATGGCGGGCCACGACGTGCTGATGGTCTCCGGCTCCGACGAGCACGGCACCCCGATCCTGATCGCTGCCGACGAGGCCGGCGTGACGCCGCAGGAGCTCGCCGACCGCAACCACCGGATCATCGCCGAGGACCTCGCCTCGCTCGGCTGCACCTACGACCTCTACACGCGCACCACCACCCGCAACCACCACGCGGTCGTGCAGGAGCTGTTCCTCGGCGTCTACGAGAACGGCTACTTCGTCGAGCGGACGACGTACGGCGCGATCTCGCCGTCCACCGGCCGCACCCTGCCGGACCGCTACATCGAGGGCACCTGCCCGATCTGCGGGTACGACGGGGCGCGCGGTGACCAGTGCGACAACTGCGGCAACCAGCTGGACCCCGCCGACCTCAAGAACCCGCGGTCGAAGATCAACGGCGAGACGCCGGAGTTCATCGAGACCCAGCACTTCTTCCTCGACCTGCCGGCGCTCGCCGACGCGCTCGAGGAGTGGCTCGACGAGCGCGCCGCGACCGGGCTGTGGCGCCCCAACGTCATCCGGTTCAGCCAGAACATCCTCAAGGAGATCCGCCCGCGCGCGATGACGCGCGACATCGACTGGGGCATCGCGGTGCCGCTCGACGGCTGGCGCGAGAACCCCACGAAGAAGCTGTACGTCTGGTTCGACGCGGTCGTCGGCTACCTCTCGGCATCGATCGAGTGGGCCCGTCGTACCGGCGACCCGGAGCGGTGGCGCGAGTGGTGGAACGACCCCGAGGCGCTGTCGTACTACTTCATGGGCAAGGACAACATCACCTTCCACAGCCAGATCTGGCCCGCGGAGCTTCTCGCCTACTCGGGCAAGGGCTCCCGCGGCGGCGAGCCGCGGGAGTACGGCGTGCTCAACCTGCCGACCGAGGTGGTCTCCTCGGAGTTCCTGACGATGGAGGGGCGCAAGTTCTCCTCGTCGAAGAAGGTCGTGATCTACGTCCGTGACCTGCTCAGCCGCTACCAGCCCGACGCGTTCCGCTACTTCGTCGCCGCGGCGGGCCCGGAGAGCCAGGACTCCGACTTCACCTGGGCGGAGTTCGTCCGGCGCACCAACGACGAGCTCGTCGCCGGCTGGGGCAACCTGGTCAACCGCACCGCCAACCTGATCGCCAAGAACTTCGGCGAGATCCCGCCCGCCGGGCCGCTCACCCCCGAGGACGAGGCCGTCCTCGCCGCCACCGAGGCGGCGTTCGGCACGGTCGGCGACCTGATCGCGCGGCACCGCCAGAAGCAGGCGGTCGGCGAGGCGATGCGCGTGGTCGGCGAGGTCAACAAGTACGTCTCCGACTCCGAGCCCTGGAAGATCAAGGACGACCCCGAGCGGCTCGGCACGATCCTGCACGTCACCGCGCAGTGCGTCGCCGACCTCAACCTGGTGCTCGCGCCGTTCCTGCCGTTCGCCGCCAACGCGGTCGACGAGGCCTTCGGCGGCACGGGGCAGATCGCGCCCATGCCGCGCATCGAGGAGGTCGACGACCTCGACGGCGGCCCGTCGTACCCGATCATCACCGGCGACTACACCACCGCGCCCACCTGGCAGCGGCACCCCATCGCCGTCGGCACCCCCGTCGCCAAGCCCACCCCCGTCTTCACCAAGCTCGACCCCTCGGTCGTCGACGAGGAGCTCGCACGCCTCGCCGGTGGCTGAGCGTTGTCGAATCCGGTGAGCGAACCCCGGGGCCTCGATCAGGGTCGTGGGGACGCTGCGGGGGTCTCGACAACGCTCGTCGCTGGCGCTCCTCGCTGCTCGACCACCGTTGGTTGAGCAGCGAAGGCGCTCTGCGCCTGAGCGTGGTCGAAACCCGGTGACCCGACAGACGGCCCCGACCCCGGCGTATCGAGACCCTGCCGGTGGTTGAGCAGCGAAGGCGCCCTGGCGCCTGAGCGATGTCGAAACCCGGTGACCCGACAGACGGCCCCGACCCCGGCGCATCGAGACCCCGCAAGAGGGTTTCGGTGGTCGAGTAGCCCGCGAGGAACGAGCGGGCGTATCGAGACCTCCGCCCTGAGCTCCGGACGTGCCGAGGTCCCCGCCGTGTCCCCGCCGGTGGTTGAGCAGCGAAGGCGCCCTGGCGCCTGAGCGATGTCGAAACCCGGTGACCCGACAGGCAACCGCAACCGGGCGTATCGAGACCCGCGAGTCGGCGATTGTGTTCGCGGCCCGGGGCGGACATAAGCGCCGACTCGGCGAGTGCTCCGGACGTGCCGAGGCCCCCGCCGTGGTGGTGCGTACGGCGGGGTCCGGGGCTCGGTGGTCAGGTTTCGGTCGGATCGGCCTGGGTGCCGGTGTGGTCGCGGATGAAGATCAGCCCGTGGGGGCTGCGCCATCGGAACGTGGTCTCGTCGAGGGCGGTGTAGGTCCAGCGGCCGTGGGTCTTGACCCGGTGATGTCGCCGACAGAGCGGCGCGGTGTTGCAGGAGCAGGTGGTGCCGCCTTGGGATGCGGCGGTGACGTGGTCGCAGTCGGCTTTCCTGCCCGGCCTGGTGCACCACGGGAACACGCAGGTGTGGTGGAGCAGCACCTGTCGTTCGCGGAGTCGGTCGGGGACCTCGTAGGCACCGGTGGCGATGTGGTCGGTGAGGTCGATGACGGGCTTGACGATGACTTGGGTGTCGGGGTTGGCGCACCAGGCCTTGACCTGGTCGACGTCGATGAAGGAGCGGGTGTTCTCGATCCGCGCCAGGTACAGGTCGCCTGACTCGCTGGTGCCGCCGGTGCCGGTGATCGCGGCGGCGGCGAGGTGGGCGTGCAGCACCACCTGCCGAGGCATGGTCCGCCTGGACCGCTTCTTGCCGGTCTCCTCGGGCTGTTCGGTGTTCAGCTCGAGTGCGAGCTGGCGTCGGGCCAGGTCACCAGCGGCCATCGAGCGCCGCACGTCCAACGACAGGTCTGACCCGAGGTCCGCCAACTGTGCGGCACCGCGCGTCACCGCGGCGTCGAGGTCGATCGCATCACCAAGGTCGAGGACGCCTTCGACGCTGATGGTGCCGTCGTAGGAGAGCTGGCGGGTGTCGATGTCGAACCGGCGACCGTCCGCAGCAGCCAACCGGCGTTCGCGGGCTTCGTCGGGGTCGAACCGCACCCGGGCCTCCTCGATCAGCCGGTCCAGGGCCGCGATGCCGATCTTGTGCGCCACCGGCGCGACGTGCCGGTCGACGTACTCCGCACCGTCCAGGGGCAGCGAGATGGTCTGTTGCGCGATCCGGCGGGCCTTCCACGCCGGGAGGTCCCCGGACTGGACCCGGGTCCAGACCCGGCGGAGCCGGTGGGCGAGCTCGACGGCCTCGCCGAGGTAGCAGGCGCCGGCGTCAGTCGTGATGCCCATCGCGGCGGCGAACTCACACACCGAGAACTCCGCCACCAGCGGGGCACCGGGTCCGGCGACCATGAGCTCGCCCTCGGTGCCGGGCACCACCGCCGCCAGGTAGGAGTCGCGCTCGTCGACGGAGTGGATCCCCGCCCACGCCACCGCCGCGGCGAGCAGGTCAGCAGCGGCCTGGTGCTCGACCTGCCGACGCTCGCGCACCCGCGACAGCACGTCGGCTGCGGTGTCGAGGGCGGGGGCGGTGGTCATGCCCTTATTCTATTCGAACAGAGGTTCGAACAACAGGTCTGGAATGAGATCTGTGGAGGACTTTTTCGGTGGTCGCGGTTGCCTGTCAGGTCACCGGGTCTCGACAACGCTCAGGCGCAGAGCGCCTTCGCTGCTCGACCACCGGTGCTCGACCACCGGCCGCGGGCGCTGCTCGGGTGCCGGTGCTCGTGTTGGATCGTCGGCATGTCCGATCCTGATGCCTGGAAGGCCGACCGCATCGGTGCCGCTCGCGCCGGGACCAACCCGACGGTGCTGGCCCGGATGCCGCAGTCCTACGCCGTCATCGGGGACACGCAGTTCCTGCCCGGGTACTGCGTCCTCCTGGTCGACGACCCCGCGGTGGACCGGCTGACGGACCTGCCGAAGCGGCAGCGCCTGGAGTTCCTCGACAGCATGGACACGCTCGGCCAGGCGGTCGAGACGGCCTGCCGGGCGCTCGACCCGGGGTTCCGGCGGATGAACTACGAGATCCTCGGCAACACCGACGCCTACCTGCATGCGCACCTGTTCGCGCGCTACGAGTGGGAGCCGGAGGACCGTCGCGGGCAGCCCGTCTGGCGCTACGACCCGCAGGAGTTCTACGGCGACGAGTCGGCGCTCGCGCCCCGCCACGACGAGCTCCGCAGCAGGATCGTGGCCGAGCTGGCTGGGTACGGGGCGTCCGTGAGCACCTCGGAGCCCGACGACAGCGGCCGACAGATCGACGCGGCGACCCAGGACGCGGTGGACGCGGTGGCGACGTCGTACGCGCGGGACTCCGCGATCGACGTCGAGGACCGGCTGCGGGGCGAGATGTCCTCGCGCGGCCTGGAGGGCGACGAGCGGTGGTTCGCGGAGGTGGCGGAGGAGATCCGCACCGGCCGGCACGTGGGCGTCACGGACCCGGAGGCGCCGGGGTCGCTCGGCGGTGACAACGGCGGCGCCTGAGCGCCAGGAGGGGGCTCAGTCGAAGAGCCGCCGCGGCATCGCGTAGACCCAGCGCCGGCCGGGGTGCTCGCTCACCGACCAGAGCAGGTCGTCCGACGGCCACCAGGTGAGGTCCTCGGGCCCCATCGGGGCGGCCCAGCGGTGGCGGCGGAACGCGCCGGGCCGGCCGACGTACACCGACCCCGGCGTCCACGGCCCGTGCGAGCGGGTGAGGTAGTAGCGGCCGTCGACGACGACGGCGCCCTGGGTCCGCGCCACGCCGCCCTCGTCGAGGTGGGGGGGGTACGACGCGCGGTCCTCGTCGGCGGCGAGCAGCAGGGAGTCCGGGTCGACGGGGTAGCGCGCGAGCCGGCGGGTCTGCGAGCCGCCGCCGTACTCGCCCACCACGAGCGCGGGCTCCGACCGCTCCAGCGAGACGAACGAGTAGCGCAGCTTCTCGTGGCCCTCGGCGGTCCCGGCGCGGTAGGCGAAGCGGACGGGCAGCACGTACCGGTGCCCGAAGGTCTCGTACGGCGCCCCGTCGGGCACCCGCATGATGTCGTCGAGGCGGCAGGTGACCAGGCCGCGACCGGTGGCCGCGACGTGGAGGTACGGCCCGTGCCAGACCAGGCCACCGGCGTGCACCTTCAACGGTCGTACGCCGGGGGTGCCGTCGGCGTCCAGGGTCGGCTCGACCAGCAGCACGTGCTGGTAGCGCCGACGGTCGAGGTCGAGCACCGTGATCCGCGAGCCGCCGGCGTGCTTGGCGTACCAGCTCACCACCAGCAGCCGACCGGACGCGTCGGGCTCGCCGGCCTCGGCGGACGACGTGATCCCCTGCGGCCACCACTCGTGGTCGCGCCGGTCGCGGTCCTCCCACGTCAGCGCCCGTCGTACGGCGCGGCCGGGCGCCCAGGTACGCCGCGCCCGCCGGTCGAGGTCGGCCAGCACGCCCGCGAGCCCGACCCGTCCGCTGAGGGAAGAGGCGAGCGCGTCGATCTCCGCGACGTTCTCGTCGGTCCTGGTCAGGTGCACACCGGTCGTCGCGGACATGGCCGCCCCGTAACCTCAGCGCTCGTGAAGCAATCATGAAGCCGGTGGTGGGCGCGGCGATCCTGCGCGGCGGCAAGGTCCTGGCGGCCCGGCGTACGGCGCCCCCGGCTCTCGCCGGACGCTGGGAGCTCCCCGGGGGCAAGGTCGAGCCGGGGGAGTCGCCGGAGGACGCGTTGGTGCGCGAGCTCGAGGAGGAGCTCGGCGTCACCGTGCGGGTCGGCGCGTGGCTCGGCCCGCGGGTCCCGATCGAGGGTGGCTGGGTGCTCTCGGTCGCGGCCGCCCGCCTCGTCGACGAGGCGCCGCTCGCGCCGACCGAGCACGACGAGGTGCGCTGGCTGGGCCCCGACGAGCTCGGCGACGTCGACTGGGCCGACCCCGACCGGCCGTTCCTGCCCGAGGTCGCGGTGCTGCTGCGCGAGGCGCTCGCCCGGGCCCGGGGCCCGCGCGCGATCTTCTTCGACGAGGACGACGCCCACGCCGCCGCCGCGCGGCTGGGCGCGGACGGCTGGGTCGCGGAGGTCGAGCGCGAGCGGCTCGCGGGGGAGGACGACGACGAGGACCACCCGTGGGCGGTGCTCTCCGACGCCCCGGAGATGGTGCTCGAGCTCCTCGTCGACGAGCTCGACGGCTGGCTCGACCAGGAGCCGCACGTCCCGAGCCCCCCGGCCGCGGCACCGCCCCCGGCGCCGCTCCCGACGCAGCCGCGCCGGGCTCATCGGGGCCACCCCGATCACTAGGATCGAGCCATGACCGCCGACCAGCGCCTCCTGCTCGTCCACGCCCACCCCGACGACGAGTCCATCGGCCAGGGCGCCACGATGGCGAAGTACGTCGCGGAGGGCCGCGGGGTCACGCTGGTCACCTGCACCGCCGGCGAGATGGGCGAGATCCTGGTGCCCGAGCTCGAGCACCTCGCCGACGACCGCGACGGCGGGCTCGGCGAGCACCGCCGCGGCGAGCTCGCGGCCGCGATGAAGGCGCTGGGGGTGACCGACCACCGCTTCCTCGGCGGGTTCGGCACCTACCGCGACTCCGGCATGAAGTGGCACGAGGACGGCCACGCGGTCGCCGCCGACGAGGTCCACGCCAACGCCTTCTGGCACGCCGACCTCACCGAGGCGGCCGACCACCTGGTCGCGGTGATCCGCGAGGTGCGCCCGCAGGTGCTGGTCACCTACGACCAGTTCGGCGGCTACGGCCACCCCGACCACATCCAGGCCCACCGGGTCGCGACGTACGCCGTGGCGCTGGCCGCCGTGCCGTCGTACCGGCTCGACCTCGGCGAGCACTGGGACGTCCCGAAGGTCTACTGGGGCGCGATGTCGGAGTCCCGGATGCGCGAGGGCCTGCGGGTGCTGCGCGACTCCGGCGACTCCACGAGCTTCGAGGGCATGGACCCCGACGGCCCGCTGCCGCACTTCGTCACCCCCGACGACCAGCTCGCCGCCGGCATCGACGCCACCGACTTCGTCGACGCCAAGATGGCCGCGCTGGCCGCGCACGCCACCCAGATCACCACCGACGGCCCGTTCTTCGCGCTGAGCAACAACGTGGGCGCCACCGCCTGGGGCGTCGAGTACTACCGGATCGCGAAGGGGGAGCGGGGAGAGCTGGACGAGAACGGTCTCGAGACCGACCTCTTCGCCGGCCTCTAGTGGCGCGGGCGCTCGTCGCCCTCGCGGCGCTCGCCGTCGGCGCCCTCACCTCCCTCTCGGCCGTGGCGCTGCACCAGCGCTGGTGGGGCCTGCTGCTGGGGCTGGTCGCCACGGTGGCCACCACCGTCGCCCTGCCGCCCGGCTGGACGACCCGGGTCGCCTTCGTGCTGGGCTGGGTCGCGGCGCTCGCCCTGCTGGCCTCGCGCCGCCCGGAGGGGGACTACCTGGTCACCGCGGGCCCCGCGGGATACGCGCTGGTGGCCGCCGGCCTCGCCCTGCTGGTGGCGGCGGTCCTGACCCTGCCGAGGCGGGGGACCCCCAGGCCGGTGTCACCCGGTCCCTAGAATGAGCGCGTGACGACTGACAAACGCGACCGAGCAGGTGGCCGCGTCGTCCTCCTCGTCGTCCTTGGACTGGCCCTGCTCGTCGCCGGCGGCTGGGCGGCGGCGTACGCCGTGGCCGGTGACAAGGTGCCCCGCGGCACCGAGGTCGCCAGCGTCGACATCGGCGGCCGCTCCCGCGCCGACGCGCTGGCCGCGCTCGAGGACGGGCTCGCGAAGCGGCGCAACCGCACGATCACCGTCACGGCCGGGGACGTGACCGAGCAGGTCCGACCCCGCGAGGCCGGGCTGTCGGTCGACCTCGCCGCCTCGGTGGACGCGGCCGGGGGCGAGCGCAGCTGGAACCCGCGCCGGCTCTGGGACTACTTCACCGGCGGCCAGGACCTCGACGCCGTCGTCGAGGTCGACGAGGCCGCGGTGGACAAGCTCGTGGACCGCCTCGGCGAGCAGGCCGGTACGCCGCCGCGCGACGGCGACCTGGTCTTCGAGGGGTCGTCGGTGCGCACCGTCGAGCCGCGCGCCGGCGAGCAGATCGACCGCGAGGAGGCCGTCCGCGCGCTCGAGGCGGCGTACCTCACCGACGAGCCGACCGTCGAGCTCACCCTGCGCCGGACCGCGCCGGAGATCGACGAGAAGGACGTGCAGGCGGCGCTCGACGAGTTCGCCAACCCCGCGCTCTCCGGCCCCGTGACGCTGGTCTTCGACGGCTCCCCGGTCACCCTGGCGCCCGGCGACTTCGGCCCGGCCCTCGGCGTCCGCGCGGAGGGCGGCGAGCTGGTGCCCGACCTCGACGAGGAGGAGCTCGCCCGGCTGGTCGACGACGTGGTCGCCGACAAGGGCGCGCCCGTCGACGCGTCGGTCGCCCTGGTGAACGGCAAGCCGAAGGTGGTGCCGGGCAAGCCCGGCGTCGCCTACGACCCCGCCGACGTCGCCGACGCCTTCCTGAGCCTGGTCACCCGCCCCTCGGGCGAGCGCGAGCTGGAGGTGCAGGCGAGGGTCGCGGAGCCGGAGTTCACCACCGAGGACGCCCGCGCGCTGAAGATCCGCGAGCAGGTCTCCAGCTTCACGACCTACTACCCGCCCGCGTCGTACCGCGACACCAACATCGGCCGCGCCGCCGAGATCGTCAACGGCACCGTGCTGAAGCCCGGCGAGACCTTCTCCCTCAACGACACCGTGGGGGAGCGGACCATCGAGAACGGCTTCACCGCCGGCACCATCATCAGCGACGGCATCTTCAAGGAGGACCTCGGCGGCGGCGTCTCCCAGATGGCCACCACGCTGTTCAACGCCGCATTCTTCGCGGGCCTCGAGGACGTCGAGCACAAGCCGCACTCGTTCTACATCGACCGCTACCCGGTCGGGCGCGAGGCGACGGTCGCCTGGGGCGCGGTCGACCTCCGCTTCCGCAACGACACGCCGTACGGCGTGCTGATCGAGGCCGAGGTGATCCCCAGCGCCGGCCGCTCGCAGGGCACCGCCCGGGTCACGATGTGGTCCACCAAGCACTGGGACATCGACACCACCACCTCGGACCGCTACAACTTCACCTCGCCCGGCACCCGCACGCTCAGCACGCCGGACTGCTACCCCAACTCCGGGTACGGCGGCTTCGACGTCGACGTGTGGCGGATCTTCCGCAAGCCCGGGGACGACGAGGTCGTCCGCCGGGAGAAGTTCCACACCACCTACACCCCGAGCGACCAGGTGATCTGCAAGTAGCGGCTGGGCGCGACTAGGGCGCGGCCAGGTAGCAGTACCGGTGGTGCTCGGTGAAGCCGAGCCCGTCGTACAGCGCCAGGGCCGGGGCGTTCTCGCTCAGCACCTGGAGGTACGCCGTGGTGGCCCCGCGCTCGGCGCCCCACTCGAGCAGCGCCGCCATCACCCGCAGCCCGAGGCCCTGCCGCCGGTGCTCGGGGGCCACGTGCAGCCCGCGGAACCCCACCCAGTCGCGGTCGTACGCCGCGACCGCGGACGCCCGGTCGCCGATGCGCGCGGTGGCCAGGTCGCCGTCCTCCTCGACGACGACCTCCGGGGCGGCGTCCGCCCCGATCCCGCGGGCGCCGAGCAGCCGCCGGGTGCGGGCGACCCCGGCGACCTGGAAGACGGTGTCGGCGTCGCCGGACTCCGGCCCCCAGCCGCGGCCGCGGAACAGCTCCTCCTCGGCCGAGCCGGACAGGACGGCGGCGATCGGGCGGCCGGTGCGCGCGGCGTAGAAGTCCACGACCCGGTCGAGGTCGTCGGGCACGCCGGAGGGGCCGAAGGCCAGCACCGAGTTCGCCCGGCGCGCCGGGGACGAGGGGGAGTGGCGCAGCAGCCAGGCCCCGAGCGGCTGGGTCTCGAGGTCGGGCCAGAGCGCCAGCGCGCGGGTCTGCGCCTCCACCGGCGGCACGCGGTGGCGCACTGAGGGTCTGGGCGGGACCGGCTTGCCGGAGACGATGTCGGCCAGCGGGATCCGCACGGGGTCGCCGGACTCGGGCTGCACCACGCAGCCGGTGGCGTCCCACGCGGTGCAGGTGCCGAGCAGGTCGGTCATCGCCGGGCCGCCGGAGGGCCCGGTCTCGCCGCGGACCAGCCGCCGCACGACGACGCGCCGGCCCACGACGTGCGGGCCGAGCAGGTGCCGGCCCACGCCCGCCTCTCCGCCCGACTCTTCGCCCGACTCCCCGCCCACATGGTGGTCGTCACGGGGTACACCTCCGGAAGCCACGGCGGGATACTAGGCTGTGGGTAGCTCACCCACCCGATCTGCGCTCCCGAGGCGCGCCCCAGGAGGACCCCGGTGACGTACGTCATCTCTCAGCCTTGCGTCGACCTCAAGGACCGCGCGTGCGTCGATGAGTGCCCCGTCGACTGCATCTACGAGGGCAAGCGGATGCTGTACATCCACCCCGACGAGTGCGTGGACTGCGGCGCCTGCGAGCCGGTGTGCCCCGTCGAGGCGATCTTCTACGAGGACGACGTGCCGGAGGAGGCCAAGGAGTTCTACGACGCCAACGTGCACTTCTTCGACGACCTCGGCTCCCCGGGCGGCGCGGCCAAGATGGGTGAGATCGACAAGGACCACCCGCTGGTCGCGGCGCTGCCCCCGCAGGAGCACGACCACTGACCGGCACCCGGCGGGGCGCCGTCTCCGCACGGCTCCCCGACTTCCCGTGGGACCACCTGACGGCGTACGCCGAGCGGGCGCGCGCCCACCCCGACGGCGCTGTCGACCTCTCGGTCGGCACGCCCGTCGACCCGACGCCCGAGGTGGCCCAGCAGGCGCTCCGCGGCGCCGCGGACTCCCCGGGCTACCCGGTCACCATCGGCCGCGTCGACCTGCGCCAGGCCTGCATCGACTGGCTGGAGCGACGGCACGGCGTGACCGGGCTCGGCCTGGACCAGGTGCTCCCGGTGATCGGGTCCAAGGAGCTGATCGGCTCGCTGGCGGTGCACCTCGGCCTGGGGGCCGGTGACCTGATCGGCTACCCGGAGCTGGCCTACCCGACGTACGAGGTGGGCGCGGCGCTCGCGGGGGCCCGGTCCGTCGCGACCGACTCGCTGACCTCCTTCGGCCCCGAGGTCCCGGCGCTGCTGTGGCTGAACTCCCCGTCCAACCCGACCGGTCGGGTGCTGCCGCCCGAGCACCTGCGCAAGGTGGTCGACTGGTGCCGCGAGCGCGGCACCGTCCTGGTCTCCGACGAGTGCTACCTCGAGTGCGCCTGGGAGGCCTCGCCGGTCTCGGTGCTGCACCCCGACGTCTGCGGCGGCTCGCACGAGGGGATCCTCGCCGTGCACTCGCTGTCGAAGCGCTCCAACCTCGCGGGCTACCGCTGCGCGTTCGTCGCGGGCGACCCCGCGCTGGTGGGCGAGCTGCTCGCCGTGCGCAAGAACCTCGGGCTGCAGATGCCCGGGCCGCAGCAGGTGGCGATGAAGGCGGCGCTCGACGACGACGAGCACGCGCTGGAGCAGCACGCGCGGTACGCCGCCCGGCGGGCCCGGCTGCGCACGGCGCTGGAGGGCGCTGGCTTCCGCGTCGACCACTCCGAGGCCTCGCTGTACCTCTGGGCGACCCGCGACGAGGACTGCTGGGAGACCGTCGCGGCCCTGGCCGACCGCGGCATCCTGGTCGCCCCCGGCGCGTTCTACGGCGCCGCGGGCTCGCGGCACGTGCGGGTGGCCTTCACCGCCACCGACGAGCGGGTCGACGCCGCGGTGGCCCGGCTGTCCTGACCGGCCCCTGGTTACCCAGTGCGAGCGATGCCGCTCCGTGCTGCGCTGCCTAGCGTGAGTCGTCCCATCCTCTCTCGGACAGGACTCGGCCATGAACCCACGCTCCGCACCCGCCGCCCTGATGTCGGTGGTCGTGTTCCTCACGTGCCTGGTCGGCCTCGCCGCGACCTCGACCACCGCGCACGCGACGTACCCGGGCACGGACGGACGGATCGCCTTCGTCCGCGGCACCCAGGTCTACTCCATGGACCAGTCGGGCAGGGACGTCAGGCAGCTGACCTCGACCGGCCGCAGCTCGCGCCCGACGTGGTCCCCCGACGGTCGGCGGATCGCCTTCATCCGCGAGGCGGGCGGGCGCCGCGACGTCTGGGTGATGGCGGCGAACGGCAGCGACGAGCGGCGCGTGACGACCTCGGGCGCCGTCACCAGCGCGGGCGCCACGTGGTCCCCGGACGGCCGGCGGCTCGCCTACGCCGAGCCGGGAGCCGACGGCTGGTCCCAGCTGATGACGATCCGGTCGACGGCGCCGTACGGCGCGCCGCGGGTCATCACGGGAGACCAGACCGGTGGCTTCTGCGGAGGCGACGACGCGGAGATGCAGCCGGTGCGGGTCAACCAGTACCTCGCCTGGTCGCCCGACGGCACCCGGATCGCGGTGCGCACCGACTCCGACTGCCGCCTCGACTTCCGCGTCGACCACTACTACGTCGCCACGGGGGAGTCGCGGATGGTCCTCGAGTCCGGCGGGGACTGCTGCGGGTACGTCGACTACACCAACCTCTTCTGGGGGCCGGGCAACCAGTTCGGCTACACCGAGCGGGACCGGGGCGAGTACGGCGAGGACACGGACGCGCCCACCTACATCGTCTACCCCGGCTTCCAGTCGGTGGCCGGCGACACCGGTGGCGCCCCGTCCCCGTCCGGCGCCTTCCTCGCGCTGAGCACCACCGCGTCCGGCACCTCGGTGATCGTGCGTGCCCGGGCCGACGGCTCAGCCCGCACCGTCCTCACCCGGGGCTCCCAGCCGGACTGGCAGGCGCGACCGCGCTGAGCAGCCGCGGTCAGGCCGGCGCCGGCTTCTCCTCGGGGTCTGCCGGATCGGCAGGCGGGGTGATCGGCGCCGGCGGGTCGGCCAGCGCGGAGAGGTAGCGCAGCGCGACCGCGACCATCGCCGCGACGGGGACCGAGAGGAACGCGCCGGCGATCCCGAACAGCGTCGAGCCGACGGTGACCGCCAGGATCACCACGCCGGGGTGGAGCTGCATCGCGCGCGACTGGAGCCACGGCTGGAGGACGTTCCCCTCGAGCTGCTGGACGAGGATGATCGCGATCAGCACGATGGCCGCGCCCTCGACGCCCACGGAGACCAGCGCGACGAGGACGGCGAGCGCGCCGACGACGAACGCCCCGATGATCGGGACGAAGCCGCCGATGAAGGTCAGCACCGCGAGCGGCACCGCCAGCGGGACGCCCACCACGGCCAGCGCGACGCCGATGAGGATGGCGTCGACGAGGCTGACGATGGCCTGGGTCCGCACGAAGCCGCCGAGCGTCGTCCACACCTGGTCCAGCACCTGGTCGAGGTGGCGGCCCGCCCGTGGCCCGGTCACCCCCGCCGCCCAGGGCCGGAACCGGTGGCCGTCCTTGAGGAAGAGGAAGGTCAGCACCAGCGTCAGCGCCATGGTGACCAGCCACGAGGAGATCGCGTTCACGCCGACGAGGACCCCGCTGGCGATCGAGCCGGCGCTGTCGCCGATCCGGTCACGGACGTCGCTGGCCGCGGTGTCCATCTGGTCCTGGGAGACCAGGTTCCGCTCGACCGCCCAGTCGCGCAGCTGGTCGAGGCCCTCGGTCGCGTCGGAGGCGATCTGGTCGCTCTGCCCGGAGACCGAGGGCGCGATCGCGATCACGCCGCCGCCGATCACGGCGAACGCGCCGAGCATCACCAGGCCGGCGGCCAGGCCGCGGGGGATCGGCGTACGCCGCGCCACGAGGTTGCTGACCGGCTGCAGCACCGACGCCAGGATCAGCGCCAGGAAGGCCGGGAGCAGGGCGACCCAGAGGACGCCGACCAGCCACCCGAGGATCGCCGCCGCGACCGCCACGCCCACCCAGCGCCAGGACCAGCCGGCCAGCCAGCGCAGGCCGGCCCCGACCCGCTCCTCGCGTCCGGGTGTCCCAGGTGTCCCCGGGGCCGCGGCGTCCACGGGGGAGCCGGGGGCGGAGCCCGGGGTGGGCTCGGACGGGGCAGCGTGGGACGTCATGAGCACCGAGTACCCGGAGAGGGCCTCTGTCGGACACGGAGAGGAGCAGGTCCACCCCGCCGGGCGTCAGGCGGCCGTGTCAGTCGAAGACGTCGACGTGCACGTGGTCGCGGTGCTCCAGGATCGCCCGGTCGCCCGAGCGGGACGGGGGGTCGTAGTCGCGCCAGCCGTCCCCGGAGCGCCGGGCCTGCCAAATCTTGGCGTCGAAGATGACGGTCTGCACGCCGAGCCGGTCGGCGTGCGCGACCAGGTACTGCGCGATCGCCCAGCCGCGCACGTTGTTCGACTCGGTGACCGGCCGCACGAAGATGTCGACCGCCCGGCCCTCGTAGTGGGTCGAGCCCTCCATGTGCCCGGTCCGGACGCCGCCCGGCTCGAAGCCGCCGAGGGACAGGTCGCCGAACGCGGCCTCCACGTCACGGCGTACGACGTCGGCGCGGCGGACCAGGCCGCTGGCCAGGAGCCGGTCGGGCGCCTCCTCGGCGTCGTCGTCGATGTCGCAGGAGAACGCGCCCGGCGAGTTGCCGGTGAGCGCGGAGGCCAGCACCCGGGCGTCCGCCTCGTGGTCGGCGTACGCGTCGGGGTACGCCGAGCGCTGCACGGTCTGCGCCGCCTCGGTGACCTCCAGCGAGCGGTAGTCCTCGACCTCGACGAGCTCGTCGTAGAACGCGTTGATCGCGAAGACCGGGTCCAGCACCTCCTCCTCGGTGCCCCAGCCCTGGGACGGCCGCTGCTGGAACAGCCCGAGCGAGTCGGCGTCGCCGTACTCGAGGTTGGCGATCTTGGACTCCTGGTACGCCGTGGCGAGCGCGATCGTCGCGGCGCGCGCCGGCAGGCCGCGGCGGACCGCGATCGCGGTGATGAGCGCGGCGTTCTCGGCCTGCTCCAGGTCGAGCGCCACCGTGGCGCCGTCGACGGTCGCGCTGCACTGCTCGCCCCCGAGCAGGCGGGAGTCGCGCACCGCGTCGACGCCGTACAGGACCGCCGCGGTGCCCACCACCGCGACGCCCGCCAGCGCCAGCCCGCTCCTGATCCTCACGGGACCAGTCTCCGGGCGCGGCGAAACACGGGGACGCAGGGCATCGAGAGGGCCTCGCTAGTTGGCGTGCAGGGCGGCGTTCAGGGCGACGCCCTCCGAGCGCCACGGGACGGCCTCCATCGCGCCGGTGACCGAGTTGCGGCGGAACAGCACGTTGCTCGCGCCGGAGAGGTCCTGGGCCTTGACCACGCGCGGCTTGCCCTCGAGGTCGGTGATCGTGACCTTGGTGCCGGCGGTGACGTAGCACCCGGCCTCGACCACGCAGTCGTCGCCGAGGGAGATGCCGAGACCGGAGTTGGCGCCGAGCAGGCAGCGGCGGCCGATCGAGATGACCTGGGTGCCGCCACCGGAGAGGGTGCCCATGATCGAGGCGCCGCCGCCGACGTCCGACCCGTCGCCGACGAGCACGCCCGCGGAGATCCGGCCCTCGACCATGGAGGTGCCGAGCGTGCCGGCGTTGAAGTTCACGAAGCCCTCGTGCATGACGGTCGTGCCCTCGGCGAGGTGCGCGCCGAGGCGGACCCGGTCGGCGTCGGCGATCCGGACGCCCGACGGCACGACGTAGTCGACCATCCGGGGGAACTTGTCGACACCGTGCACGGTGACGTGCTGGCCGGACGCCCGCAGCCGGGCGCGGGTGAGCTCGAAGCCGGCCACCGCGCAGGGGCCCGCCGAGGTCCACACGACGTTGGTGAGCAGCCCGAAGATGCCGTCGACGGAGATCTCGTGCGGCACGGCCAGCCGCGTGCTGAGCAGGTGCAGGCGCAGCCAGGCGTCCTCGGTGCTCGTCGGCCCGGCCTGCAGGTCGGCGACCTCGACGAGCCGGACCTCGCGGGTCACGCCGCGCACCGCGTCGGGCGTCGCCAGCGCGGTCAGCTCCTCCGGGGCCTCCGCGCCGTCGTGCTCGCCGAGTGACGGCGCCGGGAACCAGACGTCCAGGATCGTGCCGGTGGAGTCGAGGGTGGTGAGGCCGTAGCCGTGGGCGGTTCGGGGAGCGTCGTTCACGCTGTCGGATGCTACCTGCGCGGCCACCCGCGGGTTGAGCCGTGCTCTAGCGTCGGAGTGGTGACTCGTGTAGCGCTGGCCCTCGGCTCCGGTGGCCCACGCGGCTACGCCCACATCGGCGCGGTCCGCGCGATCGAGGAGCGCGAGTGCACGATCGTCGCGGTCGCCGGCACCTCGATGGGAGCCCTCGTCGGGGGCCTGATGGCGGCCGGGCGCGTCGAGGACTTCGCGCGGTGGGCGACCGCGCTCACCCGGCGCGACGTCCTCGGGCTGCTCGACCCCTCGATCACCTCCCACGGGATGATCACCGCGAACCGGCTGATCGACGCCCTCGCCGACATCATCACCGACGAGGCCATCGAGGACCTCGGCGTGCCGTTCACGGCGGTCGCCACGGACCTCGCGGCCCGCCGGGAGGTGTGGTTCCAGCGCGGGCCCCTCCGGGCCGCGGTGCGTGCCTCCATCGCGATCCCAGGCTTCTTCACGCCGGTCATGCTCAACGGCCGGCTCCTCGTCGACGGTGGCCTGATCAACCCGGTGCCGCTCGAGCCGATGGCCGCTGTCCCCTGCGACCTGACCGTCGCGGTCTCCCTCACCGGCCCCCGCCAGGGGCGCGAGCACACCACCCCGCGGCGGGAGTCCGCGGCCCCCCAGCGCCTGGAGGAGTGGCGCGAGCGGTGGCACCGCACCGTCGCGACGCTGACCGGCCGCGAGGAGCGGGACGTCGCGGACGGCGAGGCCGAGCGGCTGGCCGACGTGGAGGCGGGGACCGGCTGGGGGACCGAGCGGCTGCCCACCGACCTCGGGCTCGTGGACCTGACGGCGCAGTCCTTCGAGGCGATGCAGGACCTGGTGGGCCGCTACCGGATGGCCGCCCTGCCCGCGGACGTCCTCGTCACCGTGCCGGTCGACGCCTGCGGGTCGATGGACTTCCACCGCGCGGCCGAGATGATCGCGCTCGGGCACCGGCTCACCAGCGACGCCCTGGACCGGGCCGGGGTCGGGCTCCGTCGCCCGGTGTGACCCGGACCAGGCACCGGAGAATGTCGGCGTTCTCACGCCGCCGTCGACTCCGGTCCCGGGTGGTGGCGTGCCTACCGTAAGGACATGACCGTCCAGTTCCCCCACCTGCTGTCCTCGGGACGCATCGGTCCCATGGCTCTCACCAACCGCATCGTCCTCCCGGCGATGGACATGAACGTGTCCGAGCACGGTGAGATCGAGCAGGCCGAGATCGACCACTACGTGGCCCGCGCCGCCGGCGGCGCCGGCCTGGTGATCACCGGCGCGTGCGCGATCGCCTTCCCCGTCGGCGCGGCCTCCATGAAGGAGCCCGGTCTCTCGGACGACAAGTACATCCCAGGCCTCAGGGCGCTCGCCGACGCCATCCACGCCGCCGGCAGCAAGCTGTGCATCCAGTCGACCCACCACGGCAAGGTCGCCCGGGTCGACGTCGCCAACGGCCGTCCGGTGCTGGCCCCGAACCAGCCGGACTACAGCTATGACATGTCCGCTCTGGCCGACAGCACCCCCGGCGAGCTGGCTCGGATGGGTGCGGCCACGGCCGGCAAGCCGACCGTCTACCAGGACATGACCCACGAGGACATCGCCTGGCTGGTCACCACCTGGGCCGACGCCGCCGAGCGGGTCGCCGAGGCCGGCGCCGACGCGATCGAGATCCACGCCGCGCACGGCTACATCCTCGGCGTCTTCCTCAACCAGCGCGACAACCAGCGCACCGACGAGTACGGCGGATCGCTGGTCAACCGGGCCCGCCTCGCCTGCGAGGTCATCAGCGCGGTCAAGGAGCGGGTGGGCGACCGGCTCGCGGTGCTGGTCCGGGTCGCCGGCGAGGAGTACGGCCAGGACGGCGGCCTCTCGCTCCCGGAGTCGATCGAGGCCGCCCAGCTCTTCGAGGCCGCCGGCGCCGACGCGATCCACGTGACCGGGTGGGGCCGCAACCCCTTCGACAACTTCACCGACGGCCCGCTGCCCGACAAGGTCGGCGCCTACCTGGACAACGCCGCCGCGATCAAGAAGAGGGTCGGGATCCCGGTCATCGCCGTCGGCCGGATGCTGCCGGAGGTCGCGGAGAAGGCCCTGGCCAAGGGCCGGATCGACTACGCCGCGATGGGGCGCCAGCTGCTGACCGACCCCGAGCTGCCGAACAAGCTCCGCGACGGGCGCCGCGACGAGGTCCGCCCCTGCATCAACTGCTACCTGTGCGTCGCGGAGAACTTCTTCGACGACACCCCGTTCTGCGCGGTCAACCCCGCGCTCGGCAACGAGGCGCTGCTCCCGCTGAAGCCGGCGTCGCAGACCAAGCACGTGGTCGTCGTCGGCGCAGGGCCCGCCGGCCTGGAGAGCGCCCGTGTGCTCACCGAGCGGGGCCACCGCGTCACCGTGGTCGACAAGGCCGACCGCCTCGGGGGCACCATGTGGTTCTCCACGATGACCACCCCGGACAACGAGCGGCTGCTGCGCTGGCTGACCTCGGAGATCCAGCGGCTCGGCGTCGCCGTACGGCTGAACACGCTCGCCGACGTGGAGACGATCCGCGCGCTCCGCCCCGACCACGTCGTGGTGGCCACCGGCGCGGTCCGCCCCAAGCCCGACATCCCCGGCGGCGAGCTGCCGATCGTGCAGACCGGCGACACCCTGCGCGCGCTGATGCTCGGCACCGCCACCGCCGAGGAGGCCGGACCGGTGCTGCGCACCCTGGGCAGGGTGGGCCGCCTCTCCGGGCTCACCAAGCGCCCCGGGTTCGTGCGCCGGCTGACCAAGGGCTTCCTGCCGATGGGCAAGGAGGTCGTGGTGATCGGCGGCTCCCTGGTGGGCCTCGAGCTCGCCGAGTTCCTCGCCGAGCGCGGCCGCCGGGTGACCCTCCTGCACGAGCAGCAGCAGCTCGGCCTGCCGCTGGCGATGCCGCGGCGCTGGACCGCGGTGCGCCGCGCCACCGAGCACGGCGTGCGGATCCACCGCAACGTCTCGGTCACCCGGATCACCGAGTCCGGCGTCGAGTGGACCGAGGGCACCGAGAGCCACTCCGCCCCGGCGGACATGGTGATCTACGCCGACGGCACCTCCGCCGCCGCGCCGCTGGCCGACGAGCTGCGCGCCGCCGGTCTCAGCGTCGACGTCGTGGGTGACGCGGGCGAGGTCAACTACATCCACGGCGCCATCCACTCCTCGTGGGAGGTCGCCACCGCGCTGTGAGGCCGTCCGGCCCGCCGGTGGTCCACCATGGGTCCCGGGAGGTCAGCTGACGATGCGTCCGGTCTTCGTGCTGCACGAGCACCACCGCCCACGCCACCACTTCGACCTCCGGCTGGAGGAGGACGGCGTGCTGCGCTCGTGGGCGGTCCCGAAGGGGTTGCCGACGGACTCCCGCCGCGACCGGCTCGCGGTGGCGGTGCCTGACCACGACCTCGGCCACGCGGCGTACACCGACGAGCACAAGGAGATCGCCGACCACGGCTGGTGGGAGCTGCTCGACCGCACCGAGCGGCGGTTCGTGTTCGTGCTGCACGGGACGGCGGGCAGCCGCCGGTACGCGCTCATCGACACGGGCACCGACTGGCTGCTGCACCTCACCAAGGAGCAGCCCTGACGGGCCGGCTCAGTCGTCGTCCTCGTTCTCGACCTCGGTCCCGAGCACCTCGCCGGACGCCGCGTCGACGGTGACGGTCTGCTCGGTCGCGGCGTTCTCGTCGAACTGCACGTCCCAGACGGCCCTGCCGGCGTTCTCGTCGAGGTCGAGGCCGGTGATCGTGCCGGACGAGACGGCGGTCCGCGCGGCCTCCACGGCACCCGCGGGGTCGACGGTGGCCTCGCTCAGCAGCCGCCTCCGCTCGGCGCGGTCGTCGGCGTCGTCGCGGTCCTCGACCGGGTCGACGGTCACGGCGGCGCCGTCGCCGCCGACCGTCAGGTCGAAGAGGCGCCCGTCGCCGTCGACGACCTCCGCCTCCCAGCGTTGGGGCACCTGGTCGAGGCTGTACAGCCTGCCTCCGGGGACCGCGTCGGCAGCCGTCGTCGCCGCCGCGAGCACGACCGCGTCGTCGCCCGCGGGTGCGGCGGTGGTGGGCGAGGCGTCGGTGGGCGAGGCGTCGGTGGGCGAGGCGGGGGTCGGCGTGGGTGTGGGCGTGGGGGCGGCCGAGCTCTCCGCGGAGGAGCCGGTGCCGCCGTCGTCGTCGTCCCCGCAGGCGACCAGCCCCAGGGCGAGTGGCCCGGCGATCAGCGCGGCCAGGACGGAGGTGCGGGCGTTGCGGCCGATGCTCATCGGGCCTCCAGAGGGAGAGGGTGAGCTCCCATCGTCGGGCGGAGCGACCGAGCCGGGGAAGGGTCCTATGGCCGGGGCACCGTGGTCCCGTGCCGGTCGGGCGGGTGCCGCAGGGGTGGGGCGAGCCGGCCGGAACCCGGTGTGCACGTCCGGCCACGAGCGCCTACGCTGGGGCCACAGGCGTTCGAGCCGTCATCAGCGGCGAGCCTCCGGAAGAACGGTCTCGACACGCTCGACCAGCGAGCGAGGGACTCAGTAGAACCGGACGGGTGGGCCCGTCACAGCCGTCGCGAGAGTGGTCCCGCGAGGGGCAAGCAGGGTGGTACCGCGGTCCTCGGATCGTCCCTGCGGTGATCGATCCACTACACCGCAGGAGTGCACCCATGACCTACCCGAAGGTCACGCTGTCCGAGTCCGGCACGGTCCCCTCGAGCCCGGCGTTCCCCGCGCTCGAGGAGCGGGTGCTCGCCTACTGGGACGCCGACGGCACGTTCCAGGCCAGCATCGACCAGCGCGACGCCGGCGAGGACGGCGCGAACGAGTTCGTCTTCTACGACGGCCCGCCGTTCGCCAACGGGCTGCCGCACTACGGCCACCTGCTGACCGGGTACGTCAAGGACCTGGTCCCGCGCTACCAGACGATGCGCGGCAAGCGCGTCGAGCGCCGCTTCGGCTGGGACACCCACGGCCTGCCCGCCGAGCTCGAGGCGATGCGCCTCAACGGGATCAAGACCACCGACGAGATCGTCGAGATGGGCATCGACCGGTTCAACGAGGCGTGCCGCGAGTCGGTGATGACCTACACCGGCGAGTGGCGCGAGTACGTCACCCGCCAGGCGCGCTGGGTCGACTTCGACCACGACTACCGGACCATGAACCCCGACTACATGGAGTCGGTGATCTGGGCGTTCAAGTCCCTCTACGACAAGGGCCTGGTCTACGAGGGCTTCCGCGTCCTGCCGTACTGCTGGAACGACGAGACGCCGCTGTCCAACCACGAGCTGCGGATGGACGACGACGTCTACCAGGTGCGCCAGGACCCGGCCGTCACGGTGGGCTACGACATCGTCTCCGAGGGCGACCTGCACGGGGCCAAGCTGCTCGTCTGGACGACCACGCCGTGGACGCTGCCGTCCAACCTCGCGGTGATGGTCGGCGAGGACATCGACTACGTCGCCGTCCTCGCCGACGGGGTGCGCTACGTCCTGGCCGAGGCGCGGCTGGGCGGGTACGCCCGGGAGCTCGGCGAGAGCCCCGAGGTCGTCTGGCGCGGCACCGGCGCGGACCTGGTGGGGCTGACGTACACGCCGCCGTTCTCCTACTACCTCGGCCACGAGAACGCCTTCCGCGTCGTCGCCGCGGAGTTCGTGACCACGACCGACGGCACCGGGCTGGTGCACACCGCCGGCGCCTTCGGTGAGGACGACAAGGTGGTCACCGACCGCGAGGGCATCGAGGCCGTGATGCCGGTCGGCAAGGACGGGCGGTTCACCCACCCCGTCGTGGAGTACGAGGGCATGCAGGTCTTCGACGCCAACCCGCACATCATCGACCACCTCAAGGCGGCCACCCGGGGCGAGGGCGACGCCGGTGCGGTCACGCCCGGCACCGTGCTGCTGCGCCGCGAGACCTACGACCACTCCTACCCGCACTGCTGGCGCTGCCGGGAGCCGCTGATCTACAAGGGCGTCTCGTCGTGGTTCGTCGAGGTCACCGCGATCAAGGAGCGGATGCTCGAGCTCAACCAGCAGATCCGCTGGGTGCCCGACCACATCCGCGACGGGCAGTTCGGCCGGTGGCTGGAGAACGCCCGCGACTGGTCGATCACCCGCAACCGCTTCTGGGGCTCCCCGGTGCCGGTCTGGAAGAGCGACGACCCGGCGTACCCCCGCCTGGACGTGTACGGCTCGTTCGCCGAGATCGAGCGCGACTTCGGCCGGCTGCCGCGCGGCAAGGACGGCGAGCCCGACCTGCACCGGCCCTACGTCGACGACCTGGTGCGCCCGAACCCCGACGACCCGACCGGCCGGTCGATGATGCGCCGCGTCACCGACGTGCTCGACGTGTGGTTCGACTCCGGGTCGATGTCGTTCGCGCAGGTGCACTACCCCTTCGAGAACGCCGAGTGGTTCGACGGGACCGCGCAGCGCAAGGGCCACTTCCCGGGCGACTTCATCGTCGAGTACATCGGCCAGACCCGCGGCTGGTTCTACACGCTGCACATCCTGGCGACCGCGCTGTTCGACAAGCCGGCGTTCGAGGCGTGCGTCAGCCACGGCATCGTGCTGGGCTCCGACGGCAACAAGATGAGCAAGTCGCTGCGCAACTACCCCGACGTCCGCGAGGTCTTCGACCGCGACGGCGCCGACGCGATGCGCTGGTTCCTGATGTCCTCGCCGATCCTGCGCGGCGGCAACCTGGTCGTCACCGAGCAGGGCATCCGCGAGTCGGTGCGGCAGGTGCTGATGCCGCTGTGGAACAGCTGGTACTTCTTCTCGCTCTACGCCAACGCCGCGCGTGACGGGCAGGGGCACGAGGCGACCGCGCGCACCGACTCCGCGGACCCGCTGGACCGCTACCTGCTCGCCAAGTGCCGCCAGTACGTCGAGCAGATGACCGCCTCGCTCGACGACTACGCCGTCGCGGACGCCTGCGACGCGACCCGGTCGTTCCTCGACGTGCTCACCAACTGGTACATCCGCCGCTCCCGCGACCGGTTCTGGGGCGACAACGCCGACGCCTTCGACACCCTCTACACGGTGCTCGAGGTCGTCTGCCGCACCACCGCGCCGCTGCTGCCGCTGACCACCGAGGAGGTCTGGCGCGGGCTGACCGGCGGCCGGTCGGTGCACCTCACCGACTGGCCCTCGGCCGACGAGCTGCCGGCCGACGAGGCGCTGGTCTCCGCGATGGACCAGGTGCGCGACGTCTGCTCGGCGACATCCGCGCTGCGCAAGGCCGCGGGCCTGCGCAACCGGCTGCCGCTCGCGACGCTGACGGTCGTGGTCGAGGACCCGGCCGCGCTGGCCGGCTTCGAGGGCATCGTCCGCGACGAGGTGAACGTCAAGGACGTCCGCCTGCTGGCCGCGGACGCGCCGGAGGCCGCGTCGTACGGCGTCTCGCGGAAGCTGACCGTCAACGCCCGGGCCGCCGGCCCGCGGCTCGGCCGGTCGGTGCAGGACGCCATCAAGGGCTCGAAGTCCGGCGACTGGTCGGTGGCCGACGACGGCACCGTCACCGCCGGCGGGCTGGTGCTGGAGGAGGGGGAGTACACCCTCGAGACGGTCGCCGGCGCCGCCGACGACAGCTCCGCGGTCGGCATGCTGCCCGGCGGCGGGTTCGTCGTCCTCGACACCGCCGTGACGCCGGAGCTGGCGGCCGAGGGCCTGGCCCGCGACCTGGTGCGCGCGGTCCAGCAGGCCCGCCGCGACGCCGGCCTCGACGTCTCCGACCGGATCGCGCTCGTGGTCGGCGGCTCGGACGCCGTGCAGGCCGCGGCCCGCGCCCACGAGGCGCTGGTCACCGGCGAGACGCTCGCGACGTCGTACGACGTGCGGCCGGCCGCCGAGGTCGTCGGCAGCGTCGCGGAGGTCGCCGTCGGCGACGGCGAGAAGGCGACCGTCTCGGTCACCCGCGCCTGACCCCCACCCCCCAGCAGTAAGCCGAGTCGGCGCGAATGTTCGCTTTCTCCACAGGGAGGGCGGACACAAGCGCCGACTCGGCGTACAACTCACGCCGACTCGGCGTACGAGGGGGTCAGCCGGTGAGGCCGAGGCGGGTGGCCTGCTTGTCGAGGTGGGCGAGCACCTCGTCCTCGGACTTGTCCGGCACGCCCCAGATCAGCTCGGTGACGCCGGCCTCGGCCCAGGCGGCCAGGTCGGCGGGGTCGGGGCGGAACGCGATCAGCACCCGGATGTCCGGGATCCCGTCGCGGCCGGCTTCGGCCCAGGCCGTCTTCAGCGCCGCGATCTGCCCGGAGATGTCGGTCTGGGTCGGGGTGGTCATCCAGCCGTCGGCGTGCTCGGCGATCCAGCGGAACGTCTTCGGCCCGCCGCCGGCGCCGATGATCAGCGGGACGTGCGCCTGGACGGGCTTGGGGTAGGCCCACGAGGGCCCGAACGAGACGAACTCGCCCTCGTAGGAGGCCTCCTCCTGGGTCCACAGCGCGCGCATCGCCTGGACGTACTCCTTGAGGACCGTACGCCGCTTGGCCGCCGGCACGTGGTGGTCGGCGAGCTCGTCGGTGTTCCACCCGAAGCCGGCGCCGATCGTCACCCGGCCGCCGGAGAGGTGGTCGAGCGTGGCGATCGTCTTGGCGAGCGTGATCGGGTCGGACTCCACCGGCAGCGCCACCGCGGTGGACAAGCCGATCCGCGTCGTGACGGCGGCGGCGGTCGCGAGCGAGACCCAGGGGTCGAGGGTGCGCAGGTAGCGGTCGTCGGGCAGCGTCTCGTCGCCGGTGCCCGGGTGCGCCGCCTCCCGCTTGACCGGGATGTGGGTGTGCTCGGGGACGTAGATCGTGTCGAACCCCCGGTCCTCCCCGGCCTTGGCGAGGGTGGCCGGCGCGATGCCGCGGTCGGAGGTGAACAGGACGAGGCCGTTGCGCATGGGCCGAGACTAGAACGTGTTCCAGTGGCAGGGAAGTCGAACTGGACACCTGTCCAGATGGCGAGGCCGGGCCGGCGGCGGGGGCGGCTGGTTGGATGGGCGCCATGACGACCCTGGACCTCTCCGCCGACGCCGTCACCCTCACCCGCCAGCTGGTCGACATCGAGTCGGTCAGCCTCGGCGAGCAGGCGATCGCCGACGCCGTCGAGGCGGCGCTCCGGACGCTGCCCCACCTCGAGGTCGTACGCCGGGGCAACACCGTCGTCGCGCGCACCGACCTCGGCCGCGACGAGCGGGTCGTGATCGCCGGCCACCTCGACACCGTGCCGGTCAACGACAACCTGCCGAGCCGGCTCGAGGACGGCGTCCTGCACGGCCTCGGCACCTGCGACATGAAGGGCGGGGACGCGGTGATCCTCCGGCTCGCCGCCACCGTGCCCGAGCCGGTCCGCGACGTGACCTACATCCTCTACGAGGGCGAGGAGATCGAGGCCGAGCACAACGGCCTCCTGCACCTCGCCGAGAGCGACCCCGACCTGATGGCCGCCGACTTCGCGATCCTGATGGAGCCCTCCAACGCGGTGGTCGAGGCGGGCTGCCAGGGCACCCTGCGCGTCGAGGTCCGCACCACCGGCGAGCGCGCCCACTCCGCGCGGAGCTGGCGCGGGGTCAACGCCATCCACGGCGCCGGGGAGGTGCTGGCCCGGCTGAACGCCTACGAGGCGCGCATGCCGGTCATCGACGGGCTGGAGTACCACGAGGGGCTGAACGCGGTCTTCATCCGCGGCGGCGTCGCGGGCAACGTGCTGCCCGACGAGTGCGTCGTCGAGGTCAACTTCCGGTTCGCGCCCGACCGCAGCGAGGCGGAGGCGGAGCGGTTCGTCCGCGACGTCTTCGAGGGGTACGACGTGCGGCTCACCGACACCGCGCCGGGCGCGCTGCCCGGGCTGGACCGCCCGGCCGCGAAGGCGTTCATCGCGGCGGTCGGCGGCGAGGTCGCCCCGAAGTTCGGCTGGACCGACGTCGCGCGCTTCACCGCGCTCGGCGTGCCGGCGGTCAACTACGGGCCGGGGGACCCGATGCTGGCCCACAAGCAGGAGGAGCACGTGCCGGTCGCGGACATCGAGCGGTGCGAGTCCCGGCTGCGCGACTGGCTGGAGGGACGCTGAGATGGTGCGCTCGAAGTTCAAGGGCCCGGTGATCCAGCGCCGTCAGCAGGTCGACCACAGCACCACCGACCAGCGGCTGCTCGACTCCCGGGGGCCCTCGGACTGGGTGCACACCGATCCATGGCGCGTCATGAGGATTCAAGCCGAGTTCGTGGAGGGCTTCGGCGCATTGGCCGAGCTCGGTCCGGCGATCGCGGTCTTCGGCTCCGCGCGCACGCCCGCCGACCACCCGACGTACGCCCTGGGCGAGCGGGTCGGCCGAGCGCTGGCGGAGGCGGGGTTCGCGGCGATCACCGGCGGCGGCCCGGGGGTGATGGAGGCGGTCAACAAGGGTGCGAGCGAGGCGGGCGGGGTCAGCGTCGGCCTCGGCATCGAGCTGCCGTGGGAGGCCGAGCTCAACTCCTGGGTCGACGTCGGCGTCAACTTCCGCTACTTCTTCGCCCGCAAGACGATGTTCGTGAAGTACTCCCAGGGCTACATCACGCTGCCCGGCGGCCTCGGCACCCTCGACGAGCTCTTCGAGGCGATGACGCTCGTGCAGACCGAGAAGGTCACCTCGTTCCCCATCGTGCTGCTCGGCGTCGAGGAGTGGTCCGGGCTGCTGGCCTGGATGCGCGCGACGATGCTCGCCGACGGCCGGATCACCCAGGACGACCTCGACTCGCTGGTGCTCACCGACGACGTCGACGAGGCGGTCGCGGTGATGGTCGCCGCGCGGGAGGCGAACCCGTCGTGATGTGGCTCTTCGCGGTCCTCGTCGTGCTGCTGATGGGCGGGGTCGCCGTGGTCGCCGCGGGTCGCGGGACCCCGATGGCCGAGGCGTACGACGACCGGCCGGACGCCCTGGTCCCGGCCACCGGCCCGCTGAGCGCCGACGACCTGCGCCGGGTCCGGTTCCCGCTCGCCTTCCGGGGCTACCGGATGGCGGAGGTCGACGCTCTCCTGGACCGGCTCGCGGCCGAGCGGGAGGCCGTGGAGGCCGCGGACGCCGATGGCGACGCACCGCGGGCGTAGGGCAGACTGCCCGCCGTGTCGACCGCCGTCATCGTCTACGTCCTGACCGCGCTGGGCGCCGTGGTCGTGGTCCTCACCCGGCTCCGGCTGGGCCGGGGCGCCGGCGGAGCGGGCCGCCTCGAGGTCGGCCGCCGACTGCTCGACCTGCACACCGGTGCCGGCGTGCTCGCGCTGGCCGTCTGGGTGGCCTTCCTGGTCGCGCCCGCGGACACCGTCGTCGGGGGCAGCGGGGTCGGCATCCTCGCCATCGGGCTGTGGTGGCTGGTGGCGCTCGCCGGCCTGCTCATCCTGGTGCGCTGGCTGCCGAGCCGCGGCCGGCACGCCTCCGAGGGTCGCGGCGACACCTGGTCGGAGGGGCCGGGGCTCTCCATCCTCGCCCACGTCGGCATGGTCGTCGGCGTCGCCGTGTTCACCTGGGCCTACCTCAAGGAGTACGTCTGACCATGCGCCGTCCCGGAGCGCTGCTCGCCGTCCTCGCGCTGGTCACCGGCCTCGCGCCGGCCGCGCCCGCGGCCGCTGCGCCGTCGGCGGCCCCCGACCCCACCGTGGTCGAGCGCCGGGTGCTCGGCGAGTCGGTGCAGGGGCGCGACATCGTCGCCTGGCGCCTCGGCGAGCGCCGCCCCGGCGTCGAGACGGTCGTGCTGGTCGCGACGATGCACGGCGACGAGTCGGCGACCCGCCAGATCCTGCGCGCGCTGGTCGACGGCGGGCCGGTCCGCGACCTCGACCTGTGGGTGGTGCCGACGTACAACCCGGACGGGCTGGCCGCCGGGTCCCGCCGCAACGCGCGCGGCGTCGACCTCAACCGCAACTACCCGTTCAACTGGGTCGACCTCGACGGCCGCTACGAGTCCGGGCCGCGAGCGGCCTCGGAGCCCGAGACGCGGGCGATGATGAGGTTCCTGCGGCGCGTGCGGCCCGACCACGTGCTGAGCTTCCACCAGCCGCTGCACGGCGTGGACACCGACACCAAGCGGCCGCGCTTCGCCCGCCGGGTCGCGCGGGTGCTGGACCTGCCGACGAAGACCTTCGACTGCGGCGGCGTGTGCCACGGCACGATGACCGGCTGGTTCAACCACCGGTTCCGCGGCGACGCGCTCACCGTGGAGTACGGCGCGCGCCCCGGCCGGCGGCTGATGCGCCGCGTGGCGCCCGAGCGGGTGCTGCGGGTCTTCGGCGCCTGGCGCGGCTACCGGACCGTCGAGGAGTCCCCGCACCCCGGCTGAGGGCTCACCGGCCCTCGAAGGCCGGCTTCTCCTTCGCGACGAACGCCGCGACCGCGCGCCGGTGGTCCTCGGTGGCACCGGAGAGCTGCATCATCTCGCTCTCGAAGGCGAGCGCCTCCTCGAAGGTGTGCCCCGCGGCGTACGCCACCGACCGGCGCATCGCGCCGAGGGCGACCGTCGGGCCCGCCGCGAGCCGCTCGGCGAGCTCCCGGGCGCGCGCGGCCAACTCGTCGGCCGGCACCACCTCGGTGGCCAGCCCGAGGCTGAGCGCCTCCTCGGCGCGCACCGTGCGGGGCTGGTAGAGCAGCTCCATCGCCTTGGCGCGGCCCACCAGCAGCGGCAGGTGGTAGCTGGCGCCGGTGTCGCAGGAGAGCGCGACGTTGGCGAAGGCGAGGTTGAAGCCCGCGGTGTCGGCGACCAGGCGCAGGTCGCAGGCGAAGGCGAGGCTCGCGCCGGCGCCGGCGGCGACGCCGTTGACCGCCGCGATGACGGGCTTGGCCATGCCGGCGAGCGCGCCGACGATCGGGTTGTAGTGGTCGTCGACGGTGCGGAACAGGGCGTCGCTGCCGCCGTTCTCGAGCAGCTGCACGTGCTCCTTGAGGTCCTGGCCGGTGCAGAACGCGCGGCCGGTGCCGGTCAGCAGCACGCAGCGGGCGGCGGGGTCCTCGGCGACCTGCTGGACGGTCTCGCGGAGCAGGACCTTGGTGGCCACGTCGAGGCTGTTCATGGCCTCAGGACGGTTCAGGGTGATGGTGGCGACCCCGTCGGTGAGGTCGAGGAGCACGGGTGCGTCGGTCATGGCGCGCAGTCTGCCGCACCCGTTCCCGGACACTGTGGCGCGGGCCACCGCCCGGATAGGGGATAATGGTCCGCGCACACGGCGTGGTGGGCCGCTCCCGGCCCCGCACGTCCCCTGATCACAAGGAAGAGGTGCCGGATGGCGGCGATGAAGCCGCGGACGGGCGACGGTCCGCTGGAGGTCACCAAGGAAGGACGCGGCATCGTGATGCGCGTCCCCCTCGAGGGCGGGGGTCGACTCGTCGTCGAGCTCAACGCCGACGAGGCCGGCGCTCTCGGGAATGCCCTCAAGGACGTCGTGGGCTGAGGTCCGTGACCTCACCGAGCCGCCCCATCCTGCCCCGACAGGTCACCCCTCCGGAGCTCGCGCTCAGCGCGGAGCTCCCGCACGCCGTGCCCGGCGCGGAGGTGGTGGCCGTGCCGGTGCTGCCCTCCGAGGAGGAGGGCGGCACCCCGGTCCTCGGTCCCGGCGCCGAGGAGCTGTCCGGCACGCTCGGGATCGACCTGCTCGCCCTGCTCGAGCAGGAGCGCGCCACGGGCAGAGCCGGTGAGGTCACCGCGGTCCCGGTCGCCGGGGGTGCGGGCGGCCCCGCGCTGGTGCTGCTCGTCGGCGTCGGCGCCCAGCGGCCGGCCGACCTGCGGCGCGCGGGCGCGGCCCTGGCGCGCGCTGTCACCGACCGCGCCACCGTGGCGACGTCGGTGCCGGCGGTCGTCGACGACGCCGGTCTCGAGGCGTTCGTCGTCGGTGTGGTGCTGGGCTCGTTCCGGTTCCACTGGCGCTCCTCGCCGCCCGAGCACGTGCCGGCCGAGCGGGTGGTCCTCGCGGGCCGGTCGAAGGCCGACGCCGCGGTGCTCCGCCGCGCGGTGGCGCTCGGCCGCGCCGGCTGGCGCGCCCGCCACCTGGCTACGGTCCCCTCGAACCTGAAGAACCCGGCCTGGCTCGCCGACCAGGCCCGCCTGGTCGCCGAGGAGGCGGGCCTGGGTCACGAGGTCTGGGACGAGCGCCGGCTCGCCGACGAGGGCTTCGGCGGCATCCTCGCGGTGGGGAAGGCCTCGGCCACGCCGCCGCGGCTGGTGCGCCTGGACTACACGCCCCGCCGGGCCGGCCGTCGTACGCCGACGGTGGTGCTGGTCGGCAAGGGCATCACCTTCGACACCGGCGGGCTCTCCATCAAGCCCGGCGAGGCGATGACGAACATGAAGCGCGACATGACCGGCGGCGCCGTCGTGCTCGCGGTGATGGCGGCGCTCGCCGAGGTCGGCTGCCCGGTCCGGGTCGTCGGCCTGGTGCCGATGGCCGAGAACGCCATCTCCGGGAACGCCGTGCGCCCCGGCGACGTGGTGCGGCACTGGGGCGGGCGCACCAGCGAGATCACCAACACCGACGCCGAGGGTCGCGTGGTCCTCGCCGACGCGCTGGCGTACGCCGTCGCCACGCTCGACCCCGCGGTCGTCGTCGACGTCGCCACGCTGACCGGTGCGATGAAGGTGGCGCTGGGCCAGCAGGTCGGCGGGTTCTTCGCCAACCGCGACGCCCTGGCGGCGAAGGTGGCCGCCGCCGGCGAGGCGGCCGGCGAGCCGCTGTGGCGCTTCCCGCTCGCGGAGGTCTACGAGGAGAAGATCGCCTCCAAGGTCGCCGACGCCGACAACGGCGCCGGGGGACCGGGCGCGATTACCGCCGCGCTGTTCCTCCAGCACTTCGTCGGCGAGGTCCCGTGGGCCCACCTCGACGTCGCCTCGGTCGGCGACGCGCCCGAGGAGAGCTTCGAGTGGACCGCCGGCCCCACCGGCTTCGGGGCGCGGGCGCTGCTGGCCTGGCTCGGCGGCCCGGACCCGCTCGACGGGCTCTGAGCATGCTCGGCCTGACCGTCCGCTGGTCGCTCGTCGGCGCCGCGGACGGGGTCGAGGAGGAGCTCGCGGCGTACGTCGAGGGCACCTCGCACGCCCGGTTCACCGGCAGCGCGGGGCTGCGGTTCAAGACCTGGCGGGTGCGCCGTGGTGAGTGGTTCGAGGGCTGCTATGTCTTCGCCACCGACCAGGCGCGCGCGGAGTTCGAGGAGGCCTTCCGGGCCGGTGCGGACGAGGCCCCCGGCACCCGGATCGTGGGCCGGCCGCCCGAGCTCATCGAGGCGTGCGACATCGTCGCCGTCGCCGAGGGCTGGGAGGGCTTCGAGGCCGCGGCCCGCTACTGATCGGTCGCGGGCTGCTCCGGGGCGCTCACCCGGTCGAACGCCGCGACGGCGCCCCGCAGGTAGCGCTGGACCACCGCGTGCTCCTGCTCGTCGAGCTCCTCGCTCAGCGCGCGCAGCGCCACGAGCATCGGCATCAGGTGCCCGAGCACCTCCTCGCGCCCGCTGTCGGTCAGGTGCACCTCGGTGCGCCGCCGGTCGGCCGAGTGCGCCGTGCGCTGCACGTGCCCGCGAGCCTCGAGCCGGTCCACGATCCCCGTCGAGGCGGCGGCGCTCACCTGGAGCCGCCGGGCCAGCTCGCTGGGGCCGACCGGCCCGTCCGTGAGGTGCTCCAGGGCGACCAGCTCGGTCTCGCTCAGCCCCGAGCGGCGGACGACGGCGTGCCGGAGCCGCACTGCGGCGGAGACGACCTCGCGCAGCGCCACGGTGGTGGGGTGGGGGACCGGACGGCCGTCCATTTTGTTTCACCTACTTGATGACTAGGCTGCTGAATAATCTTTCCACACCCAGCAGCACGACGGCAGGAGTCTCCCATGGCCCACCCCGGCTCCCCTCGACGCGGCTCGGGGCTCGTCGGCCTGATCACCGGGCGGCGGACGGCCTGGGTCGTGGCGCTGGTGCCCCTGCTGCTGGCGGTCCTGGCGCTCGCGGTGCTGGGCGAGGGCGAGCGGACCCAGCGGACGGCCGACCAGCTGCCGAGCGGGCTGGACAGCACCCTCGGGGCCGAGCTGGCCGACCGGCTCCCCGACGAGGGCGCGAGCACGGCCGTGGTCGTCTTCAGCGCGGACGACGGCGAGCTGCCGCGGCAGGCGCTGTCCGGGCTCCGGGACGTCGCCGGCGAGATCGGCGGCGTGCCGACCGGTCCGGACGGGCCGCTGCTGGTGGCCGAGGACGGGACGGCCGCGATCGTCGTCGTCCCCGTCACGTCCGGGTCGGCGACCGACACCGCGGACCTGGTCACCGAGCTCCGCGACCGGGTGGACGAGGCCGTCCCGGACGGGGTCACCGCCCAGGTCACCGGGCCGGCCGCGATCGAGGCCGACCTCGCGGCGGTCTTCGACGGCGCCGACCTCCGGCTGCTGCTGGTCACCGCGGGCGTGGTGGCGGTGCTCCTCGTCCTGACCTACCGCAGCCCGGTGCTGTGGGTGATCCCGCTCGCGGTCGTCGGCATCGCGGACCGGCTCTCGGCGGTGGCCGCCACCCAGCTGATGGCCGCGCTCGACGTGGCCTGGGACGAGTCGACCGTCGGGATCCTCTCGGTGCTGGTCTTCGGTGCCGGCACCGACTACGCGCTGCTGCTGATCTCCCGCTACCGCGACGAGCTGCGCACCACCGAGTCGCGCCACGTCGCGATGGCGGTCGCCGTACGACGGACGGCGGAGGCGGTCCTCTCGAGCGCGACGACGGTCGTGCTGGGGCTGCTCACCCTGCTGCTCTCGCTGACCCCGACGACCCGCGGGCTGGGGCTGGCGTGCGCGGTGGGCGTGGTGATCGCGGCGACGTTCGCGCTGGTCGTGCTCCCGGCGACGCTCGTGCTCTTCGGCCGGTGGGTCTTCTGGCCGCGCGTGCCGCACGTGGGCGAGCCGACCCTCGTCGACACCGACTCGCTGTGGCACCGGGTGGGTGAGCGCGTCGCCCGCCGTCCCGCGGCCTTCGTCACCGGCACCCTGGTGCTGCTCGCGGTCCTGGCCGCCGGCCTGCTGCGCGTCGACACCGGCCTGGACCAGGACGACCAGTTCCTCCGCGAGCCCGAGGCGATCAGCGCGGCCGAGCGCGTCTCGCAGTCCTTCCCCTCCGGCGTCTCCGACCCCACCCAGGTGGTCACGACCCAGGACCCCGAGGAGGTGCTGCCGCTCCTGGAGGAGGTCGAGGGCGTCACCCGGGCCTCGGTCGGCGAGGAGGGCGGGGGAGTGACCCAGATCGACGTCGTGCTGGACGCCGAGCCCGGGTCGGCCGCCGCCCGTGCGGCGATCGAGGACCTGCGCGACGCGCTCGACGGGCTCGACGACACCCACGTCACCGGGACCGAGGCCACCGCCATCGACGAGGGGGAGGGGGCCGCACGCGACCGGCTGCTGATCATCCCGCTGATCCTGGTGCTGGTCCTGGGCGCCCTGCTCCTGCTGCTGCGCGCGGTGGTGGCCCCGGTGCTGCTGGTGGCCACGGTGGTCGCCACGTACGCCGCGAGCCTCGGCGTCTCCTGGTGGGTCTTCACCCGCGTGCTCGGGTTCGACGCCCTGGACTCCGGGACCCCGCTGCTGGCGTTCCTCTTCCTGGTCGCCCTGGGCGTCGACTACAATATCTTCCTGGTCTCACGGGCGCGCGAGGAGGCCGCCGAGCACGGCTCGCGGCAGGGGATGCTCCGGGCGCTGACCGCGACCGGCGGGGTGATCACCAGCGCCGGCATCCTGCTCGCGGCGGTGTTCGCGGTGCTGGGAGTGCTGCCCCTGGTGGTGCTGGCGCAGCTGGGCACGATCATCTGCATCGGCGTGCTGCTCGACACCCTCGTGGTGCGGACGGTGCTGGTGCCGGCCCTGGCGCTGCTGCTCGGCGACCGGTTCTGGTGGCCGCGGAAGGTGGGGCCGGCGACGCCGGCGTCCCAGTCCTAGGCGCGGTCGGGCGCCCACTCCTTCTTGGCGAGCAGCAGGCCGTCGCCCACCGGGAGGAGCACGGGCACCAGGCCCTCGTGCTCGGCGACCTCGCGGCCGAGGTCGCGGATGGCGACGGTCTCCTCGTCGCGGCGGGCGGGGTCGGCGACCCGGTCGTGCCACAGCGCGTTGTCGAACGCGACGACGCCGCCGGGGCGCAGCAGGCGCAGCGCCTCGCGCAGGTACGCGGCGTACTCGCGCTTGTCGCCGTCGCAGAACACCAGGTCGTAGTGGCCGTCGGTCAGCCGCGGCAGCACGTCGAGGGCCGCGCCGGAGATGGTGCGGGCGCGCTGGGTGGGGATGCCCGCCTCGGTGAAGGACTGGCGGGCGAGGCGCTGGTGCTCGGCCTCGATGTCGACGGTGGTGAGCACGCCGTCGGAGCGCATGCCGCGCAGCAGCCAGAGCCCGGACACACCGGTGCCGGTGCCGACCTCGACCACGGCCCGGGCGTCGAGCACGGAGGCCAGGAAGCGCAGCGCGGCGCCGCCGCCGGAGCCGATCGCGGTGACGCCGACCTCCTCGGAGCGGGCGCGCGCCGCCCGCAGGACGTCGTCCTCGGCGACGTACGCCTCGGAGTGGGACCAGCTCGCGGCATTGATCGGCGTCGTCACGACCTCAACGTATCGCGGCCCGGCCGTCGGCCACGGGAACACCGCCGCCGCTCCGGTCGTTCTCCTGCTCACAGGGTTCTTTCAGCAAGGTCACCTAGCGTGAGGCGGGTCCGGACGTGTTCAGGTCGAGAGAGGTCCGCGTGGAGACGCAGCAGGAGAGTCCCGGGGTCCCCTCGTGGGACGAGGTCGTCGAGCTGCACTCCGACCGGGTCTACCGCCTCGCCTACCGGCTCACCGGCAACCGCCACGACGCCGAGGACCTCACCCAGGAGGTCTTCGTCCGGGTCTTCCGGTCCCTGTCGAGCTACACGCCCGGCACCTTCGAGGGCTGGCTGCACCGGATCACGACGAACCTCTTCCTCGACCAGGCCCGGCGCAAGCAGCGGATCCGCTTCGACGCGCTGTCCGACGAGCGGGCCGACCGGCTGACCAGCGCCTCGCCCGCCCCCGACGCGGCGTACTCCGACCAGCGCTTCGACGACGACGTCGAGCGGGCGCTGGCCACCCTGCCGCCCGACTTCCGTGCCGCGGTCGTGCTCTGCGACGTGGAGGGCCTCTCCTACGAGGAGATCGCCGAGATCCTCGGTGCCAAGCTCGGCACCGTCCGCTCCCGGATCCACCGCGGCCGCGCGATGCTGCGCTCCGCGCTCGCCCACCGCGCCCCCACCGCCGGCCGCGCCCGCTACTCCGGCCCGGCCCCAGCCGCCATGCCGGGCTGCGCATGATCGGCGGGCACCTCGGCTCGCGGACCAGCGCCCTGCTCGACGGGCAGCTCTCCGCAGAGGAGACCGAGCGCGCGTGGGCGCACGTCCACCACTGCCACCAGTGCCGCGACCTCGTCGAGCGCGAGGGCTGGGTCAAGACCCGGCTCGCCGGGCTGGACCGGAGTGACACCGCGGCGCCGCCCGGCCTGAAGGGCTCGCTGCTCGGGTCGTGCGGGGTGCGCGGTCCCGCGATGCCGGCGATGACCCCGGGGGACGCCTACCTCGCGCTGCCGTCCTCGTCCGGCCGGTCGCGGCGTACGGCGGGGCTGGTCGCCATCGGCGGCGGCGCGGTCGGCGCGGCGGTGATGGGGGTGCTCGCCCTCGGCACCGCGCCGGCCGACGCCCCCAGCATCGAGCGCCGCGCTCCGGTCACCTCGATCTCCGGGTCCGGTACGCCGACGCCCACCCCCGGCCCGGCCCGCGCCTCGTCGGGGAGCATCCGGCAGCGCTGAGCCGGGTACCGCTCCGTCCGTGCACTTCCGGCGACAGGTGATGATGGTTCCGTGAACGACGCAGGTCAGACGCCTTCCGCGGACGGCGACCCCACCCAGCCGATCGGCGACCCCGTGCCGCCGGTCGACGAGCCGACCCAGCCGGTCGGCGCCCACCGGGCCGCACCGTCCTGGGTGCCGCCGACCCACCAGCAGGCCGGCGGCCCGGCGCCCACGAGCCAGTGGCCGGCCTTCCCGCCCCCGGGCACCCAGTCGATGCCGCTGGGCGCCGCCGCGCGGCCCGCGCCCCCGCGGGGCCGGGTGAGCGGGTGGGTGTGGCCGCTCGTCGCCGGGCTCGCGCTCGTGCTGGGCGTGGCCGGCGGGGTGGTCGGGTCGGTCGCCTACGAGGAGCTGTCCTCGGAGGCCGGCCCGGGCACGGTCAGCGACGGCCTCGCCGGCGTGGACACGGTGGAGGCCCCGCCGCTCGCCGTCGACGACGGCTCGATCGCCGCGGTGGCCGAGGAGCTGCTGCCGAGCACGGTGCAGATCTCGGCCGACCTCGACGGCCAGGCGAACGGCGCCACGGGATCGGGCTTCGTGCTCGACCGGCAGGGCCACGTGGTCACCAACAACCACGTCGTCGCGGACGCCGCCGGCGCGGACGGCAAGATCGAGGTGGTCGACCAGGACGGCGAGCGGTACGACGCCGAGGTGGTCGGCCGCAGCCCGGTCTACGACCTGGCGGTCCTCTACTCCAAGGACGCCGAGGGGCTGACGCCGGCCGCGCTCGGGTCCTCCGGTGCGCTGCGCGTCGGCGAGGGCGTCGTCGCGATCGGCTCGCCCCTGGGGCTGAGCTCGACGGTCACGGCGGGCATCGTCAGCGCGCTGCAGCGACCGGTGAGCACCGGGGACACCGCGAGCGAGTCGTCCTACATCAACGCCGTGCAGACCGACGCCGCCATCAACCCCGGCAACTCCGGCGGCCCGCTGGTCAACCTGCGCGGTCAGGTGGTCGGCGTGAACTCCGCGATCGCCACGACCGGCGGCGGCGGCTTCGGCTCGGAGTCGGGCAACATCGGGGTCGGCTTCGCGATCCCGATCGAGCAGGTGCGGATCACCGCCGACCAGATCCTGCGCACGGGCGAGGCGCGCTACCCCGTCATCGGCGCCGAGGTGCAGACCGGGCAGCGGGACGGCTCGGGCGCCGAGATCGGCAAGGTCGGCGACGGGACCCCGGCCGAGGACAGCGGGCTGCGGGCCGGCGACATGATCGTGGCGGTCGAGGAGGACCGGGTCACCGACGGCATCGCCCTGATCGTCGCGATCCGCTCGCACCAGCCGGGGGAGACCCTGGAGTTCACCGTCATCCGGGACGGCGACGAGCGGAAGTTCACGATCACCCTCGACTCCGAGGTCGGCTGACCCGTCAGGTCGCGCCGGGGTCCGCGGCCGGCTCGGCCTCCACGAACGGGTGCTGGTCGACGAAGGCGGCGGTCTCGGCGTACATCCGCTGGATGTAGTCCTCGAGCACCGAGGCCTCGACCCGCCACTGGCCGCGGCCGCCGATCTTGATGGCGAGCAGCTCGCCGCGACGGACGAGAGCGTAGACCTGGGCGCTGGAGGTGTTCAGCACCTCCGCCACGTCGGCGAGGGTGAGGAAGCGCGGTGCGGCCATGGGTCCATCGTCGCACCCGGCCAAGGCCCCGGCGCGGTGCCACCCGGGGGGTTGTGGACAGCCGGGTGTCCCGGCGGCCCGTCCCGGGCATGATGGCCGCCGTGGCGAGCAGCACCGGCACCCCCACCGCACCGGCACCGCCCCCGGCGGTCCGGTCGACGGCGTCCGCGTGGCGCGACCCGCGTCTCTGGGTGGGCGTCGCGATCGTCGCGGTCTCGGTCGTCGGCGGCGCCCGACTGCTCGCGGCCGCCGACGACACGGTCCAGGTGTGGGCGGTGAGCGACGACATGGGCGCCGGTGACCGGCTGGGCGAGGGGGACCTGGTCGCGGAGCGGGTCCGGTTCGCCGACGAGCAGCGGCTGGGGGACTACTTCACGGTCGACGAGCAGCTGCCCGCCGACCTCGAGCTCAGCCGCGGGGTCGGCGCCGGCGAGCTGCTCCCGCGCGCCGCCGTCGGCAGCGCCGGCGACTCCGGCCGGCTGGAGCTGCCGCTCGCCGTCGACCCCGAGCAGGTGCCGCCGTCGGTGGGCCCGGGCGCGGTCGTCGACGTCTACGTGGTGACCTCCTCGCCGGGCGCCGGCGGCCGGGCCGCGGAGACCGGGCCCGCGATCGCCGCGGCGACGGTCCTCGACGCCCCGGAGCAGGACGCCGGGCTCGCGACGAGCGGCAAGCGTCAGCTGGTGCTCGCGGTCGAGGAGGCGGACGCCGCCCGCTGGTTCGAGCTGGTCGCCGCGACCGAGTCGCCGGTCCTCACGGTCGTCCGGCGGGGGTGAGCGGGTGCCCTCCCCGGTCGTGGTGCTGGTCGTCGCCGCCGGGGCGCCGTGGGAGTCCGCGGCGATCGGGCGGCTGAACGACGCCCGCGGGGTCGTCGTGCTCAAGCGCTGCGTCGACGTCGACGACCTGCTCGCCACGGCGGCGGCCGGGCAGTCCGACGTCGCGGTGCTGGCGCTGGAGGCCCCGGGCCTGGACCGGGCCGCGGTCGACCACCTGCGCCGGCACGGTGTGGCCGCGGTCGCGGTGGCGCCGGGTGCGGCCACCGACGAGGTGTCGCGGCTGCGGGCGACGCGGATCGGCGTCCCCGTCGTGGTGCCGGAGAGCGAGCTCGACGCGCTCCCCGCCGCGGTGGTCGCGGCGAGCGCCCCCGCGGCCGAGGAGGACACGGCCGGCGAGGCGGACGCCGTCCTCGGTGGCCCCAGCGGGCCGCCGCCGCCGGACCCGCCGCCCCTCCCGGGCCGCGTGGTGGTGGTCTGGGGCCCGGCCGGGGCGCCGGGCCGGACCACGCTCGCCACCGGGCTGGCCGCCGAGCTCGCGCGGCGCGGACGGCGTACGACGCTGGTCGACGCCGACCCGCACTCCGCGAGCGTCGCCCAGCAGCTCGGCGTGCTCGACGAGGTCTCCGGGCTGCTCGCGGCCGCGCGCCTCGCGGGCTCCGGCGCGCTGGAGGAGGGCTTCTCGTCCGTGCAGCGCTCGCTGGAGCGTCACCTCACCGTCGTCACCGGGCTGCCCCGCGCGGACCGGTGGGTGGAGGTCCGGGCCGGCGTCCTGGAGGAGCTGCTGCGGCTGGCGCGCGCGGCCGGCGACGTCGTGGTCGACACCGGCGCCAGCCTCGAGGAGGACCCCCTCGACCTCGGCTCGCGGCCGGCCCGCAACCAGCTCACGCTCGAGGCGCTCGCCTGCGCCGACGAGGTGGTGGTGGTCGGTGCCGCCGACCCGGTCGGCCTGTCCCGGCTCGCGCGCGGGCTCGTCGAGCTGCGCGACCGGGTGCCCGGCACCCCCGTGCGCGTGGTCGTCAACCGGATGCGCCCGTCCCTGGGCTGGTCCGAGCGCGACGTCGCCGGGATGGTGTCCGGGTTCGTCCGGCACGCGGGGCTGCACTTCGTGCCCGACGACCGGCCGGCCGCGGACCGGGCGCTGGTCACGGGCAGCACCCTGGTCGCCCAGGGCGACTCGCCCCTCGTGCGGGGCCTGGTCGCGGTGGCCGACGGGCTGGTGGGCCCGCACGTCCCCGAGCCGGGGCGCGGGCTCAGGCGGCGAAGAGCAGGAAGAGCCCGCCCGCGGTGAAGCCGACCATCGCGAACAGCAGCGGGAGCTGACCGGTCAGCTGGTGCCGGCGGGGGAGCAGGGCGATCGCCCGGTCGTGCGCGGCGATCACGCCGAGCACGTGCCCGATGACGACCGCCAGCACCTTGGTGTTGGCCAGCAGGGTCGGGTGGTAGGAGAGCCAGTAGTTGATCTGGAGGTCCGCCGTGCCGAGGTAGTTGCTGCCGTCGCCGAACGGGTCGCTGGCCAGGATCAGCGTCTGCTGGCCCTGCTCGACGAAGTACGTCAGGTAGTGGGCCACGATGTAGCCCACGACGATCGGCACGATCGAGTGGGCGAACCGGTCGGGCAGGGTGCGGCGGTTCTCCACCCCTCCGGTCGCCATGGTCGCGGCCGCGAAGATCACGCCGACCCCGACGCAGAACGTCAGCAGCGCCAGGTTGTTGGCGATCGTCGCGGCGGTCTCGACGCCGAACATCGAGTTCTCGCGGATCAGGTCGTTGCCCTGCAGGAACCGCAGCCAGGTGCCGGAGTCGCGGAAGGAGTCGAAGGCGGTGCTGCCGAAGAGCACCGCGGTCACCCCGACCAGCCCCGGCCGGGGGACCACCGAGGCGAGGTTCGCCAGCGGGCTGAGCACGACCAGGCGGCCCTCGCGGACCGCCCAGGGGGAGAGCTTGGCGACCAGGTCGGAGTAGACCTCGAAGGGGTCGGCCCGCTCGTAGAAGACGTTGCCGAAGAGCGCGCCGCCGATGAGCATCACGGCGACGTAGACCGCGCACCACAGCCGCACCGGACCGAGCTCGGTGGAGAAGGGGTAGACCAGCTCGAGCCACACGAAGGCGAACAGGCCCACGGCGGCGGGCCAGTGGCCGAGCCGCTCGGGGTACCGGAACATCCCCTCCTCGGGGTCACCGCCGGAGATCCGGGCGAACGCCGCGTTGATCGTGCGGACCGGGCTGATCGCGCGCCACACCGGCCCGAGGAGGAGCGAGGCGGGCACCAGGCCCACCCACCACCAGACGTAGAAGATCCCGAAGAACGGGTTCGTGGTCCGGTCCTGGCCCAGCACCGCGACCATCACGGTGTAGAGGAACAGCACGAACCCGAGCACCCGGAGCGCGATCCGGAAGCCGGGGGAGGCGACGAGCGCGTCGAGCCAGGGGGGCGCGGGACGCCCGCTGGTGCGCGCGTCGTACCGCGGGGTGCGCCAGGCGACGGCGAGGACGGTGAAGGAGACCGTCAGCGCGGCGACCGCGCCGGCGATCGCGAGCTCGGGCGAGATGGGGAGGTCCTGTGCCCCCCCGATCCCGTGCGCGAGCGTGGTCCCGTCGACGGCCACCTCAGCGGATCTCGAGGCGGAGGACGACCTCGTCGAGGTCGTGGGACTCGATGTCGATCACCCCGGGAGGCTGGTCGGCGAGGGCCACCCGCACGGTCGTGGTGCCCGCCGCGTAGCTCAGCTGCTGCTCCGGGGAGGAGTGGACGTGCAGCACGCCGGGCTCGTCGGCCTCGACCACGAGCTCGACGTCGCTGCCCTGCGGGACCGTCGCCTCGGCGCCGCTCGGCGAGACGCGGCCCCCCTCGAAGGTGATCTCGAAGCTGGTGGTCCCTCCGTCCGCGGGCGGCTGCTCCTCGTCGCCGCAGGAGACGAGGAAGAGGCTGCACGCGAGGACCGCGAGGCTCGCGACCAGTAGGCGCATCGGAACAGTCCTCCTGAGAAGGCGCTGGGGGTGTGGGTGTGCCGGGCGGTGTGCGGACACGTCTGTCAGAATCCCATGCACGACAAGCAGGGCCCTCGGCGGCCCGGCGCGGGCGAGGAGGGGGCGGTGGGACGATGAGCGAGCGGTTGCGGGCCCGGGACCTGGCCCTGCTCGCCGGGGAGTCCCCGACCACCCCGATGCACAACGCGACCGTCGAGATCTTCGACCCGGCGGAGTCCGGGTTCGACCACGACCGGCTCCTCGGGCTGATCAGCGACCGGATCTCGTTCGTCCCGCGCTACCGCCAGCGCCTGCAGAGCGTCCCGGGGCGGGTCGCGAACCCGGTCTGGGTCGACGACGCGCGCTTCGACCTCGGCTACCACGTACGCCGCTCCGCCCTGCCGCGGCCGGGCAGCCCCGAGCAGCTGCAGGAGCTCGTGGCGCGGATCGTCTCGCGTCCCCTCGACCGCAACCGGCCGCTGTGGGAGATCTACTTCGTGGAGGGGCTCGCCGACGGACAGGTCGCGCTGCTCTACAAGTCCCACCAGGTCCTGGTGGACGGCGTCGACACCGTCGACCTCGGCCAGGTGCTGCTCGACCGCACCGCCGAGCCCAAGGCGCTCGGCGGCGACGAGTGGCGGCCGCAGCACCGACCGTCCCCGACCGCGCTGGTCCTCGACGCGGTGCGCGAGACCGTCGGCGACCGCTCGTCGGCGGTCGACGCGGTGCGCAGCACGACCGGGTCGGTGCTGCGCGGCGTCCAGGGCGCCGGCCGGCGTACCGGCCAGGTCGTCAACGGCCTCGCCGGCCGCCGCCCGGAGCGGACGGGCCCGATCTCGGGGACGCTCTCGCAGCAGCGACGGGTCGTGGTGGCGCACACCGACCTGCAGGACTACCGGCGGATCCGCGACGGGCTCGGCGGCACCGTCAACGACGTCATCCTCGCGACCGTCGCCGGGGGCCTGCGCGCCTGGCTGATGGCCCGCACCGAGTCGCTGCGGGGGATGCGCCAGGTGCGCGCGCTGGTGCCGGTGTCGGTGATCGACGAGGAGCTCGAGGCCACCTCGCTCGGCAGCCAGATCGCCGCCCACTTCGTCGAGCTGCCGGTCGGCGAGGCCAGCCCCGTCGTCCGCCTGCACCAGGTCTCCTACTCCTTCAAGGCGCACCGCGAGACCGGCCGGGGGGTGGCCGCCAACCGGCTGGCCGGGATCGCCGGCTTCGCGCCGACCACGTTCCACGCGATCGGCTCGCGGGTCGCCGCCGCCGAGCAGCACCGGGGCTCCCAGCTGACCGTCACCAACGTGCCGGGGCCGCAGTCCCCGCTGTACGCCGCCGGCGCGCGGATGCTGACCACCTACCCGGTGCCGCCGCTGCTCCCCGGGCACGCGCTCGCGGTCGGCGTCACGTCGTACGACGGCCAGGTGGTCTACGGGATCACCGCCGACCGCGACCTGGTGCCCGACGCCGCCCTGCTCGGGCAGTGCGTCCGGGAGGCGCTGGCCGAGCTGCTCGACACCGTCACCGGCGATCGCCCCCAGGCGCCGCGCGGCCGCAAGCGCACGGACCCGCGATGACGCACCGGGTCTACGTGCCGACGACGGTCGCCGGGCTCGCGGCGTACGTCGAGGCCGGCGCGGTGCCCGCCGACCAGGAGCGCTACGTCGCCCCGGACGACACCGAGGAGGGCGAGTACGCCGCGCTGGTCGCCGCGGGCGTCGCCTCCGCGGGGCTGCTCGAGGGTGCCGGACGGCGGGTCGTGGTGGTCGCGGAGGTCGACGACCCGGACGCCGCGGTGCCGCTGCGCGACCTGGTCGCGGTGCACGCCGACACCGCTCCGGGGGCCGACCCCGAGGACGACCTGGCCTGGTTCGCGACCCAGGAGATCCCGCAGCTGCTCGACGGCTCCGCCTCCTGACCGGCGCCGGCTCCCGAGCCCGCCCCGGGCGGCTTTGGAGCCGCCGTGGATCGGGTGAGAGAGTCGCGGCATGGACGCGATCTCGTTCCCGCCGGCTCCCACCAACGAGCCCACCCTGACCTACGCCCCGGGCAGCCCCGAGCGCGACGCGCTGCTGGCCGAGGTGGAGCGGCTCGAGAGCGCTCCGCAGGACCTCCGCGCCCACATCGGCGGCGCGTGGACCGAGGGCGGCGGCGAGGAGACGCAGGTCGTCCAGCCGCACGACCACCAGCACGTGCTCGGCACCTTCCGCGGCACGACGAAGGCGGACGCCGAGGCGGCGGTCGAGGCGGCGGCGGACGCGGCCCCCGGGTGGCGCTCGCTGCCGATGGACGAGCGCTGCGCGGTGCTGCTGCGCGCGGCCGACCTGCTCGCCGGCCCGTGGCGCCAGCGGATCAACGCCGCCACCATGCTGGGGCAGTCCAAGACGGCGTTCCAGGCCGAGATCGACAGCGCCTGCGAGCTCATCGACTTCTGGCGCTTCAACGCCCACTACGCCAAGCAGATCCTCACCGACCAGCCGATCGCGAACAGCCCCGGCATCTGGAACCGCACCGACCACCGCCCGCTCGAGGGCTTCGTCTACGCGATCACGCCGTTCAACTTCACCGCGATCGCGGGCAACCTGCCGACCGCGCCGGCCCTGATGGGCAACACGGTGATCTGGAAGCCCTCGCCCACCCAGCAGCTCGCGGCGTCGCTGACGATGGAGCTGCTCGAGGAGGCCGGCATGCCGCCGGGCGTGATCAACATGCTCCCCGGCGACGGGCTCGCCGTCTCGGAGGTCGCGCTCGCCAGCCCCGACCTCGCCGGCATCCACTTCACCGGCTCCACGCCGACGTTCCAGCACCTGTGGCGCACGGTCGGCGAGAACATCGCCTCCTACCGCTCCTACCCGCGGATCGTCGGCGAGACCGGCGGCAAGGACTTCGTGCTCGCGCACCCCTCCGCCGACCCCGACGTCGTGCGCACCGCGCTGATCCGTGGCGCGTTCGAGTTCCAGGGCCAGAAGTGCTCGGCGGCCTCGCGCGCGTACGTCGCCCGCTCGGTCTGGGACCGGATGCGCGACGACTTCCTCGCCGAGGTCGAGTCGATCGCCGTCGGCGACGTCACCGACCTGACCAACTTCATGGGCGCCGTCATCGACCGCCGCGCCTTCGACAAGCACCGGGTCGCGATCGAGCGCGCCCGGGCCACCGACGGGCTCGAGATCCTCGCCGGCGGCCAGGTCGACGACTCGACCGGCTACTTCGTGCGCCCGACGGTCGTCGAGGGCGGCGACCCGACCGACGAGATGTTCTCGACCGAGTACTTCGGCCCGATCCTCGCGCTGCACGTCTACGACGACGAGGACTTCGAGCGGGTGGCCCGCCAGCTGGAGAGCGCCGCGCCGTACGCCCTCACGGGTGCGGTGATCGCCCGCGACCGGCGGGCGATCACGTGGGCGAGCGAGGAGCTGCGGTTCGCCGCGGGCAACTTCTACGTCAACGACAAGCCCACCGGCGCGGTCGTCGGGCAGCAGCCGTTCGGCGGCGGCCGGGCGTCGGGCACCAACGACAAGGCGGGCGCGGCGATCAACCTGCAGCGCTGGACCTCGCCGCGGTCGATCAAGGAGACGTTCGTGCCGCCGACCGACTACCGCTACCCCTACATGGGCTGAGCGCCATGCTGCTGCCCTGGCACATGGGTGCGCTGCACCCGGTGGAGCAGGCGCTCACGGCGCTGCTGGCCTTCGGGCCGTTCGTCGTGCTCGCGATCGTGGTGCTGGTCCGCCGCCGGCACGAGGACGCCGAGGAGCCGCCGGCGGACCCGGGGGCCGACCCGCAGGTCGGCCCCGCGGACGGTCAGCGCGAGAGGTAGTCGCGCCCGGTCTCGTTCTCGTTGCGCAGCGACTTGATCAGCATCTCGCCGATCAGGCCCTCGACCTTGCCGCCGACCAGCGGGATCCCAACCTTGATCTCGAGGTCGATCACCTCGGTGGTGCGACCCTCGGACTCCTCGAGCCGGATGGTGCCGGTCATGTCGCCGGGCTTGCCGGGGATCGTGACGACGACGTCGGCACGCTCGCCGTCGGACCAGGTCTCCTTCTGGACGATGTGGATCTCGTCGCCGACCAGCTTCTTCGCGAACGACGGCAGCCCGTCGGCGGGCTGGAACTGGTCGATGACGACCTCCTTGCCCGCGCCGGACGGGGTGACCGTGACGGTCTGGCGCAGCACGCCCTGCCGCCGGCACACCTCCTCGCGGAAGTCGGCATCGCCCAGCATCGCGGCGACGGCGGCCGCCGGCGCGTCGTAGGTCAGCTCGTGGTGGATCTTCTTGCTCATCAAACGCTCCCGTGGGTCGTGTCCGTCCGGCGACTCGCGTGTACCCGATCCGCCGGGTCCTGCTCGGGGCATCCTCGCGGGGACCCGGCCCGCCCAGGTTCCGGGTCTACGGTGCGGACATGAGCGATGAGGGCTTCGTCTCGTTCGGTGAGCAGGGCGCGCAGCTGACCTACGGCAGCTACCTGCGGCTGCCCCAGCTGCTCGACGCCCAGCACCTGGAGTCGGACCCGGCCGCCCACGACGAGCTGCTGTTCATCACGATCCACCAGGTCTACGAGCTGTGGTTCAAGCAGCTGCTGCACGAGGTGACCGCGGCGCGCGACGCGATGCTGGAGGGGGAGCGGCTCTGGTGGGCCCAGCACCTGCTGCAGCGGGTGCACGTCATCGAGCGCACCCTGGTCCAGCAGGTCGACGTGCTGGAGACGATGACCCCGCAGGACTTCCTGCAGTTCCGCCAGCAGCTGGCCCCCGCGAGCGGGTTCCAGTCGGTGCAGTTCCGGGAGCTGGAGTTCCTCTCCGGCGCCCGGGACCCGGCGTACCTCGAGCGCTTCCGCGGCATCACCGACGTCGAACGCGCCCGGCTCGAGCGGCGACTGGCCGAGCCGACGCTGTGGGACGCGCTCCTCGCGGTGCTGCGCGGGCACGGTCTGGCGGCCGGCACCGACGAGGAGGCGGCGGCCTCGCTGCGGGCCGTCGCCCACGACCGCTCGCAGTACGCCGTGGTCTGGGCGCTCGCGGAGGCGCTGCTGCAGCACGACGAGCTCGCCGCGGGCTGGCGGGCGCGGCACGTGGTGATGGTCGAGCGGATGATCGGCGACAAGTCCGGCACCGGCGGGTCCAGCGGGTCGGCGTACCTCCGCTCGCGGGTGCCGCTGCGGTACTTCCCGGTGCTCTGGGAGCTGCGCTCCGCCCTCTGAGCGGTGGTTGAGCCCTCGGTGGTTGAGCAGCGAGGAGCGCCAGCGACGAGCGTGTCGAAACCCCCGCAGCCTGCGAACCGACCGTGACCACCGTCGACCCACCGGGTTTCGACACGCTCAGGCGCCAGGGCGCCTTCGCTGCTCAACCACCGGGAGGCGGGGAGGCCCGGGTTGGTGACCCGTGGCACACCGGCCTAGGGTCGGGGGGTGTCAACGGCGACGCAGGTGGACAAGTCCGAGCTCCTCGAGAAGGCGACCGCGCTGGCGCGGTCCGGGACCGGGTCGGGGGGCCCGCCGCACGACCAGGTGGGCCAGCTGCTGCGCGCCTACTACCGCCACGTCGCGGCCGAGGACCTGGCCGACCGCAACGACGTCGACCTGTACGGCGCCTTCGCGTCGCACTACCGGCTCGCGCAGGAGCGCCCGCAGGGGACCGCCAGCGTCCGGGTGCTGACGCCCACCCTCGCCGAGCTCGGCTGGTCGGCCAACGGGCACTCCGTGGTCGAGGTCGTCGTCGACGACATGCCGTTCCTCGTCGACTCGCTGACCATGGAGCTCTCGCGCCAGCTGCGCGACGTGCACGTGGTCATCCACCCCCACTTCGACGTCGAGCGCGACATCACCGGCGCGCTCCGGGCGGTGCACGTCGTCGACGACGGCGCCGTGGACCCCCACGACGGCGCGGTCCGGGAGTCGTGGATGCACGTGGAGGTCGGGCGGGTCCCCGAGGCCGCCGACCTCGACGCGATCGTCGAGCAGATCCACCAGGTGCTCCGCGACGTCCGCGAGGCGACCGAGGACTGGCACCGCACCCGCGGCCGGATGCTCGAGATCGTCGAGGAGCTCGGCACGGAGCCACCGGCCGGCATCGACGCCGAGGAGGTGCGCCAGACCCGCGAGCTGCTGGGCTGGCTGGCCGAGGAGCACTTCACGTTCCTGGGCTACCGCGAGTACCAGCTCACCGACGACGACCACCTGCGCGCCGTCGCCGGCACCGGCCTCGGCATCCTGCGCGACGACCCCGACCTGTCGGTCGGCACCCGGCTGCCCGAGAAGGTCCGCGCCAAGGCCCGCGAGGAGACGCTGCTGGTGCTCGCCAAGGCGAACTCGCGGGCGACCGTGCACCGTCCGGCGTACCTGGACTACGTCGGCGTGAAGACGTTCGACGCCGCGGGCCGGGTCACCGGCGAGCGGCGGTTCCTGGGGCTGCTCTCCAGCACGGCGTACGCCGAGTCGCTGACCCGGATCCCGCTGCTGCGCGAGCGGGCGGCCGCCGTCCTCAAGCGCAGCGGCTACGACCCGCGCAGCTACGCCGGCCGCGCGCTGATGGACACCCTGGAGACCTACCCGCGCGACGAGCTCTTCCACACGCCCGTCGAGGAGCTCGCGCCGATGGCCGAGGCGGCGATGCACGCGAGCGAGCGCCGCGCCGTCCGCGTGATCATCCGGCGCGACACCTACGGGCGCTACGTCTCGGTGCTGGTCTACCTGCCGCGGGACCGCTACAACACCAGCGTCCGCGAGCGGTTCGCGCGGATCCTCCAGGAGCGGCTCGGCGCGGAGTCGGTGGAGTTCACGGTCCGCATCAACGAGTCGACGACCGCGCGCGTCCACTTCGTGGTGCACCTGCCCTCGGGCACCGAGATCCCCGACGTGGACACCGTCGACCTCGAGCGGCGGCTCGGCGACGCCTCGCGGTCCTGGCGCGACGACTTCGTCAGCGCGGTGATCACCGAGCACGGCGAGGAGCTCGGCGCCGAGCTCGGCCGGCGGTACGTCGACGCCTGGCCGGAGGCGTACAAGGAGGACTTCGCGCCGCGCACCGCGTCGGTCGACCTCGGCCGGCTGGAGGGCATCGAGGGCACCGACGGGATCGACCTGTCCCTCTACGAGCAGCTGGACGCCGGCCGCGGCGAGGCCCGGCTCAAGGTGTACCGGGTGGGCGAGCCGCTCTCGCTGTCCGCGGTGCTGCCGATGCTGTCCTCGATGGGCGTCGAGGTCATCGACGAGCGGCCCTACGAGCTCGCCGGCCTCGGCCGGCGCTGCTACGTCTACGAGTTCGGCCTGCGCTCCGGGCAGAGCCTGCCCGCCGAGTCCCGCGGGCTGTTCCAGGACGCGCTGCACGCGGTCTGGGACGGCTTCAACGAGATCGACGGCTTCAACGCCCTGGTGCTCGGCGCCGGCCTGACCTGGCGGCAGGCGACGGTGCTGCGGGCCTACGCCAAGTACATGCGGCAGGGCGGCTCGCCGTTCGCGCTGGACTCGATCGAGACGGCGCTGCGCGCGAACGTCGACATCACCCGGCTGCTGGTGCGGCTCTTCGAGGCCCGCTTCGACCCGGGCGCCGACCACGTCGCCGCCGACGCCGAGGAGCGCACCCTCCGCGTCACGGAGCTCGAGCGCCGGATCGAGCGCGCCCTCGACGACGTCGTGAGCCTCGACCACGACCGGATCCTGCGCTCCTACCTCACCCACGTGCGGGCGACGCTGCGCACCAACTACTTCCAGAGCATCGAGGGGCGGCCGAAGCCGTACATCAGCCTCAAGCTGGACCCGTCGGCGATCCCCGACCTGCCCGACCCGCGGCCGAAGTTCGAGATCTTCGTCTACAGCCCCCGCGTGGAGGGCGTGCACCTGCGCTTCGGGTCGGTCGCACGCGGCGGCCTGCGCTGGTCGGACCGGCGCGACGACTTCCGCACCGAGGTGCTCGGCCTGGTCAAGGCGCAGATGGTGAAGAACACCGTCATCGTGCCGGTCGGCGCGAAGGGCGGCTTCTACGCCAAGGCCCTCCCGGACTCCGGCGACCGGGACGCCTGGATGGCGGAGGGGGTGGCCTGCTACCGCACGTTCATCTGCGGGCTGCTCGACCTCACCGACAACCTCGTCGAGGGCACGACCGTGCCGCCGGCGGACGTCGTCCGCCACGACGGCGACGACTCCTACCTGGTGGTCGCCGCCGACAAGGGCACCGCGACGTTCTCCGACATCGCCAACGAGGTCGCCGGCGACTACGGCTTCTGGCTGGGCGACGCCTTCGCCAGCGGCGGGTCGGTCGGCTACGACCACAAGGCGATGGGCATCACCGCCCGCGGCGCCTGGGTCTCGGTGCAGCGGCACTTCCGCGAGCGCGGCATCGACAGCCAGGCCGAGGACTTCACCGCGGTCGGCATCGGCGACATGTCCGGCGACGTGTTCGGCAACGGCATGCTCTGCTCGGAGCACATCCGGCTGGTGGCCGCGTTCGACCACCGCGACATCTTCCTCGACCCGCACCCCGTCGCCGCCACGTCGTACGCCGAGCGCCGGCGGCTCTTCGAGCTGCCGCGGTCGAGCTGGCAGGACTACGACCGCGCGCTGATCTCCGAGGGCGGCGGCGTGCACTCCCGCGCGCTGAAGAAGATCGCGATCACCGAGCCGGTGCGCGCCGCGCTCGGCGTCGCCGACGGCGTCGCCTCGATGACCCCGGCCGAGCTGATGCGGGCGATCCTCACGGCGCCGGTCGACCTGCTCTGGAACGGCGGCATCGGCACCTACGTCAAGGGCAGCGCCGAGACCCACGGCGACGCCGGGGACAAGGCCAACGACCCGATCCGGGTCGACGGGGCCGACCTCCGGGCGGCGTGCGTCGGCGAGGGCGGCAACCTCGGGTTCACGCAGGCGGGCCGGATCGAGTACGCGCTGCAGGGCTGCGGCGGGGACGGCGGCCGGATCAACACCGACTTCATCGACAACTCCGCCGGCGTCGACACCTCCGACCACGAGGTCAACCTCAAGGTGCTGCTGGACCGCGTGGTCCGCGACGGCGACCTGACCACCAAGCAGCGCAACCTGCTGCTCGCGGAGATGACCGACGAGGTCGCGGGCCTGGTGCTGCGCGACAACTACGAGCAGAACCTCGCCCTGGCCAACGCCCTGGACCACTCGGCCTCGCTGCTGCACGTGCACGAGGACTTCATGAAGCGCCTGGAGTCCGAGGGCGTGCTGGACCGCGAGATCGAGGGCCTGCCGGACAGCCGCGAGGTGCGCCGGCGGCTCGACCGCGGCGAGGGCCTCACCGCGCCGGAGCTCTCGGTGCTGATGGCCTGGACCAAGATCGTGCTGGCCGACGAGCTGCTCGCGACCGACCTGTCCGACGACCCCTACCTCGACCTGGACCTCAAGGGGTACTTCCCGGGGCCGGTGCGCGAGGGGTTCGCCGCGCAGATCGAGGCGCACCCGCTCCGCCGCGAGATCATCGTGACCCAGGTGGTCAACGACCTGGTCAACGGCGCCGGCATCACCTTCTGGCCGCGGCTGTCGGGCGAGACCGGGGCGGACGCCCCCGAGCTGACCCGGGCCAACTTCGTCGCGCGGGAGATCTTCGGGTCGCTGCCGCTGCGCGAGGAGGTCGCGTCGTTCGACAACCGGCTGCCGGCGGTCGTGCAGACCCGGATGCGGCTGGAGATGCGCACCCTGGTCGAGCGCGCCTCGCGCTGGCTGGTCACCAACCGGCGCCCGCCGCTGGACAGCCGGGCGACCGTCGACCACTTCGCGGGACCGGTGCAGGCCGTGATGGCCGAGCTGCCGGACCTGATGATCGGCCGCGAGCTCGCGTCGTACCAGGCCCGGCGCGACCGGCTCGTCGGGCAGCAGGTGCCCGAGGACCTCGCGTCCCGGGTCGCGGTGCTGCCCCCGGCGTACATGCTCCTCGGCATCGTCGAGAACGCCGTGCGCGAGGGCCGCGACCCCCGCGACGTCGCGCGCGTGCACTTCGCGCTGGGGGAGCGGCTCGGGCTGCCGGGGATGGTGCAGCGGATCCTCGCGCTCCCGCGCCAGGACCGGTGGCAGACGATGGCGCGCGCCGCGCTGCGCGACGACCTGCACGGCGTGCACTCCGAGCTGACCGCCCAGGCGCTGCGGGCGACCTCCGACGACGAGTCCGCCCCCGCCCGGATCGCCAGCTGGGAGGACGGCGACACCGTCGCGGTCGCCCGGGCCGCCACCACGCTGGAGGAGATCTGCGCCGACGACCAGGCCGACCTGGCCCGGCTGTCGGTGGGCCTGCGGGTGGTCCGGGGACTGCTGTCGGCTCGCTGACGCCGGCCCGCGCGGACCAGTAGGGTCTGCGCGTGCCAGCCATCGAGGTCGTCGACCTGACCAAGACGTACGGCGACCTGCGGGCGGTCGACGGGGTCACGCTCGAGGTCGCGGAGGGCGAGTTCGTCGGGGTCCTCGGCCCGAACGGCGCCGGCAAGACCACCCTGCTGGAGATGGTCGAGGGCCTGCGCCGACCGGACTCCGGCAGCGCCACCGTGCTCGGCCTGCCCGCCTGGCCGCGCAACCCCGCGCTGCTCCCGCGGATCGGCGTCCAGCTGCAGGCCTCGTCGTTCTTCGAGCGGCTCACCGCCCGCGAGCAGATCCGCACCTTCGCCGCCCTGTACGGCGTGCCGGCGCGGGCCGCGGACGAGTGGCTGGAGCAGGTGGGGCTGGTCGACAAGGCCGACACGCGTGTCGAGGACCTGTCCGGCGGCCAGGCCCAGCGCCTCTCGATCGCGTGCGCGCTGGTGCACGACCCCGAGCTGGTCTTCCTCGACGAGCCGACCGCGTCGCTGGACCCCCAGGCCCGCCGCAACCTGTGGGACCTGCTCTCGGGCATCAACGAGGCCGGCCGCACGGTCGTGCTCACCACCCACCACATGGACGAGGCGGAGGCGCTCTGCGACCGGGTCGCGATCATGGACGCCGGCCGGGTGCTGCGCCTGGACACCCCCGCGGCGCTGGTGCGCGGCCTGGACGCCGCGACCCGGATCACCCTCGCCGACGGCGAGGTGCTGACCACGCGCGACCCGGCCGCCGAGCTGGCGCGGCTGGCCGGCGCGGGCCGCCTCGACGGCGTCCAGGTGCAGACCGGCACCCTCGAGGACGTCTTCCTCCAGCTCACCGGGCGGGAGTACCGCGCATGAGCCCGTTCGTGGCGGTCTCCCTGGCCATCGTGCGCGGCTTCGTCCGCGACCGCGCGTCGGTGTTCTTCTCCCTGGTCTTCCCGCTGATGTTCCTGGTGCTCTTCGGCGGGCTCTTCGCCGACCAGGGCCAGCCGCGCGTCGAGCTGGTCCAGGTCGGCGACGTGGCGCTGCTCGAGGAGATGCCGGACGACGGGCGCGCCGCGTTCGAGGAGACCTTCGAGGTCGAGAAGTCCGACGACCTGGACGCCGCGCTCGCGGAGGTCCGCAAGGGCGACGCCGACGTGGCGATCGAGATGCGCGGGGACACCCTCGTCGCCCACTACACCCAGACCGACCAGGTCCGGGCGGCCGTGACCCAGGGCGCGCTGCGTGCCTTCGTCGACGGCACGAACGTCGCCCTCTCCGGGGAGCCGCCGCGGTTCGCGCTGGAGACCGAGCCAGTCGAGGACGAGTCGCTGACCTCGATCCAGTTCGTCACCCCGGGCCTGCTCGGGTGGGCGATCGCGATGAGCGCCGCGTTCGGCGCCGCGGCGACGCTGCAGGGGTGGCGCGAGTCCAAGCTGCTGCGCCGCCTCCAGCTCGCGCCGGTCTCGGCGCGCACGGTCGTGGCCGCGCGGATCGCGGTGACGCTGCTGATCGCGCTGGTGCAGATGGCGATCTTCGTGGGCCTCGGCGCGGTCGCGTTCGGGCTCTCGCTGACCGGCTCGTGGTGGATGGCGGTGCCGCTGATCGTGGTCGGCACGCTGTGCTTCATGGCGCTCGGGCTGCTCGCGGGCGCGGTCACCACCACCACCGAGGGCGCCGTGAACGCGGCGAACTTCGTGGTGCTCCCGATGGCGTTCCTCAGCGGGTCGTTCTTCTCGCTCGACGCGGCGCCCGCCTGGCTCCGGGCGGTCTCCGACGTGCTCCCGCTCAAGCACCTCAACGAGGGCATGCTCGACGTGATGGTCCGCGGGGAGGGGCCGTCCTCGGCGCTGGCGCCGATGGCGATCCTGGCGGTCTTCGCCGTCGTGGTCACCCTGCTCGCCGCGCGCCTGTTCCGGTGGGAGACGAGCTGAGGTGAGCCTGCTCTGGACGACCCCGGCCGCCCGGGTGCGCCGGCTGCTGCGCCCGCTGACCGGCGCGCCGAGCCCGCTCGCGGGGCGCACCGTGCTGGTGACGGGTGCCAGCTCCGGCATCGGCGAGGCGACCGCGCGGGCGGTGGCGGCGCTGGGAGCGACGGTGCTGCTCGTCGCGCGCCGGGCCGAGGAGCTCGAGCGGGTGCGGCGCGCGATCGAGGACGGCGGCGGCCGCGCCGCGGCGTACGCCTGCGACCTGACCGACGGCGACGCGGTCGACGCGCTGGTCACGCGGGTGCTGGCCGAGCACGGCTCCGTCGACCACCTGGTCAACAACGCCGGCCGCTCGATCCGGCGCTCGCTGCACCTGTCCTACGACCGGTTCCACGACGTGGAGCGCTCGCTGGCGGTCAACTTCCTCGGGCCGGTGCGGCTGACGCTCGGGCTGCTGCCGGCCATGCGCGCCCAGGGCTCGGGGCACGTCGTGAACGTCGTGACCTGGGGGGTGCAGATGAAGGCGCCGAAGTTCTCGGCGTACATCGCCTCCAAGACCGCGCTGGACACCTGGAGCCGGATCGCCGGCCGCGAGACGTACGCCGACGGCGTGACGTTCACGAACATGCGGTTCGCGCTGGTGCGGACGGCGATGACCGCGCCGACCGAGGCGTACGCCGACCGCGGGATCAGCGCCGAGCAGGCCGCCGCACGGGTGGTGCGCGCCCTCGAGGAGCGCCCGGTCACGGTCGACACCGTCGCCGGCCGGGTCGGCGAGGTGCTGAACATCGCGGCGCCGCGGCTCAGCGACGCGCTGTTCTCGCGGTTCGACCGCCGGTTCCCCGACTCGCGGGCCGCGTCAGGCGAGCATCGTGGCCGCGGCCGAGACGCCGGCGACCACGACCAGCACCCGGAACAGCGTGGGCGGCAGGCGACGGCCGACGCGGGCGCCGGCGTACCCGCCGACGAGCGAGCCGGCCGCGAGCAGCACCACCGCTGACCAGGCGACGTCGGCGACGGCGATGAAGACCATCGAGGCGACGACGTTGCCGGCGCCGACCGCCAGCGTCTTGAGGCCGTTCACGACCCGCAGTTCGAGGTCGGTGCCGAAGCCGAGCACCGCCACCATCATCACCCCGCTGCCGGCGCCGAAGTAGCCGCCGTACACGCCGACGAGGGTCGCGAAGAACGTGGTGACGGGGGAGAGGTGGTGGCGGGCGGCCCGCTCCTCCTGGCCGCGGCGGAGCAGGCGGCTGATCGTCGGCTGGACGCCGACCAGCAGGCAGGTGCCGAGGATCAGGAACGGGACCACGGTCTCGAAGACGTCGGCGGGCAGCCCGAGCAGCAGCGCGGTGCCGAGCACCGACCCGGCGGCGCAGGTCAGCAGCACCACCAGCGCCACGCGGGGGTGCTCGCGCAGCTCGCTGCGGTAGCCGAACGAGCCGCTCAGCCCGCCGGGGGCGAGCCCGACGGTGTTGGAGACGTTGGCGACGACCGGGGGCAGGCCGACGGCGACCAGCACCGGGAAGCTCAGCAGCGAGGCGACCCCGATCGTGGACGTCAGGACGCCGGCCGCGAGGCCGGCAGCGAGGACCGCGAGCTGCTCGAGGCCGCTCACCCGGCAGGCTCGCGGAGCGCGCTCTCGATCCTCACGGCCGCCATCCTATTGACAGCAGGCCCGCGGGGCCGTCGGCTTGCCCCTGAGCCAGCCGCGTGACCGGGGTCACTCCGGGCTCGGCCGCGGCGCTCCGGGAAGGACGGATCATGGGACCGGAATGGGTGGCGATCATCGCGTTGGTCGCCCTGTTCGTCATCGGCACGGTGCTGCCGATCAACATGGGCGCGCTCGCCTTCGTGGCGGCGTGGCTGGTCGGGATGTACTCCCTCGACCTCGACGAGAAGGAGATCATCTCCGGCATCAGCGGTGACCTGATCCTGACGATCGTGGGGGTCACCTACCTGTTCGCCATCGCCCGCAACAACGGCACCGTCGACCTGATCGTGCGGACCGCGGTCAAGGCGGTCGGCGGCCGGGTCGTGCTGATCCCGTGGGTGATGTTCGGCGTGACCGCGGTGCTCACCGGCGTCGGTGCCGTGAGCCCGGCGGCGTGCGCGATCATCGGCCCGATCGCCCTCGGCTTCGCCGGGCGCTACGGCATCAACCCGCTGATGATGGGCATGTTCGTCGTCCACGGGGCCCAGGGCGGCGGTTTCTCGCCGATCAGCATCTACGGCTCGCTGACCAACTCGGTGATGGACGACGCGGGGCTGCCCAACAGCGAGCTGACGATCTTCCTGGCCAGCCTGGTGGTCAACCTGCTGATGGCCGGGATCCTCTTCGTCCTGCTCGGTGGGCGTGAGCTGATGGGCGTGCGCATCGACGCCGACGACCCCGACACCCTCGACGAGGACCTGCACCGCGGCGGCGCCACGGTCCCCGCCCGCGGCATGGGCGCCACCGCCCCGACCGGGACCCAGGCCCTCGGCGTACGTCGCGACCAGGTGCTCACCCTGGTCGCCTTCGTCGCCGTCGCGGGGATCGCGCTGGCCTACGACAAGAACATCGGCTTCGTCTCCATCACCGCGGCGGTCGTGCTCGCGATGCTCTCCCCGAACGAGCACAAGGACGCGATCAAGCAGGTCGCCTGGCCGACCGTGCTGCTGGTCGCGGGCATCAGCACCTACGCCACCATCCTCGAGACCGCCGGCTCCCCGGAGTTCGTCGGCGACTGGGCCGCCGGCCTCGGCGTCGCCGCCCTCGGCGCGCTGGTGCTCTGCTACGTCGGCGGGGTGGTGTCGGCGTTCGCCTCCTCGACCGCGCTCCTGCCCGTGATCATCCCGATCGGGCTGCCGCTGATCGCCGATGGCGGGATCAGCGCGGGCCTGTTCGTCGCCGCGCTGGCGGTGTCGTCCACCATCGTGGACGTGAGCCCGTTCTCGACCAACGGTGCTCTCATGCTGGCCAACAAGCCGGACACCATCACCGAGCCTGTGTACTACCGCCAGATCCTGACCTACAGCGTGATCGTCGTCCTCGCCGGTCCGCTCCTCGTATGGGCAGCCCTCGTGCTGCCGGGATGGTGACGCCATGACCGACCGGACCGAACGCTCCGGGCCGCTGGGCGACGTGCTCGTCGTCGACCTCACCCGCGCGCTCGCCGGGCCGCACGCCACGATGATGATGGGCGACCTCGGCGCGCGCGTGGTCAAGGTGGAGGCGCCCGGTCACGGCGACGACACCCGCGGGTGGGGCCCGCCGTTCGTGGGTCCCGACGACGACCAGCAGTCGACGTACTTCCTCTCCGCCAACCGCAACAAGGAGTCGGTCGCGCTCGACCTCAAGGACGAGCACGACCGCGACCTGCTGCTCCGGCTCGTCGACCGCGCCGACGTGCTCGTCGAGAACTTCCGCACCGGCGTCCTCGAGCGGCTCGGCCTCGGCATCGCCGAGCTCCAGGCGCGCAACCCGCGGCTCGTGGTGCTCTCGATCACCGGCTTCGGGCACGACGGCCCGGAGGGCGGCCGGGCGGGCTACGACCAGATCGCCCAGGGCGAGGCGGGGCTGATGTCGCTGACCGGCTCCGGCCCCGACGACCCGCAGCGGGTGGGGACGCCGATCGCCGACCTGCTCTCCGGCATGTACGGCGCGTACGGCGTGCTCGCCGCGCTGCACGAGCGGGCCCGCACCGGCGTCGGCACCGTGGTGCGGACCTCGCTGCTCGCCTCGGTGGTCGGGGTGCACGCGTTCCAGGGCACCCGCTGGACGGTGGCCGGCGAGGTCGGCCGCGCCCAGGGCAACCACCACCCCTCGATCGCGCCGTACGGCCTGTTCCGCTGCCGGGACGGCTCGGTGCAGATCGCCGTCGGCAGCGAGGGGCTGTGGCGGCGGCTGTGCGAGGGGTTCGGGCTGGATCCCGCGGCGCCCGGGCTGGCGACGAACAAGGAGCGGGTGGGCGCGCGGGACCGGCTGATCGGGGTCGTGGAGGCGGCGTTCGCCGACTGGGACGCCGAGCCGCTGCTCGCGCGGCTGGCGGAGGTCGGCGTCCCCGCCGGCAAGGTGCGGACCCTCGACGAGGTCTACGCCTGGGACCAGACCGCCAGCCAGGGGCTGCTGGTCGACGTCGAGCACCCCACCCTGGGGTCGGTGACGCTGCCGGGGCCGCCGCTGCGGTTCTTCGACGCCGACGGCACCGAGGTCACCCGGCGCGAGCACGCGGCGCCACCGACGCTCGACCAGCACGGCGGGTCCGTGCGGGCGTGGCTGGAGGCGGGGGAGTGAGCGGTCAGCGACGCTGGGGCGCGCAGGACCTGCTCGACCTGGTCCTCGACGAGGGCTCCTTCGAGTCCTGGGACGAGCCGGTCGACACCGGCCACCACGCCGAGGAGTACCGCCGCGCGCTGGCGGCCGCCGCCGACAAGGCCGGCACCGACGAGTCGGTGCTCACCGGCCGCGGGCTGGTCCGCGGCCGGCCGGTCGCGGTGGTCGCCAACGAGTTCCGCTTCCTCGCCGGCTCGATCGGGGTCGCCTCCGCGCGCCGGATCGCCTCCGCCGTGCGCCGCGCGACCGCGGCCGGGCTCCCGGTGCTCGCCACCACCGCGTCCGGCGGCACCCGGATGCAGGAGGGCACGGTCGCGTTCGTGGAGATGGTCGAGATCTCCCGGGCGCTGATGGACCACCGGGCGGCGGGGCTGCCGTACCTGGTCCACCTCCGGCACCCGACCACCGGCGGCGTCTACGCCTCGTGGGGGTCGCTGGGCCACGTGACGGTCGCCGAGCCCGAGGCGCTGGTCGGCTTCCTGGGGCCCAAGGTCTTCGAGGCCCTGAACGGCGAGCCGTTCCCGGCCGGGGTCCAGACCGCGGAGAACCTCGCCGCCAAGGGCGTCATCGACGGCGTGGTCACCCCCGAGGAGCTGCCGGCGCTCGTCGACGCCGCGCTGCGGGTGCTCGTCGACCCGCCCACGGCGCCGACGCTGGAGCGGCGTACGCCGAGGGAGCCGCGCGACCTGCCCGCCTGGGACTCGATCGAGCGCACCCGCGCCGCGGACCGGGTCGGGGTGCGCGACCTGCTGCGGCACGGCGCCGCCGGCACCGTGCGGCTGCGCGGCACCGACGAGGGCGAGCGCGACTCGACGGTCGTGGTCGCGCTGACCCGGATCGACGGGCAGCCCTGCGTGCTGGTCGGGCAGGACCGCAGCCGCCAGACCCGCGAGCACGCGATGGGCCCAGCGGCGCTGCGCGAGGCGCGGCGGGGGATGCGGCTGGCCGAGGAGCTCGGCCTGCCGCTGGTGACGGTGATCGACACCCCCGGCGCGGAGCTCTCGCCCCGCGCCGAGGAGGGCGCGATCGCGGGCGAGATCGCCCGGTGCATCGCGACGCTCACCACGATGACCGTCCCGACCGTGTCGGTCGTGCTCGGCCAGGGCTGCGGCGGCGGGGCGCTCGCACTGCTCCCCGCCCGCACCGTGGTCGCCGCCGAGCACGCCTGGCTCTCCCCGCTGCCGCCCGAGGGCGCCAGCGTGATCGTGCACGGCGACACCACGCACGCCGCGGAGATGGCGGCCTCCCAGCGGGTCCGGGCGCGTGACCTGCTCGCCGCCGGCACCGTCCAGCACGTCGTCCCGGAGATCGACGACGAGCCCGCCGCCGACCTCGCGCTCGCGGTCGCCGCCGAGATCGGGCACCAGCTGCGCGCGGGCGGGTGACGCCGGCGTTGCGGGACGTCATACGGGTTGGCGGTGATCGCGACCTGAGCGGCTGACGTCCCGCGGGACGTCGTACGTCGTGGCGGTGATGGCGACCATGTCGTATGACGTCCCGGGGCGGCGCGGGCGGGTGAGCGCTACCCGTCGAGCTCCTCGTCGCCGCGCCACCGCAGCACCAGGACGGTGCCGACGGCGACGAGGAGCGGCCCGAGGGCGATCACCAGGACGAGGAACCCCTCGCCGCCGTGCAGCGCGCCCATGTGCAGCGGCGTCACGTCACACCCCCACGGGCGCGCCACGGTCCGCGTCGACGCCGGGGCGCGGAGCGCGGGCGTACCGGCTGACGCCCCAGCCGAGGCCGAGGACCAGCAGCAGGCTGCAGAGCAGCACGACCGAGCCGGCGGCCAGCCAGAGCCAGCCGGGGACGTCGTCGTCGAGCTCGCGCTGCAGGACGAGCTTCTCCTCGTCGAAGGCGCGGGCCTCCTCGGCCACGGGGATCTCGGGCTCGTCGAGCGCGGAGTCCTCCGGCAGGTAGAGCGGCATCGCGGAGAGGTCGCGCCCGTCGTGCAGGCGGATCATCGTCTTCCAGGTGCCGTCGGCGGGGAACGGCTCCGTGGTCCGCCACACGTCCGGCGAGACCTCCTCGAGGTGCTGGACGTGCAGGCCGTCGCCGCCGCCGCCCTGCCAGGCGGTCACGGTCACCCACGCGGGGTCGCCGTCGGCCGGCTCGCGGTCGAAGCGGAACTCCGCCTCCACCTGGCGGCCGTCGGCGGTCTGCTCGTCGCTCGTCACGGTCGCCGTGGCGGTGAGCTCCGTGGGCTCGGTGGCGATGACGCCGTTGGTCACGCACCCAGCGATCACGAGCAGCGCGCCGGCGAAGAGCAGCCGCGGGCGGGGGAGGGTCGGGAGCTCGCGGCGCAGCCCCAGCACCATCATCCCGGCGAGCAGGCCGGCCGCGGTCCCGCCCAGCGTCGCGAGCAGGACGCCCTCGACGAGGATGTCGGAGGTCCAGGGAAGCCGGAAGGCGGCCTGGGTCCAGGCGTACTCCGCCGCGAACCCGACCGTCCCGATCAGCACGCCGCTGACGACGCCGACGCGCAGCGGCCGGTGCGCCCAGCGCAGCGCGACCAGCTCCACGATCAGTGCCTCCACGACGTAGAGCGGCACGGCGGCCCACAGCTCGCCGAGCACCGGGCCGACCAGGATGCTGACGCCGCCCCGGACCGCGAGGTAGAAGGCGACGGCGACGAGGGCGCCGCCGCGGCCGACCCAGAGCCGGGCGACCACGAGGCTGAACGCGGCGGCGACCGCGATCAGCAGCGGCTGGAGCACCAGCCGGAACTGCGGGACGCCGAAGTCGAACTCGGCCTGGAACACGCTGGTGCCGATCAGCAGGCCGCCGACCAGGAAGCCACCGAGCAGGTACGACGTCCAGCCGGCGAGCCGGCCGCTGCGTACGCCGGCGGTCCGCCCCTCCTCGAGCAGCACCGCCATCGCGACCAGCGAGAGGCCGGCGCCGCCGATGAGCATCAGGTGGGTGGGTCCCCACAGCGTCACGTCCTGGCCGAAGATCCGGTGCCACACGTCGTCGAGGGGGAAGCCGAGCAGGGCGTAGGTGCCGGCGCCGGTCAGCAGCAGGCCGCCGGCGGGGGCCCGCCAGCCCGGCGCGAGCCGGACGCCGGACGGGCCGACCTCGTCCTGGCGGGGGAGCGCGCAGGCCAGCACCCCGGCGGCGGAGATGCCGAAGAGACCGAACAGGATCGGGTAGTGCGCGGGGTTGGCGAGCGGGCCCTCGTCGCGACCGACGCCGATGTGCAGGGCGATGTCCCAGTACATGCCGATCAGCGCGGTGATCAGCGAGACCATCGCCACCATCAGCGGGATGCTCGCCCAGGCCGCGATCCCGCCCATCCACGGCGATCGGTCCACGCGGGTCAGCAGCCGGTCGAGCGCCTTGAGCCGGCCGGAGCGGTGGCCGAGGACGACGACGGCGAGCACGATCGTCAGGGCCAGGGCCATGCCGGAAGCGATGGCGACCTGGTCCAGGGACGCGGCGCCCGCGGGCCGGTCCTCGACGACGGCGGGGAGTATCGAGATTGCTTGCACGGATTGATGTAACACCGAAATATGCAACATCGCAATGGGTAACATCACACCGTGTCCGAGGAGCCCGAGGTCTTCGTCGTCGAGGAGCTGTCCCGACGCACCCAGGTCTCGGTGCGCTCGCTGCGCTCCTACCAGTCCCGAGGCCTGCTGCCGCCCCCGGAGCTGCGCGGCCGGACCGGCTGGTACGGCCCCCAGCACGTCGCCCGGGTGCGGCTGATCCAGGACCTGCGGGCCGCCGGGATGAAGCTCGACGGGATCGCCCGGATGCTCGACGAGGATCCCGGCGCCGACGAGCAGCTGCTCGCGTTCACCCAGCAGGCCCGCGGGATGTTCGGGGACCCCGCCCCGCGGGTGACCACGGTCGAGGAGCTGATCGAGCGGTTCCAGGTCCGCGACGACGAGGCGATCGCGGTGGTCGAGGCCGCCGTCCGCCTCGGCCTGCTGCGCGAGACCCCGGACGGCCAGGTCGAGGAGCTCGCGCCCCGCCTGCTGGCGGCGGGCGAGGCCGCGATGCGCTCGCTCCAGCTGACCGCCACCGAGGCGCTGGACCTCCTCGGTCGGCTCCGCCGGCACGCCGACGGGGTGGCGAAGATCTACGTGGAGCTCTTCGTGGAGCGGGTCTGGGAGCCGTTCGTCGCCTCCGGGCGGCCTCCGGAGCAGTGGGCGGACGTCCAGCGCTCGCTCGACGCGCTGCGCGACCTGGCCACCGAGGCGCTGGACGCGACGTTCGAGCTCGCGATGTCGCGGCGGGTCGACCAGACCCTCGGCCGCGGGCTGCTGGACCCCGGCGCGGGCTGAGTCTTCGGCGTCAGCCGACGCGGGTCGGCGCCGGCTGCTGCACCGACCAGCGCTCCAGCTCGCGCTCGTCGAAGAACTCCTGCCAGGGACGGCCGGACGCGTGCCACGCCTCGTGGCGGGCCGCGAAGGCCGCCGGGACCTCGGCCCAGCACCGCTGGCAGTAGGAGTGCTCCTCAGGCATGCGGAGACCGTAGGGCCGCGCCGGCCCGGATGCGGGGACATCCGCCGGGTCGACCGCGACCGGTCTGGTCAGGCGCTCAGCTGGCCTTGCGCGCCGCGGCCTTCTTGGTCGCGGTCTTCTTGGCGGTCGACTTCTTCGCGGCTGTCTTGGCGGGGCCGGACTTCTTCGCAGCGGTCTTCTTCGCCCCCGAGGCGGACTTCTTCGCCGCGGGCTTCTCGTCGGAGTCGTCGGCCGCGGTCTCGCCCCGGCCCTTCTTGGCCGCGTCGACCGAGCGCTGCAGGGCCGCGAGCAGGTCGACGACCTCGCCGGAGGACTTGGTGGAGGTGGGGGTGCGCTTGACCTCGCCGCCCTCGACCTTCGCCTTGACCAGGGCCTCGACGGCGCCGGCGTAGTCGTCCTCGAACTCGCTGGCGTCGAAGTCGCCGGCCAGCGTCTCGACCAGCATCGTGGCCATCTTGACCTCGGCGGGCTTCACGTCGCCGGCCTCGATCGAGAAGTCGGGGGTGCGGACCTCGTCGGGCCACATCATCGTCTGGAGCACGATCACGTCGTCGCGCACGCGCAGCACCGCGACGGTGGTGCGCTGCCGCAGCGCGACCGTCACCACGGCCATCCGGTCGGCGTCGAGCAGCGCCTGGCGCAGCAGGGCGTAGGGCTTGGCGCCGGTCTTCTCCGGCTCGAGGTAGTAGGACTTCTCGAACAGCAGCGGGTCGATCTGGTCGCTCGGGACGAACTTCTCCACGGCGATCTCGCGCGAGGACGTCGACGGCAGCTCGGCCATGTCGTCGTCGGTGAGGATGACCATCTCGCCGTCCTCGGTCTCGTAGCCCTTGGCGATGTCGGCGTACGGGACCTCCTCGCCGTCGATCGAGCAGACCCGCTGGTACTTGATCCGCCCGCCGTCCTTGGCGTGCACCTGCCGGAACGAGACGTCGTGGGACTCGGTCGCGGCGTACAGCTTGACCGGCACGCTGACCAGCCCGAAGGACACCGCGCCCTTCCAGATCGCACGCATGGGGGAAGCCTCTCTGGTTGCTTGACCACTGGAGTAACCGACGTGCGGACCGGGCACGCCTCGACGATCCATCGCTCCCCGGCATGATGACGCCATGCGCCCCATGCTCGCCACCCATGCCGAGCACGTGCCGCCCGGCGAGGAGTGGCTGCACGAGGTGAAGTGGGACGGCGTCCGCGCGCTCACCGAGGTGGTCGACGGGACGCTGCGGATGACCAGCCGCAACGAGAACGCCATCACGATCGCCTGGCCCGAGCTCGCCACCAGCCCGCTGGGCGACCGCGACCTGCTCGTGGACGGCGAGATCATCGCGCTCAACGAGCGGGGGCTGCCGGACTTCCGCACCCTCCAGGACCGGATGCACGTGCGCAAGGCGACCTCGGCCGCGCGGCTCGCCGAGCAGGTGCCGGCCATCTACATGGTCTTCGACCTGCTCCGGCTCGACGGGCGCGACCTGACCGACCAGCCGCTCGAGGCGCGCCGCGCGCTGCTCGAGGGGCTCGGCCTCGACGGCGCGTGGCAGGTGCCCGCGGCGTACGACGACGGCGCGATGCTCTTCGACGCCACCCTGGCCCAGGACCTCGAGGGGATCGTCAGCAAGCACCGGACGTCGCGCTACCGGTTCGGGGAGCGCACCACCCTGTGGCGCAAGCACGCCCACCGGCACCGGGTCACGTACGTCGTGGGCGGCTGGCGCCCGCAGGAGGGCACCACCGACCGGCTCGCCGCCCTGCTCGTCGGCGAGCCGACACCCGAGGGGCTGCTCTACCGTGGCCGCGTGGGCAGCGGGATCGGCGCGAAGCAGAGCCGCGCGCTGACCGAGCTGGTGGCCGGTCTCGGGCGCGACGCGAGCCCGTTCGCCGACGAGGTGCCGCGCGTCGACGCCCGCGGCACACACTGGCTCGAACCGGTGCTCGTCGTCGACATCGACACCCACGGTCGTGGGTACTCCCGTCTGCGTCAGCCGTCCTTCCAGGGCGTCCGCACCGACCTCACCCCGGAGGACCTCTGATGCCGTCCGGTACGGAGGTCCACGTCGACGTCGACGGGCGGACCCTGCGGATCACCAACCTCGACAAGGTGCTCTACCCGCGCACCGGCACCACCAAGGGCGAGGTCCTGCACTACTACGCCCAGGTGGCGCCGACCCTCCTCCCGCACCTCGCCGACCGCGCCGTCACCCGGATCCGGTGGCCGCACGGGGTGCAGGACTCCAGCTTCTTCGAGAAGAACACCCCGCCCGGCACGCCGTCGTGGGTGCGCACGGTGACCGTGCCGACCACCGGCTCGCGCGGCTCCTCGCGCCACGGCGACACCCTCGTCTTCCCGGTGGTCGACGACCTCGCGACGCTCACCTGGCTGGTCAACCTGGCCTCGCTCGAGCTGCACGTGCACCAGTGGCGGGTCGGCCGCAACGGCCGGCCCCGCAACGCCGACCGCCTGGTCATCGACCTCGACCCGGGCGAGCCGGCCGGCCTGCACGAGTGCTGCCAGGTCGCGCTGCTCGTGCGCGACCGGCTGGCCGAGCGCGACCTGGACTGCCGCCCGGTGATGAGCGGCAGCAAGGGCCTGCACCTGTACGCCGACCTGCCGGGCCGGATGCCGTCCGAGGGCTCCACGGCGCTGGCCCGCGAGATCGCCGAGGGGCTCCAGAAGGAGCGGCCCGGCGAGGTCACCGCCACCATGACCAAGGCCAAGCGCGGCGGCAAGGTGTTCCTGGACTGGTCGCAGAACGCCGCCTCGAAGACCACGATCACGCCGTACTCCCTGCGCGGCAAGGAGCGGCCCTACGTCGCCGCACCGGTGTCCTGGGACGAGGTCGCCGCCGGCGCCGAGGACCCCCTCGGGCTCGAGCAGCTCACCTTCGACGAGGTGCTCGCCCGCATCGAGGAGCGCGGCGACCTGTTCGCCACGTGATTTCCGGGTGAACAGCGGCCCCGGGGCCGCAGGGTCCTGTTACCGAAGTGTGGATCGACCGTAGAAGCGGCGTTCCTCCACGGTGGCGTCTTCCTCCGTAGCGTTCACGGCGCTGGGCGGGCGTGACCATCACCAAACCTGGCCGACGGTGACGCAGCAGAACCTCGGCCGCGCCGCACTGGGGGGAGTGCGGGACGGCCCAGGGAGACGACGGTTCGTCCGGCGGGTCCGGGGGGAACCGCCGGACGAACCGATCGTCGTCTCCCGACCCTCACCCCGACCCGACCGCACCTGTCACGCCGAGCCACACGAGGACGTCTTGGAGATCGCGCCGGTTCCACGCCGGCCCCCGGTGTCGACGGGAGGCCGCGTCCTCGTGGTCCTCGGGGTCCTCTCCCCGCTCGTGGTCCTGGTCCTCGTCCCGATGATGCTCGGCATGGACCGGTACGTCGTGACCGGCGACGCGATGGACGGCACCCTGGACCGCGGCTCGTTCGTCTTCGAGCGCCCGGTGCCGAGCAGCGACCTCGAGGTCGGCGACGTGATCACCTTCCGGCCGCCGGGCAGCGACCCCGACAGCCGGGTCACCCGCCGGCTCGTTGAGCTCCAGGACGGCATCGCGCACACCCGCGGCGACGCGCTGGCCACGGTCGACCCGTGGACCCTGCGCCTCGACGAGCCGACGACCTCGAAGGTCGTGCTCGTCGTCCCGTACGTCGGCTACCCCTTCGTCAGCGAGGTCGGCCGCCTCGTCTGGGTGGGGGTCACGGTGGCGGCGCTGCTGAGCCTGCTGACCGCCGCATTCGCGCGTCGGCGCCGCCGGACCCCGGCGATGTCACGGGTCCTGGCCTGATCGCATCCCCATGCACCCTATGCTCGCCGCATGGCCCCACGAGTGCTCGTCGTCGAGGACGAGGAGGACATCGCGTTCCCCCTCGTCCGGACCCTGGAGCGCGAGGGGTACACCGTGGTCTGGGTCGACTCCGGGCAGCGCGCGCTCGACGACCTCGTCAAGGCGCCGGCCGACGTGGTGATCCTCGACCTCGGACTCCCCGACATGGACGGGCTCGAGGTCTGCAAGCGCGCCCGCGAGGCGGGCTTCGGCGGGGCGATCATGATCGTCACGGCGCGCGCGGGCGAGCTGGACCGGGTGGTCGGCCTCGACTACGGCGCCGACGACTACCTCTCCAAGCCGTTCGGCCTCGCCGAGCTGCAGGCCCGGGTGCGCGCCCTGCTGCGGCGTACCTCCGGCAGCGCCTTCGGCCAGGACGACGTGCCCGACGGCGGGCTGCGCATCGACGTCGCCGCCCGGCGGGTCTACGCCGGGGACGACGAGGTGCCGCTGACCGGCAAGGAGTTCGACGTCCTCAAGATCCTGGCGTCCAACCGCGACAAGGTCGTCTCCCGCGGCCGGCTGATGGCCGACGTGTGGGACGAGAACTGGTACGGCTCGACCAAGACGCTCGACGTGACGATCGGGCGGCTGCGGCAGAAGCTCGAGAACGTCGGGGTCTCCGAGAAGGTGGTGGCCGTCCGGGGCGTGGGGTTCCGCCTCGAGGGCGCGGCCGATGCGTGAGCGGCTGGTCGCCTGCTTCGTCGTCCTCGCCCTGCTGCTCCTCGTCTTCTTCGGCGCCGTCCGCGGGTACACCCTCGGCAACGAGCTGCGCGAGCTCGAGAGCGCCCGCGTCCACGAGCGGGCCGCCACGCTGGCCGCGGTGGTCGAGGCCCGCGCGGCGGCCGGCGAGAAGCTCGGCCCCCGGTTCCTCGACGGGCTGGTCCGGTCCGACGAGCTGCTCGTGCTGGACACCCGCGGTGCCACGGAGATCGAGGCCCGCGGCCAGGAGTACGACGACGCGGACGGCCTCATCCTCGCGACCTCCGACTCCGACGAGGGCGAGCTGACCGTCGCCGTCGGCGACCACCGAGTGAGCGACCTGATCATCGGCGACCCCTGGGCGCTGGCCGTGCTGGTGGTGCTCTCCCTCCTCGGCGCGGCGGTCGCCGGCCTGCTGGTCGCGCGGGCGCTCGGTGCGCCGTTCCGCCGGCTCGCGGACGCCGCGGGGGCGCTGGGCCGCGGGCGCTTCGACCTGGACCTGCCCACGACCCGGATCCCGGAGGCGCAGGCGATCGCCCGCTCGCTGAGCACCAGCGCCAACCAGCTGCGCGACCGGCTGCGGCGCGACCAGGACTTCGCGGCGCACACGTCGCACTCGCTGCGCTCCCCGATGACCGGCCTGCGGCTGGAGGTCGAGGAGCTGACGCTGCGCGACGACCTGCCGGCCGACGTCCACGAGACCCTGGTCCGCACCCTCGCCGGCATCCAGCACGTCGACCGGGTCGCGGGCGAGCTGGTCGACCTCCAGCGCGGGAGCCTCGTGGAGAGCGCACAGGTCCCGCTCGGCGACCTCGCCACCCAGGTCGCGCAGCGCTGGGCGGACCGGCTGGCGCTCGACGACCGCGAGCTGACCGCCGCGGTCGAGGGCGAGCTCGACCAGTGTTACACCCCGGGACCGGTCGAGCACCTGCTCGACCTGGTGCTGGTCCAGGTGCTGACGGTGAGCCGCGGCGGCGTACGCCTGGTGCTCGACGGCGCCACCGGCGGCCACCTGCGGATCTCGATCACCACCGAGCGCTCCTCGGTGGGCGACGCGGACCCCTTCGACGCGGCCCGAGCGGTGTGCGAGGCGCTCGGCGGCCGGTGGACCGGCACGGAGCCGATGGACGGGCTGACGATCTTCCTGCCTCGTCGCTAGGGGCCTCCTGGGGCCCGGGTCGGCTAGGTTCGCTCGCATGCGACGCGACCACTGGCGGCGGACCAACGACGCGCTCGACCCCGAGACGGCGTACGCCGAGATCTACCGCAACGTCGTCATGCACGAGTTCCCCTGGGACATGAACCAGGCGCTGAGCTTCGCGCTGTTCCGCACCTACGCCGTCCCGGGGATCGGGGCGCTGCTGGACCGCACCGGCGAGTTCACCCAGCGCGTCCAGAAGCGGTACGACGACACCGCGCTGCTGCTCGAGGTGCCGTTCTCGCGGGGCTTCGAGGACCCGGAGGCGCGCGCGGCGATCCGCCGGATCAACCAGATGCACCACGCCTACGACATCCCCGACCACGAGATGCGCTACGTGCTGAGCACCTTCGTCGTGGTGCCGAAGCGGTGGCTCGACGACTACGGCAAGCGCCCCCTCACGCCGGTGGAGGAGCGCGCGTCGGTCAACTACTACCGCCAGCTCGGGGCGCACCTGGGCGTCCGGGACGTCCCGGAGACCTTCGCCGCGTTCGCCGAGCTGATGGACTCCTACGAGGCCGAGCACTTCGGCCACGACCCGGGCGGGCGGCGGGTCGCGGACTCCACGCTGGCGCTGCTGCTCACCTTCCACCCGGCGTTCGCGTCGCGCGCGGTCGAGGTGTTCAGCCGGGCGCTGATGGACCAGCCGCTCCGCGAGGCGCTGGGGTACGCCGCGCCGCCGCGCCCGGTCGAGGCCCTCTCGCGCCGGCTGCTGCGGGCGCGCGGCGTCGCCCTGCGCGCGTTCCCCGCGCGGCGCACGCCGAAGCGGGTCGAGGACCTGCCCTGGATCCGCAGCTACCCCGACGGCTTCCGGGTCGAGGAGCTCGGCTCCTTCCCGGCCCGCGGCTGCCCGCGCTGACCCGGGCGCGGCTCAGCGCTGCGCGGGCGACGGCGCGGTGTCGGCGTCGGTGAACGGGCGCCCGCCCCCGACGGTGTCGCTGACCTGGGCGCCGTCGAGCACGCGGTACGGCGCGGGGCCGCTGGCCGCGCGGGTGCGCAGCGCCGCCACGGGCACGGTGTCGCGCCCGGCGACGAGCAGCAGGTTGCCGGGCCGCCGGCCGCGCAGGGTCGCCGGCTCGGCGCTCAGCATGGTCACCGGCAGCGCCGCGCGCACGGCGGCGACCACCCGGCGGGTCCACGCGAACGGGGCGGCGTCGGTGAGGTTGAGCAGCAGCAGCCCGCTGGCGGCCAGCACCCGCGCGTACTCCGCGGCGCACTCCGCCGTGACCAGGTCGCCCGGCACCCGGCCGTCGGCGAACGCGTCGACGACCACGAGGTCCTGCGACCCGTCGCGGACCGCGGCCAGCCCGCTGCGGCCGTCGACCGGGCGCACCTTGATCCCGCTCTGGCGGGGGAGCGGCAGCTCGCGGCGCACCAGCTCGGTGACGTCCGCCGCCGGCTCGAGCACCACCTGCGCCGACCGCGGCCGCGTGTGCGCGACGTACCGGGGGAGGGTCAGGCCCGCGCCGCCGACGTGCAGCACCCGCGCCGGCGCGCCCGGCGTACCCCACGCGTCGACGACGTCGCCGATCCGGCGTACGTAGTCGAAGGCCAGCCGGCCCGGGTCGTCGAGGTCCACGTGGGACTGGTCGTGGCCGTCCATCCGGAGCACGAACGCGCCCGCGCGCTCGGTGGGCACGATCTCGGCAGGCACCCGTCCATCATCGGGGGTCGAGGCCGCGCCGGTGCACGAGCCACCCGACCACGATCAGCACCACGCCGGACGCGAGGAACGCGAGGTCCCACGAGAGCGGTCCGCCGAGGTCGTCGCGCACGTGGTGGACGCCGAGCAGCTGGTGGTCGACCAGGCCCTCGACGAGGTTGAAGATCCCCCAGCCCGCGATCACCAGGCCGAGGTGGAAGGACCAGCTGGGCGCGAGTCGGCCCTGCCGCCACTGCGCGATCGTCACGATCGAGGCGCCGACGACGATGAACCAGGTGGCGATGTGGAAGAACCCGTCGGCCATCGTGTTCACCTCGAGCCCGGCGAGGGTGCGCGGGGACTCCACGTCGCTGATCATGTGGTGCCACTGCAGGATCTGGTGCAGGACGATCCCGTCGATGAACCCGCCGAGGCCGAGCCCGTACATCAGCCCGGCGGCGCGGGACGGCGGCTCGCCGGCGTGCGTGGTCGTGGCCATGCCCGGTGGTACCCGGCCGCGCGACGCGCACGCGGCGCGCTTGGGGAGGACGCGGGAGGATGGGGGTCATGAGCATGCGCGCGGTGGAGACCTGGCTGACCGACATGGACGGCGTGCTGGTGCACGAGGATGTGCCGATCCCGGGGGCGAAGGACTTCCTGGACGCGCTGAAGGAGTCGGGCCTGCAGTTCATGGTGCTGACCAACAACTCGATCTTCACCCCGCGCGACCTGCGGGCGCGGCTGCTCCGCGGCGGCATCGACGTGCCGGAGGAGGCGATCTGGACCTCGGCGCTGGCGACCGCGCAGTTCCTGCACGAGCAGCGGCCCGGGGGCACGGCGTACGTCGTGGGGGAGGCGGGGCTGACCACCGCGCTGCACGACATCGGCTACGTGATGACCGACCGCGACCCCGACTACGTGGTGCTGGGGGAGACCCGCACCTACTCCTTCGAGGCGATCACCCGGGCGATCCGGCTGATCGACGCGGGCGCGCGGTTCATCGCGACCAACCCCGACCCGAGCGGGCCGAGCCAGCACGGCAAGCTGCCTGCGACCGGGTCGGTGGCGGCGCTGATCTCGACGGCGACGGGGCGGTCGCCGTACTTCGTGGGCAAGCCGAACCCGCTGATGATGCGCAGCGCGCTCAACAAGCTCAACGCGCACTCCGAGACGACCGTGATGATCGGCGACCGGATGGACACCGACATCATCAGCGGCCTGGAGGCGGGCCTGCGCACGATCCTGGTGACCACCGGCTCGACTGCGCCGGAGCAGGTCGAGACGTTCCCCTACCGCCCGACGCGGGTCTTCGACTCCGTCGCCGACGTGCTCGAGCTGGTGCGCGGGACGGTCTGACTGGTGTCCCGATGGCGGTCGTGCCGGTGACGCGCCGACCGGATCTGGCACCCCTCTGTGTCAAGAAGCTGCCGGGAGCGGTGTCTTAGGGTGGGTTCTGGCGGGTCCGGGAAGTGGCTTGTCCGAAGAGTTGGTGTGGGGCTGTGAGCCGGCCGCGCTGGAGTCAGAGTCGTTGCCCCGTTGCCCTCCCGGGCCCGTCCTCGAACCCGCCGCGGCATGGGTGATCGTGTCGTCGAGCATGGTCTTGTAGACGATGTTCGACAGCCGCCGCTTCAACGCCCGCATCGCCTCCATCGACGTCTTCCCTTCGGCTTTGCGGCGGTCGTAATAGGCCCGGCCCTCGGTCGCGTTGCGCAGTTGAACGGTCGCCATGATGTGCACAACCCGGTTGATCTGACGGTTCCCCTTCCGCGACAGCCGGTGCCGGACCTGGTCACCCGAGGATGCATCGATGGGTGCGGTTCCGTTCCAGGACGCGAAGTGGTCGCGGTCAGGGAACCTGGTGATGTCGCCGACCTCGACGAGCAGCCGGGCAGCACCTGACGGTCCGATGCCGTGCAGATCCAACAGGTTGGTGCCGGTCGCCTCGACCAGCTCGGTCAGCTCCTTGTTCGCGGCCTTCTTCCGCGCATAGATCCGTTCAAGGTCGGTGACCAGCTCGGCAGCGACCCGACGGCGGGTCTTCCCGACGACATCGCGGGGTCGGACCTTTGCCAGCAGCGCCTTGGCCTGGGCTGCGGAGAGGTCCTTCTTCGCCCCGCCGGGGATCAGCTCGAGCAGCAGCTGGTGCAGCTGGGAGGTCTTGCGGGTGTGCTCATCACCCAGCGAGCGGCGGCGGTCGACCAGCAGTCGCAGCACCGCGAGCTGCTCGTCATTGACCACCGGTCGTAGCCCGGCCATCCGGGTCCCGACCAGCGCGATGGAGTGGGCGTCGGTGGCGTCGGTCTTGCGTCCTTGCCCGGTTGAGAACGCCCGGATCCGCGCCGACAGCTTCGGTGGCACGTCGAGGACCTCCTCACCGGTAGCGAGGATCCTCATCGCGACGTGGTGCCCGATCCCCGAGCAGCCCTCGATCGCCCAGACACGGTCCGGGAACTGGCTGACATAGCGCCCCATCGCGGCGAACCCGGCCTCGTCGGTGGCGTACCGGCCGCCCCCGAGGAAGGACTCGTCGGCCGTCATCACCTCGATCGTCACCGACCGCTTGTGCGGGTCCATCCCAATCACCACACGGCTGCCGCCGCCAAATGCGTCGATCATCTGCTCCTCCGATGCTCGCTCCATCACTGGGTTGTCGAGCCGGGAGGGCAACGCTGCTTAGAGCCGGGCAATCCCCTCTTGAGCCTCTCCTGGCCCTGGCGACGCCCGGGTCACGCAGGCCAAAAGAGAGCCACACGAACCCATCACTGAGCAGCGTGGGCAGCCGATGTGAGAGCGACGACCCGGGCGCCTGGACCGAGCCTCGCCAGGCAACCGGTCCTGGGTCAATGGAACAAGCAGCCGATGACAGTGCGGCAGGGGTCCTTACCCTGCGACATGTGGCACACACGCTGGCGGATGAGATGCGCCTACACCTGGCCGACCCCTTCCCCGACTCGGTGGAGAAGGGTCTGGACTACGGAGAAGTGGATGCGGTCATGATCGGTGCGGACATCTACGGCTGGGCAGCCAGGGCTGGGTCGCTGTCCGAACTCGACCGGCCGCGGTTGGCACAGGCTGCCGATGAACTTCAACGGTCCATCGGTGCCTTCCCAGCAGATGCCCAGCCGTACTACGAGCGAGTCCTCCGGATCGCTCGGCTGACCCTCATCGCCTGAACCGAACCGTCCGCTCTTGCCGCGCTGCGCGCTCATGGCGATGAGCGGACGCCCTGAACCGTCGGCTAAGTCGCGATTCAGCGCTGGCCACCTGCTAGGCGTCGGCGATAACTACCAACCGCGGCCCACATCAGCGATGCCACGATCATTGCGATCAGGAGCAACAGAGGCGGGCCGGGATCCCAGGCTGCTGCCAACACGACGGCATAAAGAGACACCGCGGCGACGACTACAGCAGGGACGCCAAGCAAGAGTGCAAGAACGGTTCCGCTGCGGACCCGTTGAGCAGGCTTCATGTTCTCAAACTAGGACACGAAACCCGCTCAAGCATCCGGAATCGGGAGGCCGTCCTCGTCGGGATCTGCCGCTTGGAGGGCGGCTCGCCCAGGTCTGCCGCGCGACCCACCCTCAAGCCGTTGAATGGTCGTCGCTAAGGCACACCGGACCGTCGGAGCCCGCGAGGTGCTGGCTAGCATCCAAACGTGTTCGCCCTACGCATCGTTGCCCCTGCGCTGCTCGCCGGCGCGTTGGCTGGCTGCGCCGGACCACCAACGACACCTCTCACTGAGAGCAGCACATCCGACATTCGTCTCGGATGGACCAAAGTGACCAACGGTCCAACCATGGACTTGCCCACAGGAGAAGTCGTTCAGGGGCGGGTGCCGACGTCGAGCGATGGACCCGTTCTTGTGAATTTCTGGGGCAGTTGGTGCGGCCCTTGCAAGAAAGAGATGCCGCTCCTTGAGCGGTTGGCTGACGAAACAGGCGTTCAGGTCATCGGAGTCAGCCGAGATCGCTTCGAGAAGTACGCCAAAGAGTTCCTTGGCATGACGGGTGCCACGTTCCCGAACGTCCTGGACAGCGACGGCAGCTACATGGCTCAGTACTCCGACACTGTTCCCCTACAAGCCTTACCGTCATCCGTCCTGCTCGTGAACGGAACGGTCGTCGCCGCTCATATCGGACCCTTCGAGCAGTGGAGCGACCTCACTACCGATCGTCCCGAGTGACAGGAGGAGGCGACGCCCGCCGGAGGCCACGCAACAGATGCACTCATCTGCCTGAGCGCGCGGTCATGTCGATGAGCGGGTTAAAGCGATGGCTGAGATGCTGGACCACATGCGGCGAGTCACCGATACGGAGTTGGAGGTAATGAACCTCCTCGCGTCTGTCGAGTTTGAAGGCGTCGAGCAGTTGCGAGCACAGATCGCGAGCATTGGTGAGGTAGAGCCCAACTGCTCCTGCGGCTGCCCATCGTTCACGCCGACGATTGACCGCACCGTCGCCCCTGCTTCGCCGTTGCGAACCCTGCTCCCGACCGAGTTGGTCGAGGAAGAGCGCACCGATGGCGTGCCGCGCACAGTGGTCTGGTTCGCGGACGCAGACGGCTACATCGCGAACGTCGAGTGCGTGTACTACGACGATGCGCTCTCCGAGTGGCCAGACCTACGACGGTGCACAGTCCTGGGATAGCGTCGGCCGATCGCCCTCTCATGCCGCGTTGAGGGCGGCTACGCTCGCCCGGATCTGCCTGAATTGCTCGCTCTTCTGCCGAGATAGGTGCCCTCCTGGTGGCTCACCGACGCGGACCTATGTGTGCCTTGAGATAGCTAGGGTCCCTCTGTGGCACCAATGGACAGGCACTGGGCAGAAGCGGTCGCCGCGGCGTGCAACCCCATCTTCGAGGCGGCCGACGTCGGCTTCGAACGGCAACTGCTGTACGCCGACGAAGAGCACACGCAGGTTGACGCGCTCTTGTGGGAGGCGGACCCTCGACGCTTCGCGCATCGCTACCCCGACAGCGGCATCGTGGAGACCTACGGCGACCAGCAGTGGCCCGACGTTCGCTGCATCGACTACTGGGTCTATGTCGACCACGCGAATGGACGCTGTCGTCTGTCCGTCGAAGGCTGGAACTTGCCTGAGTTGTACCTCGACCTGCATGGGAACGGTGGGCGGGATGGCGCTCACATTGCGGACACGTTTGCTCGGATCCTGGCGATTCCATCCCCGCGCGTCTGAGGCGAACATCCGGTTCTGCCGCATAGAGCAGCTCGACCAGGTCTGCCGCGCGATGCCCCTGATGCCGCTGAGTAAGGCTGGATCCAAAGTACGTTTATGCCATGGCAACGGACAGCAGCGGTCATGTGCGCCTGCTGCCCTGGGTGGTCGCCGCAGTCGTCTTCGGCGTCGCCGCTGTTGGCGGTCTCGCGGGCGCTTCTTGGTGGTGGGGAGCCGGCTTCGATCAGGTGGAAACTACCGGGACAGTTACCCCCTCGACAGACGCCGCAATGCTAGTGAGCTCCTGGATTGCGATGGCTGGGCTGGCCGGGATCGCAGTCACCGGCGTTTTGGCCGTTGTGCTACTTCGGCGGCCGCGCAGCTAACTCGAACCGCCTGGATCTGCCGCGAGTAGCGCCGTCGTACCGTTGGAGCGGTTGCAGCTTGGAAGTCCGCCGGATCGGGTGGACACCATCAGCGGTCGTCGTCTCAGCCCTTCCGCCGAGGCCTGCTGAGGTCGCCCACGGACGTCCAGGCGTCGCCGCCATGCCCAGTGCGCGGTGCGCTAACGGAGCGTCTTGCCGTACCAACGATCAGAGAACGGTCCGCCCGAGTGGGCTGGGGTCTGGTGGTAGCCAAGGGACTCGTAGAGCCGCTGCGATTCGACGAGATCGCCACGGGTGTCGAGACGTAGCGCGACGAGGCCCATGCTGCGAGCTCGCTGTTCGACCTCCGACATCAACCGGCGTCCCAGCCCGCGTCGTCGAAAGTTCGGGGCGACGTGCAGCCGACGGACTTCGCCGACGTCACCGGTCACGCGTGCCAGTGCCACGCAACCGCACACGACGCCGATACCTGCTGTCGCCACGAGGAAGACGCCATCGGGCGGGACGAGGTCCTCACTCGGATGCTGTGACAGCGCACTCTCGAGTTCATCGGCACGAGCGGGCCTGCCGTAGTAGCGACTGGCGACATCATGGAGGTACGCGCGCAACGCCTGCTCGGCCGGCGCCGAGGTCGGCGCGACAGCGTGGACCTCGATGTCCGGCCCGACGCAGATCTCGGCGTCCATGCCCTGTTACCTGCCTGGCGTCGTCGTGACAGTGCTCGCGAGCACCCTAGGGGGTCGGCGACGCGCGTTCCGTGCGCCGCTGAGGTCGCTCAGCTGACGCAGAGGCAGAACGGGTGGCCGGCAGGATCGAGGAAGACGCGGAACGTCGTGCCGGGCTGGTGCTCGGCCCGGGTCGCGCCCAGCCGCAGCGCCTCCGCCTCGCCGGCGTCGAGGTCCTCGACCATGAGGTCGAGGTGCATCTGCTGCGGGACGTCCTGGGCCGGCCAGGCCGGGGGCGTGTACCCCTCGACCTGCTGGAACGACAGGCACTGCCCGTAGTCGGAGCGGACGTCGGCCCAGTCGTCCTTGGCGTCCACCTGCCAGCCGAGAAGGGCGCCGTAGAACGTCGCGAGGGTCGTCGGGTCGGGGCAGTCGAGGACGATGCTCGGGAAGCGTGCGATGGCCATGCGCCGCACGCTAACCGGCATTGCGGACGAGCGGCTTCCTCTTCTCCGGCCTAGGGTGCGGTCCACCGATCCCGTCCGGAGGAGCCCAATGACCGACGCACCCGCCCTCGCCGGCTCGACCGCCGTCGTCACCGGATCCTCGCGCGGGATCGGCCTGGCCGTCGCCGAGGCGCTCGCGGACGCCGGGGCGGCGGTGGTGCTCAACGGACGCGACCCGGCCGTCCTGGACGCGGCGGTCCGCGACCTGGCCGAGCGCGGCGGGCGGGTCGCCGGGGTGCCCGGCTCGGCCGCCGACCCCATCGTCGTGGAAGAGCTGGTGGCCGCGGCGGCGGCGCTGGGCGAGGTCGACGTCCTCGTCAACTGCGCCGGGACGGCGGAGCCGCCGGGCTCCTCGATCCTGACGGTCACCCCTCAGGAGTGGCACGACCTGATCGACGCGCACCTGACCTCGACGTTCCTCACCTGCCGGGCGTTCGCGCCGCTGATGGTCGAGCGCGGGGGCGGGTCGATCGTGAACACCGGCTCGCACGCGTTCACCGGCGCCTTCGGCGGGACGGGGTACGCCGCGGGCAAGGGCGGCGTCACCAGCCTCACCTACGCGCTCGCGGCCGAGCTGCGCGAGCACGGCGTCCGGGTCAACGCGGTGTGTCCGGGTGCCCGGACCCGGCTGTCCACCGGTGACGACTACGAGCGGTCCATCGAGGACCTGCACCGCCGCGGGTTGCTGGACGACCTGATGAAGGCCGGGGCACTGGCCCCGGCGGGGCCGGAGCACGTGGCGGCGCTCTACGTCTTCCTCGCCAGTGACCTGGCCGACGGGGTCACCGGCCAGGTGCTGGTGGGCGCCGGGGGCTACCTCGGTCGTTTCCCGGCGCCCGCCGAGCAGCTGCTCGACTACCGCGAGCCCGCGATCTCCCCGGCGTACTCGCTCGAGGAGATCGCGGCGCGGCTCACCTAGGGTCAGCCGATCCGGATGGTGCGCGACTTGCCCGCGCCGCCGACCTTCTTCACCCTCACCTTGAAGGTGTCGGCGCCGGCCCTGTCCCCCTGGTTCTTGCTGATGTCGACGTCGCCCTCGCGGTCGGCGCGGTGTACCCGGTTGTGGAAGCGCGTGCCGTTGTGCCGCAGCACGATGCGCCACCTGCTGCCCGGCCTCGCGTTGTCGATGTCGACGTCCACCTCGAAGCGGCCGTCGTCCCTCTCGACCGAGAAGTCGACCCGGGCGCCGGCGACGCGGAACACGCGTTCCCGGTTGGCGGCGTCGGCGTCGGCGTGGGCCGGGCCCGCGATCACGCTCAGGGGAGCGGCGAGGAGGGTCGTGGCGCCGAGCGTGGCGATGGTGGTGCGGATCTTGGACATGGGGAGCTCCGTTCGTGTGGCTGGTGCTCGTTCTCCGACCCGGTTGAGCCTGGCGGGGGAGAACGAGCGGGGAGTGAGAGGCAGATGAGGCGCCGCTTGGCTGCGGACCGGGACTGTCGGTGGTCTGCTCTAGATTCGAAGACATGTTCGAACACGGCGTCCCCGAGCTGGCCGGGTGGGTCACGGCCCTGGCCGATGCGCCCTCGGCCGGCTCGGACGCGGACCGGGTGGAGCGGATCCGGCTCCTGGAGGAGCTGAAGTGCGCCGCGGAGGCGTTGCAGGCCCGCGACGCGGTCGACCTGGACGCCTCGGTGCGCCAGGTCCAGCGCGCGGGGGTCCCGGCGCGGCGGCTGGGTGAGGGGGTCGCCGCGCAGGTGGGGTTGGCCCGGCGGGTCTCCCCGGTCCGGGCCTCGAAGCTCCTGGGGTTGGCGAAGGTGATGAGCGCCGAGCTGCCGCACACCGCGGAGCTGATGCGCCGCGGGCTGCTCTCGGAGTGGCGCGCCACGATCGTGGCCCGGGAGACCGGCTGCCTGGACCTTCAGGACCGCCGCGAGGTCGACCGGCTGCTGTGCGCCGGCGGGCCCGGGTACGCCCCGGCGATCGAGATGGGCGACCGGCAGCTCGCCGACACCGCCAAGAAGCACGCCTACCGCCTCGACGCGCAGGCCTTCACCGCCCGGGCCGCGAAGGCAGTCGAAGAGCGCACCGTCACGATCCGGCCCGCCCCGGACACGATGACCTGGGTCACCGCCCTGCTCCCGGTCGCCCAAGGTGTGGGGGTGTACGCCGCGCTCCGGGCCGCCGCGGACTCCGCCCGCGCGACCGGTGACCCCCGCAGCCGGGGGCAGGTGATGGCCGACACCCTCGTCGAACGCGCCGCCGGCAGGACCACCGCCGAAGAGGTGTCCGTGGAGGTGCGGTTGGTGATGACCGACCGCACCCTGTTCACCGGCGACGACGAACCCGCCCACCTCCTCGGCTACGGCCCCGTCCCCGCCGGCTGGGCACGAGCCCTGGCCGCCGAGGCTCTGGACACCGCGCAGCTGTGGATCCGGCGGCTCTACACCACCCCGGGCACCGGGACCCTGGTCGCGATGGACTCCACCGCCCGCTGCGCACCCACCGGGTTGGCTCGGTTCATCGAGACCCGCGACCTGGCCACCTGCCGCACCCCCTGGTGCGACGCCCCCGCCCGCGTGATCGACCACGTCACCGACCACCAGCACGGCGGACCCACCACCGGCCCCAACCTCCAAGACCTCTGCGAACGCTGCAACCTGGCCAAACAGGCTCCCGGCTGGAGCGCCACCACCCGCGCCGGACCCGACGCCCGCGGCCGACACGTCGTGGACTGGCGCACCCCCACCGGACACACCCACACAGCCCGCGCCCCCGACCTCCCCGGCACCGACCACACCCGACCACCCCTCGAGGCCTGGCTCCACGACGTCATCCTCGACCTCGCGGTCTGACTCGACGCCGCTCACAGGACCAGCTCTGGCTGCAGCCGGTTCACGGTCCACACGCGCTGTCGTCGCGCGGCCCACGTCGTGAGGAGCAGCGCGACCAGGCCGACGGCGGCGAGCACGCTCACGTCTCGTACGACGATCCGCAGCTCACCGCCGTACAGGGTCTGGCGGAGGCCGTCGACGGCGTAGGTCATCGGGAGGAGCCAGTGCAGGGAGCGCAACGGCTCCGGGATCGTCTCCCAGGGGAAGGTGCCGCCGGCGGTGACGAGCTGCACCAGCATCAGCACCAGCCCGAGGAACTCGCCGACGGTGCCCAGCCAGGCGTTGAGGGCCTGGAGGATGGCGACGAACGCCGCGGAGGCGACCACCAGGATCGCGACGGTGGCGACCTCGTGCACCGGGTCGAGGTCGAGGGCGAGGCGGACGACGGTGAGCATGACCACCATCTGGAACACCCCGACGATCGCCGGGGGCAGCATGCCGCCCAGCGCGGTGCGCAGGGCGGGGCCGTCCGCGGCGAGCGCGCGCCGGGAGAGCGGACGGACCAGGAGGAAGAGGATGTAGGCGCCGATCCAGGCGGCCAGGGACATGAAGAACGGGGCCAGGCCCGCGCCGTACGACCCGGCCCGGGCGAGGGTGTCGTCCTGGACGTCGACCGGGTCGCCGACCGTCTGTGCCATCGCCCGCGAGGTCGGCCGGTCCAGGTCGGGCACCTTGGTCAGTCCTCGCTCCAGTCCCTTGCGGAGCTTCGTGGTGCCCGCGTCCAGCTTCGTCGCGCCGTTGCGGAGCTTCGGGGTCGACCGGGCCAGCCGGCCGGCCCCGCTGGACACCTCACTGGTCCCGGAGGCGAGCTCGGAGGCGCCGCTCGAGAGCGTGCGGGTGCCGCTGGCCAGCGTGCTGGTGCCGGAGGCGACCCGGTCCGCGCCCGACGCGGCCCTCGCCACGCCGCTCGCCAGCTCCGGGGCGGCGTTCGCGAGCTTGCGGGTGCCCGCGGCGACCTCCGCGGAGCCCCGGCTCAGCTTCCCGAGCTTGGCCGCGGCGCCCTCGATGCGGGTGGCCACCTGCTGGACCGGTGCCCCCGCCACGTCGACGAGGCTCGCCAGCCGCCGGGCCTGGTCCCGGGTGAGGACGCCGCGCTCCACCAGACGGTCCAGCTCGGCGTCGAGGTCGGCCCGGACGCCCGCGAGCTGCCGGGCGACCGCTCGCGCCACGCGCGCCGCATCCCGTCCGAAGGCCGCGACGCGCGCGTTGCCCTGCGCCACCCGCTGCGCACCGTTCGCCAGGGTGCGGCTGCTGCCGGGCAGGGACGCCGTGCGCTGCCGGAGGGTCCCGAGCCCGGAGGTCAGCTCGGTCGTGCCCTGCTCCAGCCGGTCGCTGCCGGAGACGAGTCGCGAGGCGCCGGAGGAGAGCCGGGCGGCGCCGCTCGCCGTCCGGTCGGCACCGGACGCCAGCTCGGTGGTCCCCCGGACGAGCTCGACCGTCCCGGTGGCCAGCCGGGAGGTCCCCTTCTCGAGTCGCCGGGCGCCCTTCCCGGCCTTGGTGAGGTCGGTGTGGATCAGGTCGAGGCCCTGGAGGAAGGTGATCGTCGCCGTGGCGCCGACCTGCTCCGCGATGGATTTCCGCACGTCGTCGGCGACCGTCTTGGCGATCGTGGTGGCCAGGTAGTTGGTCGCGTCGTTGGTGAGCAGGTCCAGGCTGGCCTGCCGAGGCTGGTAGCGCTCGGTGGAGGTGAGGTCCTCGGAGAAGCCCGGGCGGATGAACAGGGCGGCGTCGAAGCGCCCGGACTGCACCCCGTCCTCGGCCTCCTGCTGCGAGGTCTCGACCCACCCGAGCCCACCCTCGCCGTCGAGGAGGCGACGGGCCACCTGCTCTCCGTAGTCCACGTCCCGGGTCCGCCCGTCGACCGAGCTGGTCACCGTGGCGCCCCGGTCCTGCACGACCAGCGCGGCGGGCACCCGGCCCAGCGCGCCGTAGGGGTCCTTGTTGGCGTACACGTACAGGCCGGCGTACAGCGAGGGGATCACGACGATCGCGAGGACGGCCAGCTTGGGCAGCGTGCCCGCGCTGATGCGGCGCAGCTCCGTGATGGTCAGGCGAACGGCGATCATCGATCCATCTCCCTCGGCGGTGCGGCTCCCGGGTGCTCGACCGGCAGCAGCCGGGTCGGTGGGCTGTCGAGCTCGAGCTGCTCGGGCGGGGCCTGCAGGCGGACGCGGAGGGTCTCCACGGGCCTGGCGTACTGGTTGCGCACCCCCTGTGCGGGCGGGAGCGCGGCACCGAGGTCCCGGGCCGAGGACCGGTTGCACTGGACCAGCACGCCGTACCCCGCCCCGGCGTACTGCTGGGCGAGGTCCCACCAGTGAGCCGGCTCGTCTCCGTGCCGATCGGGGAGCGTGAGGATGAGGAACCGGACGCCCACGCGCTCGGCCGCCAGTGCCGTGAGCAGGGCGGTGCGGGTCGGTCCGACGAGCGCGTCGACCCGATCCGGCTCCAGCTCGCCCAGGTGCTGCCGGGCGAGCCACCGGCCGGGCGCACGCGGTCCCGCGCCGCGGTGGGCCAGGGCGAGGCCCTCGGCGGTCACGGTCCCGACCGGCACCTCGTCGTCGGGCTCCGAGACCCCGGGGAGGTCCACCACCGCCGTGACCCGGCGCAGCTCGCGCGGGTCGTAGGAGAACGAGCCGCCGTCGTCGACCAGCCGGACCCGCCCGCTCGACGGCGCCATCCGGCCGGTGAGCACCAGCGCCAGTGCGGTGTGGCCCTGGCCCGGCTCCCCGGCGACCAGCACGCACTCGCCGGTCTCCACCGCGAGCCGGTCGAGCTCGAGCAGGGGAGCGCGCCGGCCCTGCACCCGGACGTCCTCGAGCACGATCTGCACCTCAGCGCCCTGACCTGCCGGGGCCGCGGCGTTCTCCCCGAGCGCGACCTTGGCGGCAGATCCGAGGAGACGACATACCGTCATTACCACACCTCGAGGGCCTGGCCACCAGAGACTCATTGCTCTGTGTTGCGCCTCTTGGTCCGGCTCGCCCGGAGGCTCTGGGCGAGGCCGTCACTGAGAGGGTGGAGACCTGATGTCGCACCCCACCCCCGCCGGAGGTGATCGCGCCGCGGCCCAGCCGAGGACGTCGGCGCGTCCGGCGTACCTGCAGGCATCCTCGATCGCGCTGGTCCTCCTCGGGGGCGGCGTCGGGGCCGGCGTCCGCGAGGGACTCTCCCTGCTGGTGCCCGAGGCGGACGGGGTCCAGGTCGTCGTCCCGGTGGTGAACGTGCTCGGGGCGTTCCTGCTCGGCTACCTCTACGAGGCCCTCGTCGCGGCGGGCGCCGGGCCATCGACGACCGCGCGGCTCAGGCTCCTCGTCGGCGCCGGATTCTGTGGTGGCCTGACCACCTACAGCTCGCTGACGACCGCCACGGCGTTGCTGCTCGAGGACTCGCGCTGGGGCTTCGGTGTTGCGTACGCCCTCGGCACGGTCGTCGTCGGGGCGGCCGCGACGATGACGGGCATCGTCGTCGGGTCCAGGCAGCGGCCGCGTCGCACCCCGGCCAGGGGAGCGGACCGATGACCTTCACTCTCTTCCTCCTGCTGGTCCTGGGCGGCGGCACGGGCGCTGCTCTGCGGTACGTCGTCGACGGGCTGATCACGTCCGGCACCGGGAAGACGGCGTTCCCCTGGTCCACCGCGACCATCAACCTCACCGGCTCCTTCCTCCTGGGCTTCCTCACCGGCCTGGTCGCCAGTCGGGTCGCCGACCCCCACATCAGCGCCGTCCTCATCACCGGCCTGCCCGGCGGCTACACGACGTTCAGCGCCGCCAGCTACGAGACGGTCCAGCTGGTCCGCGACAAGCGCCTCGGCCTCGCCGTCGGCTACGGCCTCGGGGTGCTGGTGGTGGGGGTCGCCCTGGCGCTGCTCGGCTACGTCTCCGGCTCGCGGGTGTAGCACCTCCCAGGAGCTGATTTGTCCCGGAACCTAACCTGGGACGCGAGGTCGCCGATGTGGCCGGCATGTCCTCACGGTCCCGCAGGCCAGGTCTCGCCGTCGCCCTCGCGGTGGTGCTCGCGTTCCTCACCTCGTTCCTGCCGGCCGGCACGGCGTCGGCCGGCCTCGCGTCGACAGGCAGCGCCTCGCACGGAAACGCGTCGGCTGTCGCTCGGCCGGCGGCCCGACCGCTGGTGGACCGGGTCGAGTTCGGTGCGTTCGTCGAGGGCATGCAGGACGACCCGTCGCGCCTGCGGGCGTTCGAGTCGAAGATCGGACAGCGTGCTCGGATCGCGTCCTACTACTACGGCTACGGCGACGTGTTCCCGGCCGCACCCGAGCGCCTCTTCGCTGACGGTGGCCGCCGCAAGGTGCTCGTCTCCTGGGACATGGGTCCCACCCGGTTCGCCGAGTGGAGCAGCGGCCAGCACGACGCCTATCTCGACCAGATCGCCGCCGCAGCCAGCACCTACCCCCACACCCTCTACGTGCGGCCGTGGCCGGAGATGAACGGCGACTGGCAGACCTTCCAGCCGACGGCTGACGGCGCCCAACCCCACGGTGGCACCTACCGGGAGTTCACGCAGGCGTGGCGCTACGTCGTGACCTACCTGCAGTCGCGTGGGGCGGACAACCTGCGGTGGGTCTTCAACCCCACGGCCGACACCTATGCCGAGACGACGCGGGTCAAGGCGATCTGGCCGGGGGCCGCGTACGTCGACGTGCTCGGCCTCGACGGGTTCAACTGGGGCAAGGACTCGAGCTGGGGCCGCTGGCGCAGCTTCCGTCAGATCTTCCAGCGCCAGTACCGCAAGCTCACCGCCCTGCACCCCCGCGCGCCGGTGTGGATCTGCGAGGTCTCCTCGAAGGAGCCGAGGGTCAACGACGGGGCGCCGACCAGCCGCGCACACGACAAGGCGAGCTGGGTGCAGAAGATGCTCGCCAATCGCTCCATGCCCCGGATCAAGGCGCTCATCTGGTTCAACGCCGACAAGGAACGCGACTGGCGCGTCGACTCGTCACGAGACGCCCTGAGGGCGGTACGCCGCGGCTTGGCGCGCTGAGCAACGCCCTCGCCGTCAGCTCGCCACCAGGTGCCCGCGGACGTACATCCGCTTCGACGAGCCGTAGCGCGGCCAACAGGTCGTCAGCGTGAGCACGCGCCCCGGGGTAGGTGCCAGGACCCAGTCGGCTGTCGCCGGGATGATCCGAGGGTCGGCGTCGAGCTCGTAGACCCACCGGGCGTCCCCCTGCTCCAGCACGACGCGATCACCGGCCTGCAGGAGGTCGAAGTCGATGAACGGGTCGCCATGACCGGCGCGGTGGGCGGCGAATGCCGAGTTGCCCCGCTGTCCCGGCAGCGGAGTCTGCTCGTAGTGGCCGGGTCCGTCCGCCAGCACGTCCGTCGACGTTCCTTCCAACGCGGCCCAGCGCCAGTCGTCGCCGAACCGGGGGATGGTGATCACGGCGAGCGCGTCGCCGACATCGACGCCCCTGGCCCGCGGGACGGACCCCGACGAGCCTGCGACCACCGTGCTCGGCACCTCGCTGAGCAGCCGCACCTGAGCCTCGGTGGTCCGGTGCCGAGCGAGCAGGTGCTGGCCGCTGAGCACCATCAGGAGGGCGAGGGCACTGGCGACCATCGTCCACCCGATCGCCTTCCTCATCGCTGGGACCGGGGCACCGTCCGCAGGATGGCCATGCCGAGAGCCAGGATGGCGAAGGAAGCCAGGAAGATCCAGATCAGGTTGCCTGCCACGCCCGTCATCGCCAGGCCGCTTCCGCCAGCGCCAGCGCCAGCGCCAGCAGCGAGCGTTCCGGTGTTGTTGTACATCTGTTACCACTTTCTTTCTCGACGCAGGAGCGCGTTCATGAATGCCTGCGCTTGGACCAGCTGCAGGAAGAGGTCGTAGGCCATCTCGATGACCAGGGGAGCGGCGAGGAGCATCTGCCGCCATCCGCGCTGGCGCACCGTGACGACGCGTTCCAGGCAGAACACGAGCGAGGCGGCCAGCCAGAAGGGGTGCAGGTGGATCTCCGTGAAGAGCCCCCACAGGAGGCTCGCGACGTACAGCGCCGTGGCGAGGAGGCCGACCGCGCTGAGCACCTGTCGTCCCCAGTAGGAAGCGGTGACGCGGGTGAACCCGTAGTCGACGATGTTCTCCAGGGCGCCGCGCTTCCATCGCGACCGCTGCCTCGCGAGGTCACCCCACGTGGTCATCACCTCGGTCACCAGGGTGCACTCCCGCGGGGCGAGGATGCCGTACCCGAGGTGCATCAGCGCCAGCGACAGCTCGTTGTCCTCGGTCAGGACGTGGACGTCATAGACGTTCCCCGCGCCGGATCGATCCGGCAGCTCCCCGGCCCGGCGGGCGGCGGCGACCTCGCGCAGGACCTTGACCGTGAACACCGAGGCGGTGCCGGTCAGGACGAGCGCCTTGCCGTGCAGCCGGCGGACGTCGCGGGCGTATCGCGCGTACTCGTTCCGCTGGAAGGTGCCGAGGAGTCCACCTCCCTCGGCCCCGAGGAACGTGCCGCCCACCCCGCCGAGGATGATCCCGCGGCGGTGCGCCCGAGAGCCTGGACGGACCTCCAGGGCACGGCGGGCCCCCTCGAGGAAGGTCGGGTCCAGCAGCGAGTCGGCGTCCATCACCAGGATGAGGTCGTCGGGCTGCATCTGGGGGAGGAGGACGTCGAGGGCCTGGTTCAGACCCCCGGCCTTCTTGTGGACATTTCCTCGTGTCCGGAAGACGGTGGCGCCGAGCTCGGTGGCGACCTGTTCGGTGTCGTCGGTGCAGTTGTCGGCGATCACCACGATGTCGACCGGAGGCTCCGTCTGCCCCCGGAGGGACGCCAGGGCGTCCGGGAGGTTCGCCTCTTCGTTGTGGGCCGGCAGCAGGGCCGTGATCCGGCCCAGACGACGCGCGGGCCTCGGTACGTCGACATTCGGGCGCTCGAGTACGCCAGCGGTGCTGTTGATGGTCCTGCCCCCCATGGTGAGTCTCGCTGCAGGCAGTCGAGAACGACCGCCCGGCGAAAGCCCGGCGAAGATTTGCCGAGAGAAAACCTAAGGAACTGCGACCCACTGCCGACGCACACGTCAGCCACACCAGCCCCACGATTCGTCAACAAAGTAAAAAGATCGCCGGTACGCTTCGCGACCAACGGTCCCGGCACCCGGCGGTTCGGTCACCGTGGCTGCGCCACGGGACCGCCCCAGTCCCATGGCGACGATGGAGGCCGTGAGCGTGGACATGCGATTTCGCCACCTGGCAGCGATGGGTGATTCTTCGGACGTGAAAGCAAGAGCCCTGATGGCCATGCTCTGCCTCGTCCTGGTGCTGGGCCTGGGGGTAGGGGCCACTGCGTTCGTGTCCGCGCAGCCGGGCCCTGAGCCGTCCCCCCGCAAGTCGGCCACGTCGGTGAAGGTGTGCGTCGGCAAGAGAGACGTCGTGGTCGCTGCGAAGTCGACCGGCCGATGCCCGCGCGGGTCGACGCTGGCAACCGTCAGTCGGACCGGCCCGCAGGGGCCACGGGGTCTCCCAGGTCCTTCTGGCGCACCCGGCGCCCCCGGCGCATCTGGAGCGCCCGGGATCGACGGCGCGCCGGGGCCCGTGGGATCACCAGGTCCCCAGGGCCCACCTGGCGACGCCGCCGTGCTTCCCGACGTCATCGACGGCGGCACCCCGTGAGCGCGGACGAGGAGACGCGCAGTCGGCGCGGGTTGCTGGGGCTGCTCCTCGCCGGCACCGCTGCGAGCGTCGCTGTGACGGCGGCACCGGCAGAGGCCGCGGAGGACACCATCGACGGCGGCACCCCCTAGAAGGCGAGCGACATGACCACGATCAAGCTGCGGCGAGGCACGGCAGCTCAGTGGGCGAGCGCCAACCCGGTGCTCGCGCTCGGTGAGCCCGGGTACGTCACCGACACCGGCCTGCTCAAGGTCGGCGACGGCGAGACCGCGTTCGCCACCCTTCCGGGCTTCCTCGACGAGGACGCCCTCCGGGCCACGTTCGCCTCCCTCAACGAGGGCGGCGAGCTCGTCATCGGCGGCGACGTGATCGACGTGGCGAGGCCATCGGGGCGACGGGGCGGCATCACTGTCGCCGCGCCCAAGAGGAGCAGCGGGCTCGTCACCGACACCAGCTCCGGCTTCACGGATTGGTACGGGCAGGGCACGGTCGGCCACACCCTGACCGAGAAGAAGGCCGGCAGGGGCTCGGTCGTGATGACCGTGAGGCCCAACGACACCGGACAGTCGATGATGCTGAAGGAGGTCGACCGCCTCGACCTGTCCCACCGGACCTTCAAGCTGTGGGTCAAGTGCACCGACTGGACGGCCACCGCCCAGGTCCGGCTGCACACGACCCACAACAACGACTTCTTCTACTTCAGCGTCAAGGACGCTTTCGCCTCCACCGAGTGGGTCAACAACGAGTGGATGGAGCTGAGCGTCCCGCGCAGCTCGTTCCGCGTGCAGGGGGCCCCGGCGTGGGACAACATCAACATGGTGTCGTTCCTCGGCTGGAGCAAGGTCGACACCACGCCGACGATCTGGTTCAACCACCTCACGGCACACCCTGACGGTGCGGCGGGCAAGGTCAGCATCACGTTCGACGACGGCTACGCCAGCAACTACAGCGCGGCGACGATCATGGACGAGTTCGGGTACGTCGGGAACACCTTCATCATCCCCGAGCTGCTGGGCACGAGCGGCTACATGACGCAGGCACAGGTCGACGACCTCCACGATCGAGGCTGGCTGATCGGTGGGCACGGGGCGACCAACCTCACCACCCTGTCGGCGGCCGAGGCCGAGAACGCTGTCAGCCGCTCCTACGAGTACCTCGCCAGCCACGGCTACCGGGGCGCGGAGCACTTCGCCTACCCGAACGGCGGCAACAACGACCAGGTCCGGCGCATCGTCCGCCGCTACTTCTCGTCGGCCCGCACCATCAACCCCAACGGCAACGGGCAGGGCTACCTCAACGAGTACCGGATCAACGCTGTCTCGGTGTACGACACCCAGGACGACCGCGAGGTGACCGGCCTCGTCGATGCGGCGGTCGCCAACCACGAGTGGTTCGTCCTGTGCTTCCACAAGATCAACGACGACGCCGACCACACGGCGTGGACCGAGGCCCGCTTCCGCACCCTGCTCACCTACCTCGAGAACAGCGGCGTCAGCGTGGCCCCGATGTTCACCGAGGCGGTGGCCTGATCACTCCTCGCCCAGCCACCCGGCCGCCTGCGCCTGGAGCGCGATCTGGAAGCGGGTGCGGGCGCCGAGCCGGGTGCCGACGTCGCTGACGATCTGCTGCACGGTACGACGGCTCACCCCGAGCACCCGGGCGATGGCGTCGTCCTTCATGCCGAGAGCCATGAACTGGAGCACCCGCGCCGAGCGCGGGTCGATCGCGAGCCGGTCGGGGGGCGGCTGTGACGCCGTGGGCTCGGTCGACCACGGGGCGGCGTGCTCCCACAGCTCGTCGAAGAGCGCCTTGAGCACCCGCAGCAGTGGCGGGCTGTAGACGACGAGCGAGCCGGCGGCCGGGTCGGCCGGCGTGATCGCCATGATCGCGGCCGCATCGTCGAAGAGCACCAGCTTCATCGGCAGCTCCCTGCTGAGCCGCACCTCGCCGCCGAACGCCAGCCCGTCGCGCGCGGTCCGCAGCGAGAGCTCCTCGTCGAAGGTCGAGGCGTCGTACACCGCGCGGAACCGCACCCCGCGCGCCGCCGCGTCAGCCTGGGCGGCCATCCGCTCGGGATGGGCGCTCGTCGCGACCGAGGGGGGCATCACCAGGTGGAGGATCTCGCGCTGAGCCGAGCGGAGCAGGTGCTCGTAGCGCGCGGTCACCCGCTGCGGCGTGTCGAGCACCTCGAACTGGTCGCTGGCGAAGCGCCGGTCGAGGTGCGCGGCGTACTCCTCCTGCAGCCGCTCGGCCTGGAGCTCGACGTTGGCCAGCTGCGCCCGTCGGCGTTGCAGCAGCGCGTCCATGGCCGAGCGCGGCGGGCTGGCACTCCAGCGCGTCGGCCGCCGTCCGACGCGAACGACGAGCAGCTCCTCCACCAAGGCGCGCAGCATCCGCTCGACGGTGGACGCGGTGAGCCCGAGCTCGTCGGCGATCGCTGCGGCCGTCGACTCGGGATGGGTGACGAGGTGCTGCAGCACCCGGCCGGCCGCCGGCGGCAGGCCGACCTCCTGCCACCAGTCGGGCGCCGTCATCGTCCTCCTCCATCACGTCGCGGCCGGCGTCTCGTGGGGAGTCGCGGCGGCCCAGCCGACAGGTCGGACTCTATCGAGCGGCCTCGCTGCGCACTTGCGCAACGGCGTGTATCGGCAGCCGCACAAGGCTTGCTGCGCACGATCTGCCGGCCCGACGCTGTGATCCTCGCGCCGCCAGAGTCGTCGGTGTGGGAGCCGACCCATGAGCCCCCGGCCCTACCGACGATTGGAACACCGTGGACACCAAGAAGCTCCGTCGCCGAACGGCCACCGCCGTGCTGGCTGCCAGCTGTGTGATCGCCCCCGGCATCGCGATGACCTCCGCGTCCGCGGCGACCGTCGACCGGGCGGACGTGGTCGCGGCCGCCGCCCCGGTCAACCTCACGCCGCCGTCGATCATCGGCACGTACGGCTGGATCTACGCAGTCGGCGACACCGTCACGGCCGACCCCGGGACCTGGGACACCGAGGGGGCCGAGTTCTCCTACGAGTGGCGGGTCGGCGGCGCCGCCGTCGGTGTCGGCGACAGCTACACGCCCACCATCGACGACCTCCGCAAGACGTTGACGCTCACGGTCACCGCCAGCAAGGACGGCGCGATGAGCGAGCCGGTGACCTCGGCGGGCAAGACCATCGAGGAAGGCAGCATCACCTACCTGACCTTGCCGTCCGTCACGGGCGACCCGGTGCCCGGTGCCGTCCTGACCGCGGATCCGGGCACCTGGGACATCGCAACCGCGGTTCCCGAGTTCCAGTGGTACGTCGGCGGCGAGCCCGTCGCCGGCGCGACCGCCCGGACCTACCAGGTGAAGCCGCGCGACGTCGGCAGCGACATCTACCTGGGCGTGACCCTCTCCGCGCCGGACTACCTCTGGGCGATGGCCTTCACCGACTCGATCATGGTCCAGCGGGGCACCGTGACCAGTCAGGCCGAGCCCCGGATCGGGGGCGTGCCGGTGGTCGGCAAGACGCTGACCGTGAAGCCGGGCACCTGGAGCAGCACCGACGGCGTGGCCCTGAGCTACCGGTGGACCTCGGGCGGCAAGCCCGTCCCCGGGGCGGACGGCAGGACCTTCACGCTGCGCGCGGCGGACGCCGGCAAGCAGATCGGCGTCATCGAGACCGCCGGTGGCGCCGCCTGGAACCCTGCCTCCCACAGCTCCGCACCGGTGACGGCGACGAAGGCCGCGGCCTCCGTGCGGCTCAAGCTCGGCGCGCCCGCCGCGGGCAAGCTCAAGGTCAGCGTCGTCGTCCGTTCGACGGTGACGGCGACCGGCCAGGTCAAGGTCAAGGTCGGCCAGCGCACCCGCACGGTGACGCTGCGCCAGGGCAAGGCGACCTTCACCCTGGCCAAGGTGGCGAAGGGCAAGGTCAAGGTGACCGCCCGCTACGCCGGCTCGAGCGCGGTGCTGGCCGGCGCCGACTCGGCGTCGATCCGGGTCAAGTAGCCACCCTCACCACCAGACTCGCAGGAGCCTTCCCATGCCGATCCGTCCCTTCCGCAGCGTCGCGATCGCGGGCGTCTCGCTCGCCCTGGCCGCGGCGAGCCTGGCGGTCGCGCCGTCCCCGGCGACGGCATCGCCGTCGGGCAAGGCACCTGCGGTCTCGGAGCCCGAGCGCCCCGCCGCCAAGCTGACCGCGGGCGTACGACGCGAGCTGGCGGGCGGTACCCGCGCGGACTACTGGGTGCGCTTCGACGGCAGCGGCCTGACCGGGCTGGCGGCTGCCGACAGCTGGGAGGAGCGCGGCCACGCCGTCCACGACGCCCTCCGCGCTGCGGCCCGGAGCAGCCAGCGTGACGTGCGCGCCGAGCTCGACGCCCGGGGCGTCGACTACACGGCGTACTGGATCTCCGACGCGATCCTGGTGCACCGCGGCACCCTGTCCCTCGCGACGACGCTGGCCCGGGAGTCCGAGGTCGTCCAGATCCGCCCGACGACGTCGTGGGAGCAGGAGCCGCCGGTGGCGGAGAGCGGCTCCCGGGCCGACGACGGCGTGGTCCCGTGGGGCATCCAGGCCGTGCACGCCGACCAGGCGTGGGCCGACGGCGTCGACGGCCGCGGCATCACGGTGGCCAACCTCGACAGCGGGATCGACGTCACCCACCCGGCCCTGCGCGACCGCTACCGAGGTCTGAAGGCCGACGGCAGCCTCGACAACGACTACAGCTGGTACGACGTCGCCGGCGTCTGCCCCACGACCGACCCGTGCGACGCCGACGGCCACGGCACCCACACGATGGGCACCATGCTCGGCTCGGCCCCGGAGCACCGGATCGGGGTCGCCCCCGGCGCCACCTGGATCGGCGTCAACGGCTGCGCCTTCGGCACCTGCACCGACGAGGACCTGCTGAGCTCGGCCCAGTGGCTGCTCGCACCCACCCGCACCGACGGCACGGGCGCCGACCCCGGCCGGCGTCCCCACATCATCAACAACTCGTGGGGCAGCGACCCCGGCAGCTCGGGGAACCCGTTCTACGACGAGGTGATCGACGCCTGGGACGCCGCCGGCATCTTCAGCTCGTGGTCCATCGGCAACTCCGGACCCTCCTGCGGCACCGCGGCCGCACCTGGCGGCCGCACCACGGGGTACTCGGTCGGCGCCTACGGGCACACCGGTGACCTCGCGTTCTTCTCCTCGCGCGGCCCCGGCCAGGACGGCCTGGCCAAGCCCAACATCACCGCGCCCGGCGTGGGTGTCGTCTCGGCACTGCCCGGTGGGACCTACGGTCCCAACGACGGCACGTCGATGGCCGCGCCGCACGTGGCGGGCTCGGTCGCGCTGCTGTGGAGCGCCCGGCCCGAGCTGATCGGCGACGTCGCCGGCACCGAGCGACTGCTCGACCGCACCGCCCACGACGTCGACGACACGACCTGCGGTGGGACTGCGGCCGACAACTCCTCGTGGGGCGAGGGCACCCTCGACGCCGCGGCCCTGCTGGACGCGGCGCCCACGGTCTTCGGCACCCTCACCGGGTCGGTGGCCGACGCCGACGGGCAGCCCCTGTCGGGCGCCGTCGTCACGGCGTCCGGCGACGGCGAGCGCTCGGCCGCCACCGGGGCCGACGGCAGCTTCTCCCTCCCGCTCGTCCCGGGCTCCTACACGGTGCGGATCTCGGCGTTCGGCCACCGGGCGTCGACCCGCACCGTGGTCGTGCCCGAGGGCGGCGGCACCGCCTCCCTCGGTGTCACCACCCTCATGACCGCGCCGCGCCACCGCGTCAGCGGGACGCTCACCCAGCCCGGCGGCTTCCCGGTGATCGAGACCCGGGTCACCCTCGGCTCCGACGTCGCGCCGGTGACCACCGGTGCCGACGGCGGCTTCACCTTCAGCGACGTGCCGGAGGGCACCTACACGCTCCGCGTGCCCGGCTCGGTCTGCGGCCAGCCGGTGGCCCTGGAGGTGGTGGTCGACGGTGACGAGACGCTCGCCCCGGTGCAGCGCGTCCAGGCCTCGACGGGGTACGCCGGCTGCCGGCGGGTCGTCGGGGGCTTCCGTCCGGGGACCGAGAGGAACGAGTTCACGGCCGGTGCGCACCTGACCAGGAAGCTCCCGTTCCCGTTCGTGTGGTTCGGACGGCCGGTGCAGAGCATCGAGATCTCCCCGAAGGGCTTCCTGCGCTTCGACCCGGGCCAGCCGGACCCGCGCGACCAGCCCGTCACCGACAACTGGGGGATGCCCGACTCGCGGCTGTCCGCGGCCGTGATGCCGTTCTTCGACGACCTGCAGACCGCGGCCGTCTACACCGGCACCACGACCGTCGACGGCGAGCCGGCGTACGTGATCGAGTGGCGCGACGCGTCCTTCACCCCCGTCGACGACCCGGGGACGAGCACGCCGGGGTCGGTGGACTTCTCGGTCACCCTGACCGGCGGCGGCGACGCGATCATCGGCTGGGGCGCCGGCGTGGGCGCCGACCCGGTCCGCGGCGGGAGCTCGGCCAGCATCGGCTTCCAGTCCTTCCCCGACCCCGGACAGAACCTCACGACGATCGAGTACGGCGACCACGCCGACGTCGCCGACGAGGATCGCGGCCTGGTGCTCGACGGTGAGCCGACCGGCTTCGTGCACGTGTCGGTGAGCGACGCCAACGACGACCAGGCGATCACCGGGGCGCGGGTGACGCTGACGCCCGAGACCGGGGCCCCCACCACGGCCACCACGGATGCCGCCGGCGAGGTCACCGTCCAGCTCCCGCTCGGTGCCTACACGGTCACCGCCGCGGCGCAGGACTACACGAGCTCGGCCACCACGGTCACGCTCGGCAGCGAGGCCGAGGTCGAGGACGTCGCGGCTGACCTGGCCACCAGCGCCGCGAAGGTGAAGGCCGCCAGGACGAGCTGGTTGCTCGGACCGCGGGACACCAGCACCGGGAAGGTCACCGTGTCCAACACGGGCACGGTGCCGATGACGGTCTCGTTCGCCGAGACCCGTCGCGACGCGGCCGTCGACCGGGCCACCGGGGCGGCGCGTGCCGTGCCTCGCTCCTCGGTCGCGGTGCGGGCCGACGACGCGGCCCCGCCGGCCATGCGGCGTACCCGGGTGCTGTCGACCTTCAAGACGGCGTACGACAGCAACGCCGGCGTCGCCTACGACGGCACGTCGCTGTGGACCAACGAGCTCTACGGCGAGCGCGTCGCCCGCTACGGGTTCGACGGCACGCTCCGCCAGGAGATCGTCGCGGAGTGGGACCGCACCCACGGGCTGTTGTTCGTCGGTGACCTCGCCTACGACAGCACCACGGGAAGCCTGTGCGAGGCGATCCACGCAGACGGACGCGGCGAGCTGCGCTGCTACTCGCGCACCGACGGCGTCGAGCGCTACGCCCTCGACGGCAGCTGGGCAGCCGTCAGCCCGGGTGGCCTGGCCTACAACGAGCAGGACGACGTCTTCTACCTCAGCGGCAACGGCTACCTGTTCACCGTGAACGGCACGACCCACCCGTCGCCGGGTCGGCTGGTGCGCAGCTGCTCCCTGGCGACCCAGGACAGCCGCGGGCTGGCGTACAACCCCTCCACCGGCATGGTGTGGGAGGCCGGTGTCCGGCAGGACCACCCGGGCGCCCGTGCGCCGCGCTACAACCAGCTGCAGGAGGTCTCGCCGCTCACCTGCGAGACGGTGTCGACCGCCAGCGTGCCCGACAGCATCGGGTGGCCCGGCGGCCTGGAGATCGACCCGGCCGGCCGGCTGTGGATGGCCGACCCGGGCGCGAGCGCCGTCCACTTCCTCGACGTCGACGACGCCGTCACCACCGACCTGCCCTGGCTCACCGTGCCCACCGGCACCGCGACCATCCCGGCGGGGGACTCCCGCACCTTCACCGTGGGCGTGCGCGGAGCCGGCGCCCGCGCGGGCATGCTCGCGGGCAACATCGTCGTCCGCACCTCCTCGGGACGCGCCTCGACCCAGCTCGTGCCGGTCACCGTGGCCCGGTCGGCGTACCGGGTCGGTGTGAACGCGGGCGGCAAGGGCCACCGCGACGGGTCCGGCTTCGCCTGGAGCGGCGACCGTCGGTTCCGCCCCGGTCAGTGGGGCTTCCGCGGCGAGACGAAGGTGGTCACGACCACGAAGGCCATCGGCGGCACCACCGAGGACCGGCTCTTCCGGTCCGCGCGCACCGCCCGGCGCAAGTCGTTCACCTACACCTTCGCCGATGCGCCCGCCGGGAGGTACCAGGTCGAGCTCGGCTTCGCCGAGATCGCCGGAGCCCGGAAGGGACGCCGGGTCTTCGACGTCCGCGTGGACGGGAAGGCCGTGCTGCGCAAGGTCGATGCCGCCCGCTCCGGGCAGCGGCGTGCCGTGGTCAGGTCGCTCGAGGTCAACCACAAGTCGGGCCCGCTGGTCATCACGTTCCTGCGGCCGCGGCACGCCGGCAAGCCGATGGTGAGCTCGATCCGGGTCACCCAGCGCCCGGACTGGTGAGCGCCTGCGCGGCGGCCGAGCTCACGCACGACGCGCCGCCGTTACGCTCCGCTTCATGGTCAGTGTCCTGGCGGTCGTGATCCCGCTGGCCTTCGCGGGCGCCATCAGCCCGGTCATGCTCACTGAGCAGACCGTCCTGCTGGCTGGGCGCGACGGACGCCGCGTCGCGGGGGGCTACGCCATCGGGGTCGGCGGAACGCTGCTCGTGCTCCTGTCGGTCCTGGTGCTCTTCGGCGGTTCCATCGCCCTCCCCGAGGAGCCCAGGCTCAGCGCCTCCCTCGACGTCGTCCTCGGCTCCCTCCTCGTCCTCATCGCTGCCGTGCTGCGGCACCGCCGGCCGCGTACCCCGAAGCCCGAGAAGTCGCGCGACCGCGGGCTCAATCCGAGCCACGCGGTGGGCTTCGGCGTGTTCTCGATGGCGACGAACTTCACGACGTTGGCGCTCATGGTCCCCGTGGCCAAGGAGATCGGCGCCAGTGATCTCGACGTCGCCGGACGCCTGATCGTGCTCTGCATCGTGGTGGTCGTGGCAGCGTTGCCGGCGTGGCTCCCCCTCGCGATGACCCTGGTGGCGCCCGACCCCACGCGCCGCGGTCTGCAGGCGCTGGCCGACTTCATCGACACGCGCGGCCAGCTGGTGACGGAGCTGCTGCTGGCCGCGGTGGGGCTCTTCCTGGTGGGCCGCGGCATCGTGCACATGGCCGGTTGGTGAGGCGTCCCCGGGGTCCGCGGGCCTCCTCGGGTTCTCATCTGTCCCACTAGTCCGTTCTGTCCACAGATTCGCCGGAGGGCATGGCGGATGGTGGTGGGGCTGACCTAGTTTCGGTCCCGGGAACCTGACTCGGCGAAACGGGGTCCGTGATGGCGATGACGCACGCCGATGCGCGCGGGGGGCTGGTCGACCAGCTCGACGAGCACGTGCGCGAGCGGGTGCGCCGCGAGGGGATCGACCCGCAGCGCGATGCCCTGGTGGTACGTCGGATCGCGGAGTCGGTGGTGCGCGACCACGACGAGCGCAGCCTGACCGGTGCGGTGCTGCCGGTGCCCGACGCGGGCGCGGTGGTGGGCGAGCTGGTGGCGCGGGTCTCGGGCTACGGCCCGTTGCAGCCGTTCCTCGACGACCCGGCGGTCGAGGAGATCTGGGTGAACGACCCGTCGCGGGTGTTCGTGGCGCGTCACGGGCGGCACGAGCTGACCAACCTGATGCTGAGTGCTGCGCAGGTCGACGAGCTCGTGGAGCGGATGCTGAAGTCGAGCGGGCGGCGGATCGACCTCTCCCAGCCGTTCGTGGACGCGATGCTGCCCGACGGGCACCGGCTGCACGTGGTGCTGCAGGGCATCAGCCGCGGTTTCTCGGCGGTCAACATCCGCAAGTTCGTGCTGCGCGCGACCCGGGTCAGCGACCTGGTCGAGCTCGGCAGCCTGAGCCCGCGGGCCGCGGCGTTCCTGGAGGCGTCGGTGCGGGCCGGGCTCAACATCCTGGTCGCGGGCGCGACGCAGGCTGGGAAGACAACGATGTTGAACTGCCTCGCGGCGGCGATCCCCGGCGGTGACCGGGTGGTCTCCGCCGAGGAGGTCTTCGAATTGCGCTTCCCCCACCCTGACTGGGTGCCGATGCAGACCCGGCAGGCCGGGCTCGAGGGCACGGGGGAGATCCGGCTGCGCGAGCTGGTCAAGGAGAGCCTGCGGATGCGGCCGAGCCGGATCATCGTGGGCGAGGTGCGAGCCGAGGAGTGCCTCGACCTGCTGCTGGCGCTCAACGCGGGGTTGCCGGGCATGTGCACGATCCACGCCAACAGCGCGCGCGAGGCGCTGGTGAAGATGTGCACGCTGCCGCTGCTGGCGGGGGAGAACATCTCGGCCAGGTTCGTCGTTCCCACGGTCGCGGCCTCGGTCGACCTGGTCGTCCACCTCGGCATCGACCAGCACGGCGTACGCCGGGTCAACGAGGTCGTGGGCGTGCCGGGGCGGGTCGAGAACGACATCATCGAGGCCGAGCCGCTCTTCGAGCGCCGGGGCGGGGAACTGCGCCGCACCCGGGGGATGCCGCCGCGGGTCGAGCTCTACGAGCGCGCCGGCATCGACGTGCACCGGCTCCTCTCCGAGACCGCGGAGGACGTCGGCTGATGGGCGCGCTGGTCGGGCTGGGGGTCGGCATCGGGCTGATGCTGGTCTGGTCGGCGTTCGCGCTGCCCCGCCCGACCCGCGACCGGGGCGCGCGGCGTACCTCCGACCTGCTCATCCGCGCCGGGCTCGCCGAGGTCTCGGCGTCCGGGTTCGTGCTGCTGTGCGTCGCCTGCGCCGCGGCCGCGGGACTGGTGGTGCAGGTCGTCTCTCGAACGGCGCCGGTCGCGGTGGTCTTCGCGCTCGCGGCCGGCTACCTCCCGCTCGCCGTGGTCGCAGGCCGAGCCCGGCAGCGGCAGCGCGAGCTCGCCGAGGTGTGGCCGGAGGCCGTGGACAACCTCGCGTCAGCCGTGCGTGCCGGCATGTCGCTGCCCGACGCCCTCGCCGCGCTCGGCACCCGCGGGCCCGAGCCGCTCCAGCCCGCCTTCGACCAGTTCGCCCTCGACTACCAGGTCACCGGCCGCTTCGGGGAGTGCCTCGACCGGCTCAAGGACCGGCTCGCCGACCCGGTCGGCGACCGCGTCGTCGAAGGGCTGCGGATCGCCCGCGAGGTCGGCGGCGGCGAGCTGGGCCGGCTGCTGCGGAACCTGTCGGGCTACCTGCGCGACGAGGCCCGCACCCGCTCCGAGCTCGAGTCGCGCCAGTCCTGGACCGTCAACGGCGCCCGGCTCGCGGTCGCCGCGCCGTGGCTGGTGCTGCTGATGATGTCCTTCCAGCCCGAGGTGATCCAGCGCTACGGCTCGACCACCGGGGTCTTCGTGCTGGGCTTCGGGGCGGCCACCTGCCTGGTCGCCTACCGGCTGATGGTGCGGTTCGGACGGCTCCCGGTCGAACGGCGGATCCTGTCGTGACGCCCGCGGCCTGGGGCGCGGTGCTGGGCGGGCTGCTGGGCTCCGGCCTGGTCCTGGTCGTCGCCCGGGCGCTCGCGCTGCGGCGTACGCCGATCGCCGTGCGCGTCCTTCCCTACGTCCGTGACCTGCCGCAGGTGGAGCGGCTCGCCCCGCGCGTCGCCTCCTCGACCCCGGCCGCCGTCGGGGTCTTCGGCCCGGTGCTGAGGTCCGCGGCCGAGCTCGTCGAGCGCACGCTCGGCGGGGCCGCCTCCGTCCGCCGCCGGCTCGAGCGCGCCGGCATCGACGCGACCGTCCACGACTTCCGCGTGGAGCAGGTGCAGTGGGGCCTGGCCGGCTTCGGCGTCGCCGCGGCGTACGCGCTGGTGAAGGCGCTCACCGACCCCGGCGGCGTCGCGCTCGGGCTGGTGCTCTGCGTCGCCGGCTTCGTGGTCGGCGTGCTCGCGCGGGACCAGCACCTCTCCGCCCAGGTGACCGCGCGCGAGCGCCGGGTCCTCGCGGAGTTCCCGACCATCGCCGAGCTGCTCGCGCTCGCCGTGGCCGCCGGCGAGGGACCCGCCGCCGCCCTCGACCGCGTCGTACGACGCAGCGGCGGTGATCTCTCCGACGACCTGGCCCGGGTGCTGGCGGCCGTCCGCACCGGCGAGCCGGTCTCCAGCGCCTTCGACCGGCTCGCCGCCACCACCGGCGTGCCGCTCGTCGCCCGGTTCGCGCAGGGCATCGCGGTCGCCGTCGAGCGCGGCACCCCGCTCGCCGACGTGCTGCACGCCCAGGCCGCCGACGTCCGCGAGGCCGGACGCCGCGAGCTCATCGAGGTCGCCGCCCGCAAGGAGGTCCTGATGATGGTCCCGGTGGTCTTCCTCGTGCTGCCGGTGACCGTGCTCTTCGCCTTCTGGCCCGGCGTGCTCGGGCTCTCCCTCACCGCCCCCTGACCCCCGCAGCGCCGACAGAACGGACCCCGCCATGCACCGACTCCTCCTCTCCCTCCTCCGGGCCCAGGCGCTCGTCGTCCTGGTGCTCACCGCGCCCCGGCGCCGCGACGACCGCGACGAGCGCGGCGACGTGCCCGGCTGGGTGATGATCGTGGTGATGACCGCGAGCCTGGTGGCCGTGCTGACCGCCGCGGCGCGACCTCAGCTCAAGAGCATGCTGGACGAGGCGCTCAGCTCGGTGCGGTGAGCGGCCCGCGACGCCGCGACGAGCGGGCCGCCGCGGTCGTCGACCTCGTCCTGGTCCTCGTGGTGCTGGTGCCGCTCGTCCTCGGGATCATCCAGGTCGCGCTGGTGATGCACGTGCGCAACACCCTCGCGGCCGCGGCGGCCGAGGGGGCCCGGTACGCCGCGACGGCCGACCGCGGTCCGGGCGAGGGTGAGGCGCTCACCCGGCGGCAGATCGACGAGGCGGTGGCGGGCCGATTCGCCCGCGACATCTCCGTCGGGCGCACGTCCGTGGGAGGCCGGCCCGCGGTGGTGGTGACGGTGCGGGCCACGGTGCCGGCGCTGGGGCTCGGCGGTCCCGGCGTCGAGCTCGAGGTCACCGGCCACGCGATCGAGGAGCAGCCGTGACCCGCCGGCGTACGCCGCGGCGCGACGAGGCGGGCACGGCGCTGATCGAGCTGGTCTGGCTCGGGATCCTGCTGCTGGTGCCGCTGCTGTGGATCGTGCTGTCGGTCTTCGAGGTCCAGTCCGGGGCGTACGGCGTGAGCTCGGCCGCGCGGGCCGCCGGCCGGGCCTACGCGCTCGCCCCGACCGACGCCGCCGGGCAGGCACAGGCCGAAGCCGCGGCCCGCCAGGCGCTGGTCGACCAGGGGCTGCCCGACGCGCCGGTGCAGGTGACGGTGACCTGCGCGCCGTACCCCCGGGACTGCCACAGCGGCACCTCGGTGATCACCGTCCGCGTCCGGTCGCGGGTCGACCTGCTGATCCCGGACGTCCTGGGCGGCGGACGACCCGCGTTCGCGCTGGACGCCACGCACGCGGTGCCGATCGGGCAGTACCAGGAGGTCGGGTGAGCATGCGGAGAGGTCGCGACGAACAAGGCCAGGTCAGCCTGCTGATCATCGGGTTCGCCGGCGTCATCGCCATGGTGATCGCGGTCGTGGTCGACGCGTCCGCGGCGTACCTCCAGCGCTCTGGGCTGGACACCCTCGCCGACGGGGCGGCCCTGCACGGCGCCGACCTGGGGGCGACGGGGGAGGACGTCTACACCGGCGGGCTGCCCGAGGAGCGGCTGGCGCTGACCGAGCCCGCGGTCCGCGCCGCGGTGGGCGACTACCTGCGCCGGGTCGGGGCGCACCGCAGCTACCCCGGCCTCACCTTCACGGTCGCGGTCGACGGCGCCGAGTCGGTGACGGTTCGGATCAGCGCGCCGCTCGACCTTCCCCTCAGGTTCCCCGGCTCGCCTGCCGACACCACGGTCAGCGCCACGGGCTCCGCGGTGTCGACTGTCGACTGAGTGGTATCCAGCGGTCCGGGGACCGGGCTTTGTGAAGATCCTGCGAAGAACCTGCAGAATTCCTCTAGGAACCTCAGCTCCCGCCGTACTCCCTGGCGTGATGTGGTTCATGCGAGCGGCGGTGGCCGCCTTCCTGGTCCTGACCCTGGGTGCCCTCGTGCCCTCGGCCTCGTCGGCGAGCGATGCCCCGACCGGCGAGCGACGAGCGTCGAAGGTGCTCTACGCCCAGACCGCGCACGCCGCGACCAACGTGGTGCGCACGGTCCGCGGCCTCAAGCCCCTCGGCCGGATCCGCTGCCTGCAGCGGATGGCCAACAAGCAGGCGGGCGCGATGGCCCGGCGCGAGTCGATGTTCCACCAGGACCTCGGCCCGGTCCTGCGGCGCTGCCGGCTCTCCACGGCGGGCGAGAACGTCGCCTACGGGTTCTCGAGCGGCACCGCCGTCGTGGACGCGTGGATGGCGTCCCCCGGCCACCGCGCGAACATCCTCAAGAAGGACTACCGGCTGATGGGGATCGCGGCCCGCCGCAGCGACAGCGGCCAGTGGTTCGTCGCGCAGGTCTTCGGCCGCCGGGCCTGAGCCACCCGCTCAGCCCACCGGCTCGGCGACCACCACGACGTTGCTGAGGTAGCGGCTCCCGTCCCAGTCCTCGCAGGTGATCAGCACCAGCCGGCCGGGCACCTCCTGGCTGAACAGGCGCTCGGCCTCCTGGGCCACCGAGCCCTTGCTGAACACCCGGACCCGCTGCACGACGTACTGGATCCGCTGCTCGTGACCGGTGCGTACGACGACCTCGTCGCCCGCCTCGAGGGTCTCCAGGTCGTCGAGCGCGCCGCCGCCGGTGTGCACGGTGTGGCCCGTGACCAGGGCGCTGCCGGTCTTCGCCCCCGGCATCGCGCCCGCGGACCACCAGCCGAGCTGCTGGGGGTCGTTCGGCGGGACGAGGGTGTTGCCCTGCGTGGTGATCGGGATGACCGGCGCGACCACGCCGAGGGACGGGATCCGCACCTGGTCGGGCGTGCCGGGCTTCCAGGACGCGGCGACCTGCCGCAGCACGGTGCCGGCGACCGTCGCGCTGGGCGGCGCGGTCGTGGTCGTGGAGGGGCTCGTGTCCGTCACGGTTCGCGGCGAGTCGGGCTCGGCGGCCTGGACGGCCCACGCGAGGAGGCCCGCCACCAGGAGGGCGACGCCGAGCGCGACGACGGGCCAGAAGACCCGGCTGGGCGCGCGGTGCATGGTGGAACGCATGGTGACGACTCCTGAGCTGGGCCGGATCCCCCCGGCGTTGCCTTCCGACCCGTCTGCTCGAGCACGGGGTACCCCAGTCGATACCGCCCGGCCGCCGGGCGGAAACGCCACCCCCTGGTGGTCTGGACCAGCGTGCGTCCCTCCCTTTCGACACCGTCGCGCCCCGGCCCGTAACCTTGGTCCTTGTGGCAGGCACTGATTACGACGTCGAGATCAAGCAGCTCCAAGCGACCATGCGCACGATCGAGCAGGTGCTCGACATCGACGGCATGCGCCGGGAGATCGCGGACCTCGGCGAGCAGGTGGCCGCGCCCGACCTGTGGGACGACCAGGCCAACGCGACCCGCGTGACCGGTCGGCTCTCCGACCTGCAGGGCCAGGTCGACCGGTTCGCCGAGCTCTCCACCCGGATCGAGGACCTCGGCCTGATGGTCGAGCTCGGCACCGAGGAGGGCGACGCCGACACCCTGGCGGACGCCGAGCGCGAGCTGGTGAAGATCAAGAAGGCGGTCGAGGGCCTCGAGGTCCGCACCCTGCTCTCCGGTGAGTACGACGCCCGCGAGGCGCTGATCACGATCCGCTCCGGCGCCGGCGGGGTGGACGCCGCCGACTTCGCCGAGATGCTGATGCGGATGTACACGCGCTGGGCCGAGCAGCACAAGTACCCCGTCGAGGTCTTCGACACCTCCTACGCCGAGGAGGCCGGCCTGAAGTCGGCGACCTTCGCGGTGCACGCGCCGTACGCCTACGGCACGCTGAGCGTCGAGGCCGGCACCCACCGGCTGGTGCGGATCAGCCCGTTCGACAACCAGGGCCGCCGGCAGACGTCGTTCGCCGCCGTCGAGGTGGTCCCGGTGCTCGAGCAGACCGACGAGATCGACGTCCCCGACGAGGAGATCCGCGTCGACGTCTACCGCTCCGGCGGCCCGGGCGGCCAGTCGGTCAACACCACCGACTCCGCGGTCCGGCTCACGCACATCCCCACCGGCACGGTGGTCAGCTGCCAGAACGAGAAGAGCCAGCTGCAGAACAAGGCCAGCGCGATGGTGGTGCTCAAGGCCAAGCTGCTCGCGCGGAAGAAGGCCGAGGAGAAGGCGCACCTCGACGAGATGCGCGGCGACGTCCAGGCGTCGTGGGGCGACCAGATGCGCAACTACGTGCTGAACCCCTACCAGGTCGTCAAGGACCTGCGCACCGGCTTCGAGGCCGGCAACCCCAGCTCGGTCTTCGACGGCGACCTCGACGGGTTCCTCGAGGCCGGCATCCGCTGGCGCCGGGGCATCGAGAAGGCCGCCGAGAACTAGCCGACAACCGGCCCGGCGCTGGGTACCCGCTGCCCATGGGTGAGATCCGGGTGGGCATCTCCGGCTGGACGTACGCCGGATGGCGCGGCGACTTCTACCCGCAGGGGCTGGTCCAGAAGCGCGAGCTGGCGTACGCCGCGGAGCGGCTCGGGTCGGTCGAGATCAACGGCTCCTTCTACTCCCTGCAGCGCCCCACGTCCTACGCGCGGTGGCGGGCGGAGACCCCCGACGACTTCGTGTTCGCGGTCAAGGGCGGCCGGTTCATCACGCACATGAAGCGGCTGCGCGACGTCGAGACGCCGCTGGCGAACTTCCTGGCCAGCGGCGTCCTCGCGCTCGGGCCCAAGCTCGGCCCGCTGCTGTGGCAGCTGCCGGAGAACCTGGCGTACGACGAGGCCGTGGCGCGCGACTTCTTCGCGATGCTGCCGCGCACCCACCGCGAGGTCGCGGCGATCGCGCGGCGGCACGACGCCAAGGTGCCCGAGGACCGCGCGCTCACCGTGGCCGAGGAGGCCGAGCTGGACCGGCCGGTGCGGCACGCGCTGGAGTTCCGCAGCGAGACCTGGTGCACCGACGCGGCGTTCGCCCTGATGCGGGAGCACGACGTGGGCTGCGTGATCGCCGACACCGCGCGGCGCTTCCCGATGGCCGAGGCGGTGACCAGCGACCTGGTCTACGTGCGGCTGCACGGCGACACCGAGCTCTACACGAGCGGGTACGGCGACGCCGCCCTCCGCCGGTGGGCCGACAAGTGCCGGGCCTGGGCGGAGGACGGCGGGACCGTGGGTGGCGAGCAGGTGGTCGTCTACTTCGACAACGACGCGAAGGGGTTCGCCCCCCACGACGCGATGGCGCTTCAGGACCTCCTGCGGAGCCGGGGCTCGACCAGCGACGGCGGCGCGTAGCCCCGGTCGGCCTCGTCTGCGCTACTCGCCGGGGGTGCTGGCGTCGGTGGCGGCGGCCACCAGGACGCTCGCGCACCAGCGGCTCGTGCGGTCGGCGAGCCGGCCCGGGGTGGTGTCGGAGGACGCCGGGACCCGCAGCGAGCAGGAGAGCCACGCGTCGCCCCACAGCCCGCCGTACGCCGCCTCGCGCGAGCGCCCGGCCTCGCACAGGACGCCGGCCGACGGCGTACCGAAGGAGGCCGCGTCGGGGAGCCGTGCGCAGCCGTCGGCGCGCAGCGCGTCGCGGGCCAGCTCGCGGGCCTGTCCCGGGGTCACCGGGGGAGCGAAGACCCAGCCGCGGGCCACGGTGCCGTCGGCGGCGGTCCAGGCGCAGCCGTGCTCGTGCGCGACGTCGGTGACGCCGGCGCCCAGGGCGACCCGGTCGCCGTCGTCGTACGCCGCGGCGCGGCTCGGCTCCGCCCCGAGCGCCTCGGCGACCCGCTCGGGGGCGACCGCGGCGCAGAACCCCGCCCGGCGCACGGCGAGCGCGTCGGTGTCCAGCTCCGCCAGCGGGGTGCTGGTGGGGACCGGCGCCGGGGGAGCGGCGGCGTCGTCCTCCGCGGCCGGACCGGAGCCCAGGGTGCCCACCGCGACGACCAGCGCGGTGGCCGCGGCGGCGCCGACGAGGGCGCGGAGGACGGGAGGCACGCGCACACCCTAGGCAGGGGCGGGTTTGCCGGGCCCCCGGGCGGCTCGCGTACCGTCGTTCCCGTGATTCGCTTCGAGAAGGTCACCAAGACCTACCCCGGCACCGCGAGCCCCGCGCTCGACCAGGTGTCCGTGGACGTCGACAAGGGCGAGTTCGTCTTCCTGGTCGGCACGTCGGGGTCGGGCAAGTCCACCGCCCTGCGCCTGGTGCTGCGCGAGACCCGCCCGACCTCGGGCCGCGTCTACGTCGCCGGCAAGGAGATCAACCGGCTGGCCGCCTGGAAGGTGCCCCGCCTGCGCCGCCAGATCGGCACCGTCTTCCAGGACTTCCGGCTGCTGCCCAACAAGACCGTGAGCGAGAACGTCGCGTTCGCGCTGCAGGTGATCGGCCGGTCGCGCTCCGACATCCGCAGCCTGGTGCCCGAGACCCTGGAGCTGGTCGGCCTCGACGGCAAGGGCGACCGGATGCCCGACGAGCTGTCGGGCGGCGAGCAGCAGCGGGTCGCGATCGCCCGGGCGTTCGTGAACCGGCCGATGATCCTGATCGCCGACGAGCCCACCGGCAACCTCGACCCGTCGACCTCGGTCGGGATCATGAAGCTGCTCGACCGGATCAACCGCACGGGCACCACCGTCGTCATGGCCACCCACGACCACGGGATCGTCGACCAGATGCGCAAGCGCGTCATCGAGCTCGACCACGGCCGGGTCGTGCGCGACCAGGCGCAGGGCGTCTACGGCTTCCAGCACTGACCGGGCGGCGCACCCGCCGTACCCCTCCCTCTCCCAGGAGCTCTCCCACCCCCATGCAGCTGCGCTACGTGTTCACCGAGCTCGGCCAGGGCCTGCGTCGCAACCTGTCGATGCACATCGCCGTCGTGCTGACCATGTTCGTCTCGCTGACCCTGGTCGGCCTCGGCGTGCTGCTCTACGAGCAGGCCGGCGCGACCGAGGAGTACTACGGCAACGAGCTCCAGATCGCCGTCACGCTGTGCCGTGACAACGACAGCGAGCCGTCGTGCGCCGGCGAGGCCACCGACGCCCAGATCGCGGCGGTCCAGGAGGTCATCGACGACAACCCCGAGGTCGAGGACTCCCGCTTCGAGACCAAGGAGCAGGCCTTCGAGAAGCTCAAGCAGCTCTACGACGAGGAGCTGTTCGAGGGACCGGACGCCGCGATCACCGCCGACGACATGCCGCAGTCGATCTGGGTCACGCTCGTCGACCCGCAGAAGTACGAGGGGATCACCAGCGCCGTGAGCGGGCTGGACGGCGTCTCCACGATCAACGACCAGCGCGACCTGGTGCGACCGATCTTCGACACCGTGGACGTGCTGCAGGTGGGCTCGTTCGGCATCGCGGCGTTCCTGGTGCTCGCGGCGCTGATGCTGGTCGCGAACACGATCCGGCTGGCGGCGTTCGCGCGCCGCAAGGAGATCGGCATCATGCGGCTGGTCGGGGCGTCCACGCTCTACATCGCGCTGCCGTTCCTCCTGGAGGCGCTCGTGATCGCGCTGGTGAGCGTGCTGATGGCGGGCGGCGCGCTGACCGCGCTGATGAAGTTCGGCGTCATCGACCAGCTCGGCGAGTCGCTGCAGTTCATCCCGTGGATCGGCTGGAGCGAGTTCGGGACCGCGCTCGCGGTGGTCGCCGTCCTGGGTCCGGTGCTGACGCTGCTGCCGACACTCCTGCTCACGCGCAAATACCTCAAAGTCTGATCGCCGCGGGATACCTTCGAGCTGCTCGCTTCCCCGCAACTTGAAGGCAGACCCGGTGCGCTACTTCCCCAGCGCCTCGCGCTCCCGCCTGGCCGCAGCCGTTCTGGCCTGCGCGCTCGGCGGTGGCGTCGTGGCAGTTCCCCTCGCCCAGGCCGCCGACGGCGACGACCTGAAGAAGGAGCAGCGCGACGTCGAGCGCCAGGTCGAGCACGCCCAGGAGGACCTCGAGCACTCCAGCGGGCAGGTACGCCGCGCGACCGCCCGCCTCGACGCCGCCAAGTCGGCGCTGAGCGCCGCGAAGGGCGAGCTCGCCGTGGCCCGCGCCAAGCTGGCGGCCGCCCAGGCGCACGACGCCGAGATGAAGCTCAAGCTCGAGGAGGCCGTCGCCCGCCTGGAGCGGGCCCGCGCCGACCTGGTCGCCGGCCAGCAGGCCGTCGCCGGCCAGCGCGAGCGGCTCGTCGACCGGGTGACCTCGATCTACGAGCAGGGCGACACCCGGCTCACCGCGCTGTCCTCGATCCTGGACGCGCAGGACCCCAACGACCTGGTGCGCCGGATGCAGGCCAACACCACGATGATCGCCAAGGAGGACGGCCAGCTCGACGAGCTGCGCGCCACCGAGGTGCTGCTCCGGGTCCGCGAGACCCGGGTCGAGGAGGCCCAGCAGGCGGTGGCCGAGCAGCGGGCCGCCGCGGCCGAGCAGCTCGTCGTCGTCCAGGGGCTGCACGAGGAGGCCGCCGCGGCCAGGGTCCGGGTCAGCGGGCTCTACGTCGACGCCCGCGCCGCCCGCGTGGACGCCTGGGACGCGCGGCGCGCGGACCGCGCCGCCCTGCAGCAGCTGCGCCAGCGCGAGGCGCGGATCAAGGAGCAGATCCTCGCCGCCGCCCGCCGCGCCGCCCAGCGCGGTGGCGGCTACCAGGGCGCCAGCGGCGGCTTCCTGAGCTCACCGGTCTCGGGCGCGTCGGTGACCTCGCCGTTCGGCTACCGCGAGCACCCGATCTACCACTACTGGGGCCTGCACGACGGCACCGACTTCGGCGCCGGCTGCGGCACCCCGCTCCGCGCGGTCGCCGACGGCACCGTGATGTCGTCGTACTTCTCCTCGGTCTACGGCAACCGGCTCTACCTCAACGTCGGTCGCGCCAACGGCACCTTCCTCACCGCCGTCTACAACCACGCGACCCACTACACGGTCTCGCCGGGCCAGCGGGTCCAGCGCGGCCAGGTCGTCGGGTACGTCGGGTCCACCGGCTGGTCGACCGGCTGCCACCTGCACTTCACGATCCTGGCCAACGGCTCCGCGGTGAACCCCGCCAACTGGCTCTGACGCCGCTCGACCGGTGGTCGAGTCCGGTGGTCGAGCAGGGAAGGCGCGCAGCGCCTGACCGTTGTCGAGACCGGGTGGGCCGACGTACGGCGGTGGTCGGGGTGGGCGCGGATGTTGCGGGGGTCTCGACACCGCTCGTCGCTGGCGCTCCTCGCTGCTCGACCACCGGGCGCTGCTCGACCACCGGGCGTCGCTCGACCGCCGGCGGGGTCTCTAGGGTGTGCGCGTGAGCGATGAGGCGGGCGACCGGCCCCGGGTGGTGGCGGTGGTGGTGACCTTCGACCGGCTCCCGCTGCTGCAGCGGCTGCTGGCCCGGCTCGACGAGGTCGACGGGCTGGCCGAGGTGCTGGTCGTCGACAATGCCTCGACCGACGGCACGGGGGAGTGGCTGGCCGGGCTGGGTGACCGGGACGCCGGCGACGACAAGCCGATGACCCCGGTGCTGGCGCGGACCCTGACCGAGAACCGCGGCGGCGCGGGCGGCTTCCACGACGGGCTCGCCTGGGCCGTGGAGCGCGGCGCCGACCTGGTGTGGCTGATGGACGACGACGGGCTGCCGGACCGCGGCTGCCTCGACCTGCTGCTCGCGCATCGCGGCGAGCTCGACTTCTGGGGGCCGGTCGTCGTGGACGAGGCCGACCAGGACCGCCTGGTCTTCCCGATCCGGCTGCCGGGCGGCACCCGCGTGGTGCACCGCCTCGACGACGTGGCGGCCGCCGCGACCGACGGGCTGATCCGCGACGTGGTCATCCCGTTCAACGGGGTGCTCGTGACCCGCGAGCTCGTCGAGCGGATCGGGCTGCCGCGCGAGGAGTTCTTCATCTGGGGCGACGACCACGAGTACCGCCTCCGCGCCGAGCGCGCCGGCGGCCGGGTCGCGACCGTCGTGGGCAGCCGGGTGCTGCACCCGAGCGTCGGCGACCTCGGCACCCCGATGGCGTTCGGCCGCACGACGTACAACCACAGCCCGAGCGACCTCAAGCACTACTGCATGGCCCGCAACAACCTGCTCAACCTCCGCGAGTACCGCGGCTGGCCGCACGCGCTCGCGTTCGTCGCCAAGACGCTGTGGTTCTACACCCTCACCCGCCCGCAGCCCGCGCGGCTGCGGCTCAGCGTGCAGGCCTGGTACGCCGCCCTCCGCGGCGACTTCACCGGCCACCGGCGGTTCCTCCGGTGACCGGGGCCGAGACCGTCGCCGTCGTCGTGGTGACCTACAACCGCGCCGACCTGCTGGCCCGGATGCTCCGCGGGCTCGCCGCGCTCGACCACGCCCCCGACGCGGTCATCGTGATCGACAACGCCAGCACCGACCACACCCCGCAGGTGCTGGCCGACGCCGCGCTGCCGGGGCTGCAGGTGATCCGCACCGCGGAGAACCTCGGCGGCGCCGGTGGCTTCCACCTCGGCATGCGCACGGCGTACGAGCGCGGCTTCGACCGGATCTGGCTGATGGACGACGACGTCGTGCCCGCGCCCGACTGCCTGGGCGTGCTGATGGCGACCGACGAGCCGTGCCTGATGGCGGTGCGCGAGGACCTCGAGGGCCGCCTGGTCGAGAAGGCCGCGACCCGCTTCGACCTCGACAACCCGCTCGCGCTGCGGCCCAAGACCGCCATGGTCGAGACGGCGTACGGCGAGCGCGCGCGGATGCCCGCGCTGGTCGAGGTGGAGAACGTCGCGTTCGAGGGGTTCATGGTGCGCCGCGACGTCGTGGAGCGGGTCGGCCTGCCCGACCCGTCGTACTTCATCTTCTACGACGACGTCGACTACGCCCTGCGCGTCCGGCGGGCCGGCTACCGGATCTGGGCGGTCCGCGACGCGGTGCTGGTCCGCCAGCTCTCCTTCGACCAGCAGCACGACCTGGCCGGGTGGAAGGGCTTCTACATGTACCGCAACCTGTTCGTGGTGCACCTGCGGTACGGCGGCAACGTGCTGGTCCGGCTCAAGCCCTGGCTGCTCACCGCGGCGGTCGTGCTGCTCAGCCCGCTGCGCGGCGGGCGGGGTGAGGCGCGCAACGTGATCCGGGCCATGGCCTCGGCGCGGGGGATGCGGGCACTCCCTCCGTCGTCCGTAGACTGACGGATCGTGTCCTCCCCTGATTCCGCCGCGCTCCCGGACCTGGTCGTCGTCGGCTCCGGCTTCTTCGGCCTGACCGTCGCCGAGCGCTGCGCCAGCGAGCTGGGCCTCAAGGTGCTGGTGCTCGAGCGCCGCCACCACCTCGGGGGCAACGCGTACAGCGAGATCGACCCCGAGACCGGGATCGAGGTGCACGTCTACGGCACCCACCTCTTCCACACCTCGAACACCAAGGTGTGGGAGTACGTCAACCGGTTCACCGACTTCACCGGCTACCAGCACCGGGTGTTCGCGAAGTACCAGGGGCAGGTCTACTCCTTCCCGATGAACCTGGGCCTGATCAACCAGTTCTTCGGGAAGTCGCACACCCCCGACGAGGCGCGGGCGCTGATCGCCGAGCAGGCCAGCGAGATCGCCACCGCGGACGCCACCAACCTCGAGGAGAAGGCGATCTCCCTCATCGGGCGCCCGCTCTACGAGGCCTTCGTCAAGGGCTACACCGCCAAGCAGTGGCAGACCGACCCCACGGAGCTCAGCGCGGACATCATCACGCGCCTCCCGGTCCGCTACACCTTTGACAACCGCTACTTCAACGACACCTACGAGGGCCTCCCGGTCGACGGCTACACGGCCTGGCTGGAGCGGATGGCCGACCACCCGAACATCGAGGTCCGCCTCGAGACCGACTTCTTCGCGGTGGCCGACGAGTTCAGGGGCAAGGTCCCGATCGTCTACACCGGCCCCGTCGACGAGTACTTCGACAACGCCGAGGGCCGGCTGTCCTGGCGCACCATCGACCTCGAGCGCGAGACCGTCGACGTCGACGACTACCAGGGCACCGGCGTGGTGAACGCCAACGACGAGGACGTCCCGTGGACGCGGGTGCTGGAGTTCAAGCACCTGCACCCCGAGCGCACCTACCTGCCGGGCAAGTCGATCGTGGTGCACGAGTACAGCCGGTTCGCGGAGGAGGGCGACGAGCCCTACTACCCGGTGAACACCGCCGCCGACCGCGAGAAGCTGCTCAAGTACCGCGAGCGCGCGAAGCGGGAGCCGATGGTCCTCTTCGGGGGTCGGCTCGGCACCTACAAGTACCTCGACATGCACATGGCGATCGGCTCGGCCCTGTCGATGTTCGAGAACAAGCTCCGGCCGCACTTCGCCGAAGGCGCGCCCCTGACGAGCGGAGGAGTGGACGAGTGACCACCAGCCCGACGACCGCCCCGGCGGCCACCCACACCACGCCCGGCACGGTGACCCGGCTGCTCCAGCGGCAGATCCTCCCGATCGACCGCGACACCGACGTGTTCCCGCTCTATGTCGACCTCGAGGACGTCAAGCTCGACACCGACCGCTTCGAGGTCGGTGGCGACAAGGCCGCCAAGGACCTCAACAACGCCGCGATCCGCCAGTCGACCTCGACCGGGCGCAAGCTGCACCCCGACCAGATCCGCTCGCGCACCGCGCTGCAGCTCGAGCCGTCGCAACTGCTGTCCTTCGGCACCTACTTCAACGCCTTCCCGGCGTCGTACTGGCGCCGGCACACGGTCGTCACGCAGGTGCAGCTCTCCGTCACGGTCCGCGGCGCCGGGTCGACCGTCACCGTCTACAAGTCGATGGCGCGCGGCCACTCCCAGCGGGTCGACTCGGCCCAGACCGGCGAGGACGCCGAGGGCACGTTCACCTTCGACCTGTCCCTGAAGCCGTTCGTCGACGGCGGCTGGTACTGGTACGACGTCGTCGCGGGCGACCACGGCTGCACGGTCGAGGGCGCCGAGTGGACCGCGGAAGTCTCGGCCGACCGCGCCGAGCACGGCACCGTCGACGTCTGCATCACCACGATGCTGCCTGACATGAGCGCCCAGCTGCTGGGCCAGCTCGGCGCCGCCGAGGAGCTGCAGCCCTACCTCGACACGGTCTTCGTCATGGACCAGGGCAAGGACAAGGTCACCGACAGCGAGTACTTCCCCGCCGCGCGTGCGGGCCTCGGCGAGAAGCTCCACGTCATCGTCCAGGGCAACCTGGGCGGGTCCGGCGGGTACGCCCGCGGCCAGCTCGAGAGCGTCCGCAAGGGCACCGCGACGTACGCGATGATGATGGACGACGACGTGGTCTGCGAGCCGGAGGGCGTGATCCGCGCGGTCACCTTCGGCGACCTCGCCAAGCGCCCGACCATCGTCGGCGGCCACATGTTCAACCTCTACAGCCGCGCCCAGCTGCACTCGTTCGGCGAGATCGTCCAGCCGTGGCGCTTCTGGTGGCAGACCCGCCTCGACGGCTACGCCCAGTGGGACTTCGCCGCGCGCAACCTGCGCTCGTCCCGGTGGCTGCACAAGCGCGCCGACGTGGACTTCAACGGCTGGTTCATGTGCCTGATCCCGCGCGTGGTCCTCGAGGAGGTCGGCCTCTCGCTGCCCGTCTTCATCAAGTGGGACGACTCGGAGTTCGGGCTCCGGGCCAAGCAGGCGGGCTACCCGACGGTGTCCTTCCCCGGTGCCGCCGTCTGGCACGTGCCGTGGACCGACAAGAACGACGGCGTGGACTGGCAGTCCTACTTCCACCACCGCAACCGGATCATCGCTGCGCTGCTCCACTCGCCCTACGAGCGTGGCGGGCGGATGGTGCGCGAGAGCCTCAACCACCAGGTCAAGCACCTCGCCTCGCTGCAGTACTCGACGGCCGAGCTGCGGCACCTGGCGATGGAGGACGTGCTGCGCGGCCCGCACGCCCTGCACGGCGAGCTGGCCACCAAGCTGGGCGAGATCAACGCCTTCCGCAAGCAGTTCACCGACGCCCAGCTGCACATCGACCGCGACGAGCTGCCGCCGGTGCGGCGCAAGAAGCCGCCCAAGAAGGGCAAGGCCGACATCGAGATCCCGAGTCGGCTGAGCACCCTCGTCGCCGCCGGCCTGGCGCCGCTGCGCCAGCTGCGACCGGTGCGGGAGATGGCCACCGAGTACCCCGAGACCGAGCTCACCGCGATGGACGCGGCCTGGTACAACCTCGTGAAGTACGACTCGGCCGTGGTCTCGATGAACGACGGCTCGTCGGTCGCGTTCTACCGGCGCGACCCGGCCCGCTACCGCGACCTGCTCAAGCGGACCATCGACATCCACCGCCGCTTCCACCGCGAGTGGCCCGAGCTCGCCGTCCAGTACCGCGAGGCGCTGGGCGAGATCACCTCGCCGGAGGCCTGGGAGCGCACCTTCGCCCCGTGGACGGATGGTGCGGCCGGCGATGAGTGAGACCGCCACGCAGCCGCACGTGGTCCACGCGCCGCTGACGAACCCGGCGCCGACCGCGGGCCTGCTCGAGGTCTTCCGCCGGCGCTACCTGCTCAAGCTGCTGGTACGCCGGGAGATCAGCGCGCGCTACCAGTCCTCGCTGCTGGGCTTCCTCTGGTCCTACCTGAACCCGCTCTCCCAGCTGTTCATCTACTGGTTCGTGATGGGCGCGATCATCGGTCGCGACAGCGTCCAGATGTTCGCCGTGCACGTGTTCTGCGGGCTGATCGTCGTGCAGTTCTTCGTGGAGACCTTCAACGCCGGCACCCGCTCGATCGTGCGGAACAAGGCGCTGGTGCGGAAGATGGCGATGCCACGGGAGATGTTCCCGGTGGCCTCGATGCTGGTCTCGCTCTACCACATCGGCCCGCAGCTGCTGATCCTCGCGTTCATCTGCGCGCTGTGCGGCTGGACGCCCGACCCGACGTACATGCTCGGGTTCCTGCTGGCGCTGGTGATCATCGCGACGATCGGGCTGGCCCTCGCGCTGATGTTCAGCATCGCCAACGTGTTCCTGCGCGACGTCGGCAGCTTCGTGAACATCCTGACCAACTTCGTGCGTTTCGGCGTCCCGATGATCTACCCCTACACGCTGGTCGAGGAGCGGTTCGGCGCGGTCGCGCCGTACTACCTGTGGAACCCGATCGCGGACGCCGTGCTGCTGGTGCAGCAGGCGTTCTGGGTGGGCACCACCGACGACCCCGCGAAGACCCACGCCGAGCACATCCCCGCCGACCTCTGGACCTACAGCTTCATCGGGGTCGGCGTCGGGCTGGTGCTGCTCGTGATCGGCCAGCTGATGTTCCGCAAGTTCGAGAACAAGGTCCCGGAGCGCCTCTGATGACCTACCCCGACAGCACCTCGATCGTCATCGACGGGGTCACCAAGGAGTTCACGCTCCGCTACCAGCGCACGCTGAAGCAGATGTCGGTGGCGTTCATGAAGGGCCGCGACATCAGCGACACCTTCAAGGCGCTCGACGACGTCTCGTTCACCGTCGAGCAGGGCGAGGCCATCGGGCTGATGGGCCTCAACGGATCCGGCAAGAGCACGCTGCTCAAGCTGGTCCAGGGCGTGATGAGACCGGACGCCGGCCAGGTCCTGACCCGCGGGCGGATCGCCGGCCTGATCGCCACCGGCGCCGGCTTCCACCCCCAGCTCACCGGCCGCGAGAACGTCTTCCTCAACGCCGCGGTGCTCGGCATGACCGAGCAGGAGACCAAGCGGAAGTTCGACGACATCGTCGAGTTCGCCGACATCGGCAGGTTCCTCGAGACCCCGGTCGGCAACTACTCCTCAGGCATGTTCGCCCGGCTCGGCTTCGCGGTCGCGATCCACGTCGACTCCGACATCTTCCTCGCCGACGAGGCCCTCGCCGTCGGCGACCGCCCGTTCAAGAAGAAGTGCATCGAGAAGATGGAGGAGGTCCGCAAGAGCGGGCGCACCCTCTTCTACGTCAGCCACGCGGCCGGCTCGGTCCGCAAGATGTGCAACCGCGTGATCGTGCTCGAGAAGGGCCGGGTCGGCTTCGACGGCGACGTGAACCAGGGCATCAAGTACCTCCGGTACGAGGACGACAACCCGGGTCACGAGCCGGACGCCGACGAGCGCGAGGACGACGAGCTCGGCGCGGACATCTGATCCGTCCCTGAGCGCGACCAGGCGCGACCTTTTCCCGACCCCGGACCCCCGAGGCGGTGGGGGAGGGCGGCGTCGCACGCATGCCCGGACCCCCTCAGAGGGGTGCTGAGGCCTGTCCAGTCAAGTTTGACTTTTCTCGATTCCGTCGGCGTGTCGGGTGGAAATTACACGGTTGTAGTTACTCACGAACTCTTCCGTGCTCGTGTGACTCATGTGAAAGTTGCGGCCAGTGTGAACTTCCCCCGCACCTGAAGGACCCGTCATGCCTGCCTCGAAAAGCCGTTTCGTCACCGCCTGCCAGCAGCTGCTGGCCCTCGGTGTCGTGCTGGCCGTGCTCACCCCTGCCGCCAGCATCGTGACCCTGGACGTGGTCCACGAGGCGCCGCTCGGGGGCGCCGTGCCGGCGGCTCCGACCAGCGGCATGGCGGCGTACTCCCACGTCTCCGCGCAGGCCTCGCTCGTCCCGGCCGCGCCGGTCGAGGCGACGGTCGAGGAGGTGTCGCTGACGGCCCCCGCGACCACGGTCGCCGGCCGCGTGAAGGCGCCCACCCTCGAGGCCCGTCGGACGACGGCCGCCGACGGCGCCGCGGCGCTGACCAGCACCCCGCAGCCGGTGACCGGGTACGGCGCGGTCGGCGTCACCTGGCAGCACGGGCTCGCGGTCGACGACGAGTCGATCGAGTTCGGGGTGCGCACCCTCGACGACGGCGTCTGGTCGGACTGGGCGCCGATGGAGTACCACGACGAGCACGGGCCCGACCCCGACAGCCCCGAGGGCCAGCAGGCCCGCCCGGGCACGACCGAGCTGCTGGTCGGCGAGGTCGACCAGGTGCAGGTGCAGGTCACCGCGCAGGACGCGCTGCCCGCCGACATGAAGCTCGCCGTCATCGACCCGGGCCAGAGCGAGGCCGAGGAGCTGGAGAAGGCCGAGATCGACACCGGCCTCCTCGACGGCGAGCAGCCGGCCCCGGCCCCGGCCACGCCGGCCGCGCCCGAGGCAGCGGAGGACGAGGCCATGGAGCTCTCGGCGGCCATCTACACGCCCAAGCCCACGATCTACTCCCGCGCCCAGTGGGGCGCCGACGAGCGGCTGCGCGACAAGGGGTCGCTGCACTACTACGAGGTGCACGCCGGCTTCGTCCACCACACGGTGAACGCCAACGAGTACAGCAGGGCCGAGGTGCCCGGGATCCTGCGGAGCATCTACGCCTACCACACCCGTTCCCGGGGCTGGAGCGACCTCGGCTACAACTACCTCGTCGACCGGTTCGGCCGGATCTGGGAGGGTCGCGCCGGCGGCGTCGACCGCCCCGTGGTCGGCGCGCACACCCTGGGCTACAACGACTACTCCTTCGCGATGTCGGCCATCGGCAACTTCGAGCTGAAGAAGCCCGGCCGCGCGATGGTCCAGGCGTACGGCGCGCTGTTCGCCTGGAAGCTCTCCCTGCACGGCGTGGCGGCGTCCTCGACCAACCAGGTGGTCGGCCCGCGCACGTTCCCGGGCATCAACGGCCACCGCGACGCCGGCTCGACCGCCTGCCCGGGCAAGTACCTCTACGCCAAGATCCCCAAGATCCGGAAGCTCGCGGCCGGCGCCCAGCAGGGCTGGTCCGGGCGCGAGCTGGAGTCGAACATCGCCGGCTCGCCGCACCCCGACCTGGTGGTCCGGCGCGCGAGCGACGCCCGGCTGATGGTCTGGCCCACGACGGTCTCCGCCACGGGCGTGGCCGGGATGGGCCGGCCGATCGACACCGGGCGCACGATCAAGCGGGTGGACCGGCTGATGAACGCCGGCGACTGGGACCGCGACGGCTTCGGCGACATCGTCATGCGCAAGAGGAACGGCAACCTGCTGGTGCGGCCGGGCAACGGCGCCGGGCAGTTCGGCAAGGCCACCAGGATCGGCACCGGCTTCGGCGGGGTGAAGCTGCTCGCCGCGGTCGGCGACATGACCGGCGACGGCTGGCCGGACCTGATGGGCCAGGTCGGCGGCGTGATGCGGATCTACCCCGGCCGCGGCGCGCAGGCGCTCGGCTCCAGCTACGTCGCGCACGCCAAGATCAAGGGCGCCCGGCTCTCCGGCATCGGCCGCTGGGACACCGACGGCGCCCCGGACAGCCTGGTGCGCAGCGGGCGCTCGCTGGTGCTCTACCCGGGCAACGGCCCCGGCGGCCTGACCGGGGCGCGCACCCTGTCGGGCAACGTGTCGGCGTACGACTGGGTGATCGGCATCCGCGACATCGGCCTGGTCGGGCGCCCGGACGTCGTGGTCCGCGAGAAGGCCAGCGGCCGGTTGCTGCTCCTGCCCGGGACGGCGAACGGGGTCGGCGCCCCCGTGCACCTGGACACCGGCGCCGAGGGGTTCGATCTGGCGGGCTGAGCCCGCAACCCGATCAGTCCTGGTGGTTCCCGCGCGGGAAGCGGGCCGTGGCGCGCTCGGCGGCGTACGTCGCCTCGAGCCGCTCCGGGTCGGCATGGGCCACCAGGACCAGCGAGCCGCTCCTCGCGAGCGGCTCCGCGAAGGAGGCGATCCCCGGTGGGGAAGCCGGGTTCGCCTCCGACAGGAGACGGCCGCCGTCGGTGAGGAGACTCCCGGCGGCGGCCGTCTCCCACAGCTGCGCCTGCGTGGTGGTGACGCCCGCCCAGGACACGGCCGGGTCGTCGGGGGTCGGCGGGTCCCACGGGATGAACGAGTCCGGCTGCGACCAGATCTCCACCCCGACGTCGTGCACGCCGGCCGGCAGCGGGTCGGCGAACCGGACCCCCATCGGCAGCAGCGAGCACGCCAGCACCGGTACGTCGTCCGCCGCGGCCGCCCAGCGCGCGAGCGTCCCCGGTCCGCACACGACCGCGTCCGGCTCGTCGTCGTCGGTCACCACCAGGCCGGCCGCCCAGGCCGCGCCGAGGAAGACCGGCCCCAGCCAGTGGCTCGGGAGGTCGACCCGCAGGGTGCCGCCGCGCTCGAGGTCGTGCTCCTCGACGAGCAGCGAGGCGGCCTTGGCGACCCAGTTGGCGTAGGTCGTCACCGACAGCTCGACCCGCTCCCCGGTGGCGTGGTCGTAGAAGGTCACCAGGGGTCGGCCGGGCTCGGTGCGCAGCAGGCCGTCGAGCAGCCGGGAGAAGGTGGTCACGACCTGGAGACTACGGACCTGCGCCCGGGTGCCACGCCCTAGGCTCCTGGCCATGACGAGCGTCGGGGGAGAGAACACGGACACGATCGAGGGGTTCTGGGCGGTGGTGCCCGCGGGGGGTGCCGGCACCCGGCTGTGGCCGCTGTCGCGGGCCGCCGCGCCGAAGTTCCTCCGCGACCTCACGGGTAGCGGCCGCTCGCTGCTCCAGGAGACCCACGACCGGCTGGCGCCGCTCGTCGACGACCGGTTCCTGGTGGTCACGGGCGCGGCCCACCGCGAGGCCGTGGTCGAGCAGCTCGCGGGGGTGGCCCCGGAGTGCGTGCTCGCCGAGCCCTCGCCGCGCGACTCGATGGCCGCCATCGGCCTGGCCGCCGCGATCCTCGAGCTGACCGACCCGGAGGCGGTGATGGGCTCGTTCGCCGCGGACCACGTGATCACCGACCGCGCCGCGTTCGGGGTGGCCGTGGCGACCGCGGTCGCCGCCGCCCGGGACGGCTGGCTGGTCACGCTCGGCATCGACCCGACGTTCCCCTCCTCGGCCTTCGGCTACATCCGCCTCGGCGACCCGCTCGCGGGCCACGAGGGGGTGTTCGGCGTCGAGGCGTTCGTCGAGAAGCCCTCGCCGGAGGTGGCCGAGGGCTACCTGGCGTCGGGCAGCTACCGCTGGAACGCCGGCATGTTCGTGGTCCGCCCGACGGTGCTGCTGGACCTGCTGGCGGCCGAGCACCCGGAGTTCGCCGTACGCCTGCGGGAGATCGCCGCGGACCGGTCCCGGCTCGCCGAGCTCTGGCCGGACCTGCCCAAGATCGCGCTCGACCACGCCGTCGCCGAGCCGGCCGCGGCCGCCGGCCGCGTGGTGACAGTGCCGGCGTCGTTCGGCTGGGACGACATCGGCGACTTCGACTCGCTCGCCACCCTGCTGCCCGCCACCCCGGGGCGGCCCACGGTCCTCGGCGACGAGGCGCTCGTGCACGCCATCGACGCCACCGGCCTGGTGGTGCCGCGCTCGGGGCGCACCATCGCCGTGGTCGGGCTCGAGGACGTCGTCGTGGTCGACACCCCGGACGCCCTCCTGGTCACGACCCGCGCGCACGCGCAGGCCGTCAAGCAGGTCGTCGCCGGCCTCCAGGACGGGGGCCAGCGCGACCTGACCTGAGGTCCTACTGGACGGTCGGCTCGGGGGAGTCGGTGTAGGGGTAGGTCTTCACGAACTCCTCGAGCGCCTCGCCGCTGGGCTCGCTGCAGTACTGCCACACGCCGACCTGCTTGGTCGGGTCGGTCTCGCCGGCGCCGCCGACGGACCAGTGCGTCATGGCGACGTGCTGGCCCTCGGGGAACTCGCCGCCGTGCGCCTTGTCGTCGTCCTTGGTCCAGGGCGCGACGATGAACTTCGAGCGGTAGTTGCTGGTGCCCTCGAACTTCGCGGCGAACGCGCGGAGGTGGTCGACCGCCTCGTCGTCGTCGGCGATCGTCTCGTCGTACCAGACGATGTTGTAACCGTGCTCGGAGTTGTGGACCAGCGACTCCAGCTCGGGGCGGTCCTCGGCGGTGTAGAACTTCCGCTCGAACGGGGCCGGCGAGCCGAGGGCGTTCCAGTGCGCGCCGAAGGCCGGCGGGGAGTGGTCGTAGGTGACCTGCTGCGCCTCGTCCACGTGGTCGCCGGAGCCCTCGGCGGACTCGGTGACCGGGTCGGTGCAGACCGACGCCGGAGCGCCGATCTCCGCCAGCGGCACGTCGGCGTACTCACCGGCGTCGAGCGAGTCCTTGATCGGCCCCCACGCCGCGGCGCCGACGATGAGCAGCGCCACCAGCAGGCACGCGCCCACGATGGCGAAGCCCCGGCGCTTCTCGGCGCCCTTCTGCTTCTTGCGGATGTCGTCGATGACCGCCTGGCGGTCGGACTTGGCAGACTTCGGGGTCTTGGCCACGGTTGGGGGTTCCTCGCGGTCGATGGGCGGCACGGACGCCCGGGGCGGTGCCGCGCCGGGTCCAGCAGGGGAGTCTACGGACCGACGGGCGTCAGCCGTGCGGCGACGGCGGAATCGCCGGCACGCGTCGTCCAGCCGTGGGCGTACGCGAGCGCCGCGAGGACGGCCGGATCGGCGCCGGTGACGACCAGGTCGTCGCCGTCGGGGTGCACCTCGGCGTCCGAGACCGCGGCCAGCGCGGCCGCCAGCTCCTGGGGGTCCGCGGCGGCGCCGAACGGCGTGCGGTCGGCGGGGTCGCCGGCCAGGGCGCGGACGACGGCCTCGCGGGCGCCGTACCCGAACAGGTCGCCGCCCTCGGCCCGCACCAGCGCCACCGCGCCCGGTCCGGCCTCGCCGGGCGGGAGGACCAGGTCGGCCCGGCCGCGGACGACCGCGAACGGGCGGCCGGCGAGCTTGCCCTGCGCGAGCTCCGCCGCGCCGGCGATCTCGTCGGCGACCGCCGGGGCGGTGACCGCGAGCGGGTTGCCGTGCGGGTCCGTGCGCCCGGCGTAGTCCTCGGCGACGAGCAGCCCGGCGGCGCCCACCGCGAGGTCGGTCTGGCCCTCCCGCCACGCACGGCCGGCCGTGTCGGTCACGACCACCCCGACCGTGCGGCCGGTCCGCTCCTGCAGTGCGGCGCGGAGCGCCCGGGCCGAGGCGTCGGGGTCCTCGGGCAGCAGCACGATCGAGCCCAGCTCGACGTTCGAGGCGTCGATGCCGGCCGCCGCCATGGTCAGGCCGTGCCGGGTGCGGACGATCGTGGTCGGGCCCCGCCGGGCCACGACGCGGACGGTCTCGGCGGCCAGTGCCTCGTCGCGCTCGCCCCGGCGTACCCGCCCCTCGGCCTTGCTGACCACCTTGCTCGTCACGACGACGACGTCGCCGTCGAGCAGGGCGACCTGCTCGCGCTCGAGGGCGGCGAGCAGCAGCGCGGCCACGTCGTCGCCGTCCCGCACCTCCGGCACGCCGTCGGGGGCCAGCACCTCCAGGCGGTTCACCGGCGCACGAGCCCAACGGCGGCGGCGGCCATCGCCGCCGTGGCCTCCGGGTCGGTCATCATCAGCGGTACGGCGGCCGCGGCCAGGCCGGCGTCCTGCAGCCGGCCGAGCTGGTCGGCGTCCCGCTCGTCGACCAGCCACCCGTCGAGGACCCCGCCGGCGGAGCGGGCGCCGTAGTGCAGCCCCACCCCCGCGGCGCTCACCTCGACCCCGATGGTGCCCAGCAGCTGCTCGGCCATGCCGCGCACGTGGCTGCCGCCGACGATGGGGGAGAGGCCGACGACGGGGGCGGACGTCGCCGCCAGCGCCTCGCGCACCTGCGGCACGCCGAGGATGGTGCCGACGCTGACGACCGGATTCGAGGGCGGCAGCAGCACGAGGTCCGCCTCGGCGAGGGCGTCCAGCACGCCCGGTCCGGGGGTCGACTGGTCCAGACCGACGACGAGCACCGCCTCGGCCGGCACCGAGGCGCGCAGCCGCACCCAGTACTCCTGGAAGTGCACCACCCGGCGGCCGCTGGGGCTCTCGGGGTCGGCGATCGCGATGTGGGTCTCCACCCGGTCGTCGCTCATCGGCAGCAGCCGCACGCCGTCGCCGTACGTCGGGGAGAGCCAGCGCCGGCACAGCGCCTCGGTCACCTGGGAGAGCGGGAAGCCGGCCTCGAGCATCTGGGTGCGGACCAGGTGGGTGGCGACGTCGCGGTCGCCCAGACCGAACCAGGTGGGCTCCACGCCGTACGCCGCCAGCTCGGTGCGCACGCTCCAGGTCTCCTCGCGCCGGCCCCAGCCGCGCTCGGGGTCGATGCCGTCGCCGAGGGTGTACATCACGGTGTCGAGGTCGGGGCAGACCTTGAGGCCGTGCACCCAGAGGTCGTCGGCGGTGTTCGCGACCACCGTGACGCGGGCGTCGGCGGCGACGCCGGGGAGGGTGCCGGAGGAGATGCCGTGGAGGAGCCCCTGGAGGAAGCGGGCCCCGCCCATGCCGCCCGAGAGGACCGTGATGTTCTGCATGGTGCCCACTCTTCCCTACGCCCTCCGGCGGCTTGCACGGTTCCCCGGTCGGCCATACCAGATCCGTGCTTGACTTCCGGTGTACGACAGGCATGTAATTCCACCAGTGTCAGCACAGGGTCCCGCAGCACGGCCGGACCGACTCCGGCAGGAAACGCGCAGTGGGGCTTGGACGTGGGTCCGAGCACGACCGGGTCGAAAGGGCGACAGCCGTGAGAGAACTCTTTCTCCTCGACGGGAACGCCGAGGAAGCGGGATGGCAGGAGCGTGCGTTGTGCGCTCAGACCGATCCCGAAGCGTTCTTCCCTGAGAAGGGAGGATCGACGAGGGAGGCCAAGAAGGTCTGCCTCACCTGTGAGGTGCGCGACGACTGCTTGGAGTCCGCACTGATGAACGACGAGCGGTTCGGCATCTGGGGCGGTCTCTCCGAGAGGGAGCGCCGCAAGCTGAAGAAGCGCGCAGTCTGAGAAGCACCACCTGAGCAGCACCACCTGAGAGAGCCCCGGCCGCCACCGCCGGGGCCTTCTCTCATTTCAGGGGGCTCCGGCACACCCCGCCGGGGCGCCGCCCGCGGGTCGTCTAGGGTCGGGAAGCGTGTCTGCACCCCGTTCCGTCGCCGCGCTGGTGGTCAGCCACGACGGCGCCCGGTGGCTCCCGGCGGTGCTCGAGGGGCTCCGCGCCCAGACCGTCGCGGTCGACCGGGTCGTGGCCGTCGACACCGGGAGCAAGGACGACAGCGCCGCCCTGCTGGAGCAGGCCTTCGGCGACGTACGCCGGGTCAGCGGCGCTACGACGTTCCCCGCCGCGGTCCTCGAGGGGCTCGACGCGCTGCGGGCCGGTGCGGCCGAGCTGCCGGAGTGGGTCTGGATCCTCCACGACGACAGCAACCCGGAGCCGACCTGCCTCGCGGAGCTGCTGGCGGCGGCCGACGCCGACCCCGACGCCGACGTCCTGGGGCCCAAGCTGCGCGAGTGGCCCTCGCTGCGGCGGCTGCTCGAGCTCGGCGTCACGATCTCCGGGACCGGCCGGCGCGAGACCGGCCTGGAACGCGGCGAGTACGACCAGGGCCAGCACGACGAGGTCCGCACGGTCCTGGCGGTGCACACCGCCGGGATGCTGGTGCGGCGCACCGTCCTCGAGGAGCTCGGCGGCTTTGACCCCCATCTGCCGATCTTCGGCAACGACCTCGACTTCGGCTGGCGGGCCGCGCAGGCCGGCCACCGCACGATCGTGGTCCCGCAGGCCGTGGTCTTCCACGCCGAGGCCGCCCACCGCGGCGTACGGCGCACGCCCCTGACCGGGCGGCACACCCACTACCAGGAGCGCCGGGCGGCGCTGTGGACGCTGCTGGCGAACGCCCCGACCCGGGCGCTGCCGTTCCAGGTGCTGCGGCTCGCGCTCGGGACCCTGCTCCGCGTCCTCGGCTTCCTGCTGGTCCGCTCGGTCGGGCAGGCGCTCGACGAGCTCGCCGCGCTGGTGTCGGTCTACTCGCACCCCGGCGAGCTGCGCGCCGCCCGCCGGGACCGGGCGGCGGCCCGGGTCGCTCCGCCCGAGGAGGTACGGCGGCTGCTGCCCCCGTGGTGGATGCCCTACCGGCACGGGCTGGACTTCCTCAGCGACCTCGCCACGGCGGCCACCGACCAGGCCGCGGACGTCGCCGAGCGCCGCCGGGCGGCGAAGGCCGAGGCCGACCCGTCGTCGTTCGCCGCCCGCCGGCCCGTCGCTGACGACGACGAGGACGCCTGGTCCGAGGACACCGGCGTCGTGGCGCGGTTCCTGACCAACCCGGTCGCGGTGCTGCTGGCCGGCTTCGTGCTGCTCGCGCTCGTGGGCTCCCGCGACGCCCTGGGCGGCGACCTCTCCGCGGCCGGCCTGTCGCCGGCCCCCGACGGGGCGCGCGACTGGTGGGGCCTGCACCTGGCCACCTGGCACGAGCTGGGCAGCGGGACCGCGGTCCCCGCGCCGGCGTACGTCCTGCCGCTGGCGCTGCTCGCGACCCTGCTCGGCGGGAGCGCGGGCGCCGCCGTGTCCGCGGTGCTCCTGCTCAGCGTCCCGGTGGCGGTGTGGGGCGCCTGGCGGCTGCTGCGCGTGGTGGGCCGGCTGGTCTCCCCGCGCGGCGCGCCGCGCTGGGTGGTCCTGTGGGGCGCCGCGACGTACGCGCTGGTGCCGGTGGTCAGCGGCGCCTGGCACGACGGCCGCCTCGGTCTCGTGGTCGGCGCGGCGCTGCTGCCGTGGCTCGGGCACGCGGCGCTCGGCTTCGCCGACCCCGAGGCGGACCGGCGCTGGCGGGCCGCGTGGCGGACCGGCCTGCTGCTGGCCGTCGTCACCGCGTTCGTGCCGGTCGCCTGGGTGCTGGCCGCCGCCACCGGCCTGGTGGTGCTGGCCGCCGCGACCGCGGTGGTCCGCTCGGCGGTGCGGGACCGGTCGGTCTGGGGCCCGCCGGCCGTCGCGGTCGCCGTGCCCCCGGTCCTGCTGCTGCCGTGGTGGCTGCCCGCCGTCCTCGAGCGCGCCGCCGAGGGTCTCCTGCTCGACGCCGGCCGGCTCCCGGGCCCGACCGCCTCGGGGGTCGGGCTGCTCGTCGGCCGCCTCGACGGGCTCGGCGCGCCGGAGTGGCTCGGCTGGATCCCGCTGGTGCTCGCGGTGCTCGCGCTGGTGCCGCGAGCCACCCGGATCCCCGTGCTGGTCTGCTGGGTGGTGGCGCTCGCCGTCGCCGCCGTCACCGCGCTGCTGGCGACGCTCTCCCTCGACCTCGCCGCGCTGACCGTGCCGGCCGCCACCGGGTTCCCGATGGTCGTCGTGCAGGGCCTGCTGGTGGTGGCGGCGACGCTCGGCGCGCAGGGCGCGGTGCTCGCGGCGCGGCGCAGCCGGTTCCGCGCCTGGCTGGTCGCCGGCGTCCCGCTCGCGGTCGCGGCCGCCGTGGTCCCGCTCGTCGGGCTGGGGTGGTTCGTCGTCGGGGACCACGGCTCGCTCGAGGACGGGCGCGACGACGTGATCCCGGCGTACATGGCGCAGAGCTCGGAGGTCGGGCCGGAGCACGGCGTGCTGGTCGTGCGCGGCGACGTCGCCGACGGGCTGTCGTACGTCGTCCGGCGCGGCGACGGCGTGACCGTCGGCGAGGACGAGGTCCTCGCGCTCAGCGCCGAGGACGCCGACCTCACCCGCGACGTCCGCACCCTGCTCTCGCGGCCCACCCGCGCGGTCGTGGCGGCGCTCGCCGACCGCGGCATCGAGTACGTCGTGCTGCCGGCCCCCGCCGACCCGGACGTGGCGGCCGCGCTCGACGCCACCAACGGCCTGGTGCAGGCGAGCGCCGAGGACCGGCAGACGCGGGCCTGGCAGGTCGACCTGCCCCTCGACCCCGGCGCCGTGGACGGGCCGACGTCCTGGCTGCGCGTGGTGCTGCTGGTCGTGCAGGGCCTGGCCATCGTGGTCGTCGCGGTGCTCTGCGCGCCCACCAGCGAGAGGAGGCGACGATGAGCCGCTCCCACGGGTCCCGCCGGTTCGACCCGACCGTGCTGCTGGCCGTGCTGCTCCCGCTGCTCTGCGTGGGGCTGCTGCTCGTCGCGGGCACCGAGGTCGAGGAGCCCGCCCCCGTCGCGCCGGCGAGCACCGCCCTGGGCACCGCGACGCTGGCCTGCCCCGCTGCCCTCCGGGGCACCCGCGAGGTGGCCGTCGCGACCAGCGAGGACGCCTCAGGGTCGGTCGAGGTCGGTACGGAGTCGGTGCGGGTCGCCCCGGGGCGCACCGCGGTCGCCGACGCGCCGCGCGCGGTCGTGGTGCGCGCCGAGGGTGACCTGGCTCCCGGGCTGGTGGCCGGCCGCTCCGGCACCGCGCCGCTCACGGCGACCGCCTGCCCCGCGCCCAGCGCCGACCAGTGGTTCACCGGCGTCGGCGCCGGGGCCCGCCGCTCCTCGGTGCTCGAGCTCGTCAACCCCAACGCCGGGCCGGCCGTCGCCGACGTGCTGCTGCTCGGCGGGGCCGGCGTCGTGGACGCGCCCCGGCTGCGCGGCGTGCTGGTGCCGGGCGGGGAGACCCGGCGCCTCGAGCTGGCCCGGCTCGCGCCGCAGCGCGGGGAGCTCGCGATGCGCGTGACCACCACCCGCGGGCGGCTGGTCGCGGCCGTCGAGGACACCGAGGACGAGCTCGGCGCGAGCCGGCCGACCACCGACTGGCTCGGCAGCCAGGCCGCGCCGGAGCGCACCAGCGTGCTGCTCGGGCTGGTCCGCGGCCCCGGCCGGCGCACCCTGGTGCTCGCCAACCCCGGGGACGACGAGGTCCGCGCGGAGCTGCGGGTCGTCACCGCCGACTCGGTCTTCGCCCCGAGCGGGCTCCAGGAGGTCCGCGTCGCCCCGGGCTCGACCCGCCGGGTCCTGCTCTCCGACCCGCTGCTGACTGCGACGGCCGACGGCGCCTACGGCCTGGAGGTGCGCGCCACCGCGCCCGTCACGGCCACCCTCCGGACCGTCGCGGACGGCGACCTCTCCCACGCCGTCCCGACCGATCCGGTCACCCGGCGGACCGTCGCCGTCGTGCCCGCCGGGACGAAGCGGCTGCTGCTCGCCGGGTTCGACGCCGTCGGGCTCGTGGACGTCGTCGCCCGGGACGCCGCGGGCCGGCGGGTGGCCCGCGAGCAGGTCGAGACGACCCCGGGCGCCGGCGCCGTCGTCGAGCTGCCCCGGACCGCCGTCCTGGTCGAGGTCGTCCCCGACCGCACCGCGGTGCGCGGCGCGGTGCTCACCACCGGCGACGGCGCGGCCGTCGTCCGGCTCCGTGAGCTGGTCCGCTCCGGGCTGGTCCCGGACGTCCGGCCCGGCCTGCCCTGAGCATCGCCCGGCCCGTCGGTCAGCCCGTCGGTCAGTCGTTCCCGTCCACGTCGTAGCGCGGGTCGACCTCGGCGGCGTCGATGCCGAGCAGCTCGGCGACCTGCTCGACGACCAGCGTCAGCACCATCGCCTCGAGGTCGCTGCGGGTCTCGCAGCGGTGCTCGATGGGCCGGCGGAAGAGCACCAGCCGGGTGGGCGTCGTGCCGGTGCCGCGGACGAGGGAGGACAGCGGGACGGTGGCGGGGTCCCAGTCGTCGGGGACCTGCGGCGCGTCCTCCACGGCGTACTCGACCAGGCCGAGGCGGTCCTGCCAGCGCTCGTCGACCTCGGTGACGATCCCCAGCACCAGGTCGTCGAAGCGCTGGCGGCCGGTGCGCAGCGCGGGCCGTCCCGGCTGGGCGGGGAGCACCCCGGGACCGCGCATGCCGCGGCCGCGGCGGTCGCGGGTGCGGCGGCGCGGGGCGAGCGGGCGGTCCATCCCGCGAGCCTAATCGGGCGTGACCGGGGCGGGAGGTACCGTCTGCCGCGTGAGTCGCACCCGCCGTTGTTCCCGCACCGCCTGCGGTCGTCCGGCGAGCGGCACGCTGACCTACGTGTACGCCGACCAGACGGCCGTCCTCGGCCCGCTCGCGACGTACGCCGAGCCGCACGCCTACGACCTGTGCGACCTGCACAGCGAGCGGCTCTCGGCCCCCCGCGGCTGGGAGGTGCTCCGGCTCGCGGCCGACCCGGCCGCCCAGGGCCCCTCCGGCGACGACCTCCTCGCGCTCGCCGACGCCGTCCGCGAGGCCGGCCGCCCGGCGCCCCAGGCCCGGGTCGCGCCCGCGGAGGAGACCGGTCGCGAGACCAGCCGCAAGGGTCACCTCCGGATGCTCACCACCGACTGACCCCGACCTGACCCGGCGCCGACCCCGACCCCCTAGGGTGCTGCCCATGGCCGACACCCTCGACCCCGCGAACGTCCACGCGATCTTCAAGGCGTACGACGTGCGGGGCACGGTCCCCGACCAGATCGACGAGACGCTGGCCCGGGCCACCGGCCGCGCCTACGTCCAGGTCGTCGGCGCGACCACGGTCGTCGTGGGCCATGACATGCGCCCGAGCTCGCCCGGCATGGCCGCGGCGTTCGCCCGCGGCGCCACGGAGGCCGGCGCCGACGTGGTGATGATCGGCCTGGCCTCGACCGACCAGCTGTACTTCGCCTCCGGCCACCTCGGCCACCCCGGCGTGATGTTCACCGCCAGCCACAACCCCGCGCAGTACAACGGGATCAAGATGTGCCGCGCGCACGCCGTCCCGATCGGGCTGGACACCGGCCTCGCCGAGATCCGCGACCTCGTCGTCGACCCCGGGCCGGTCTCCGGCGAGGTCGGCACGGTCGGGGAGGTCACCGAGCAGGACGTGCTCGAGGCGTACGCCGCCCACCTGCTGTCGCTGGCTCCCGTCACGGGCCGCCCGCTCCGCGTCGTCGTCGACGCCGGCAACGGGATGGCCGGGCACACCGCCCCCGCCGTCCTCGGCCTGCTGGGGGACCGCGTCGAGGTCGTGCCGATGTACTTCGAGCTCGACGGGACCTTCCCGAACCACGAGGCCAACCCGATCGAGCCCGCGAACCTCCGCGACCTGCAGGCGAAGGTGCTCGAGGTGGGCGCCGACGTCGGGCTCGCCTTCGACGGCGACGCCGACCGCTGCTTCCTGGTCGACGAGACCGGCCGCAACGTCTCGCCGAGCACGCTGACGGCGCTGATCGCGGCCCGCGAGCTGGCCAAGGAGCCGGGCGCGACGATCATCCACAACCTGATCACCTCTCGGGCCGTGCCCGAGCTGGTCACCGAGCTCGGCGGCACGCCGGTCCGCACCCGGGTGGGGCACTCCTTCATCAAGGCGCGGATGGCCGAGACAGACGCGATCTTCGGCGGCGAGCACAGCGGCCACTTCTACTTCCGCGACTTCTGGCGCGCCGACTCCGGCATGCTCGCCGCACTGCACGCCCTCGCGGCCCTGGCCGGCGCCGACCGCACGCTGTCCCAGCTGCTGGCCGAGTACGAGCGCTACCCCGTGAGCGGCGAGATCAACTCCGAGGTCGCCGACCAGGCGGCGGTGGTGGACGCCCTGGAGGCCGAGTACGGCACCCGCGACGGCGTCACCACCGACCGGCTCGACGGCCTCACCGTGTCCCACGCGGACTGGACCTTCAACGTCCGGCCGTCCAACACCGAGCCGCTGCTGCGGCTCAACGCCGAGGGGAAGGACGAACCCACCATGGCCACCATGCGCGACGAGGTGCTCGCGAAGATCCGGGGCACGCGATGACCGGGGACACCGCCGGGCTCGACCCCGCCCTGCTGGAGATCATCGTCTGCCCGCAGTGCCGCGGGCCGCTCGAGGTCGTCGGGGGCGAGCTCGCCTGCCAGGGCGAGTGCCGCCTGGTCTACCCCGTCCGCGAGGGCATCCCGGTGCTCCTCGTCGACGAGGCCCGGCGCCCGAGCTGATGGCCCGCTGATGGGCGTCTGGTTCGACGAGTCCCGGCTCGACGACGAGACCGCGCTCGCCGCGGCCGACCTCCGGCTGCGGACGCTGGCCGAGTCCGGCGCGCGGGTACGCCGCGAGGCGGGCGCCGCCGCCGAGGCCATCGACACCGCGGTCGCGCGCAGCCTCGAGCAGGACCGGCCGCGCGCCGTGATCGCCGCCGGCCCGGACAGCAGGCTGCTCCGCGCCGTCCTCGAGCCGTGGTGCCCGGTGCCGTTCGTGGCCTGGCCCGCCCCGGCCCTGCCCGGGTGGGCCGGCAGCCTCGACCTGGTGGTGGTCCTCGCGCCCGAGGGCTCCGACGCCGGGACGGCGTCCGCGGTCGCCGAGGCGGTGCGCCGCGGCTGCCAGGTCGTCGTCGCGTGCCCGCCGTCCTCGCTGGTCGCCGAGCACGCCGCGGGCCGGTGGAGCACGATCCTGCCGACCGCCACCGCCGACCAGCTCGCGACGGCCGTCGCGATGCTGGCCTTCCTCGACCGCGCCTCGCTCGGCCCGCCGGCCGACCCCGAGCAGGTCGCGTCCGCGCTCGACGAGGTCGCCACCGCCTGCGCTCCCCGCCGTGACATCGCGGTCAACCCGGCCAAGGTGCTGGCCATCGCCCTCGCCGACACCAACCCGCTGGTCTGGGGCGGCTCGGTGCTCGCGGCGCGGGCAGCCCGCCGGGTCGCGGAGTCGATCCGGCGCGCCAGCGGTCGCACCGCGCTCGCCGGCGACGCCGAGCACCTGCTGCCGGTCCTCGAGGCGGCCCGGCCGCGCAACGTCTTCGACGACCCGTTCGCCGACGAGGGCGGCGAGCTGCGCCCGATGCTGCTGGTGCTCGACGACGGCACCGAGGACCCGGTGGTCCGGGACCAGCGCGGCCGGCTGCAGACCGCGGCGCAGGCCCGCGGCGTACGCGTCGAGACGGTGACCGCGGAGGCCCCGACCGAGGTCGCCCGCTACGCCTCGCTGCTGCTGCACGGCACCTACGCCGCGGCGTACCTGCGCCTCGGCCTGGTCGAGGACGAGGACTAGTCACCGCCGCAGCCGGGTATCCCGGGGTCGTGCCCGCCCAGCGCGACCCCTGGTTCGACAACGCCAAGATGGCGCTGGTCACCCTGGTCGTCCTCGGCCACTCCTGGACGCTGCTGCCGGAGAGCCGCCTGCACGCGCACCTCTACGACTTCCTCTACGCCTGGCACGTGCCGGCGTTCGTGCTCGTCACCGGCTACCTCTCCCGGTCGTTCTCCTACGAGCGCCACCGGCTCTGGCAGCTGGTGCGCACGGTCGCCGTGCCCTACCTGCTCTTCGAGTGCGCGCTCGCGCTGTTCCGGGTGCACGTCGGCGGGGAGCGGCTCGAGGACCTGTTCACCGATCCGCACTGGCCGATGTGGTACCTCGCCGCGCTGTTCTTCTGGCGGCTGCTCGGGCCGCTGTTCCAGCGGATCCCGGGGGCGGTCCCGGTCGCCGTCGCGACCAGCCTGGTCGCGGGGCTCTACGCCGTGGACACCCTCGACCTGGCCCGGGTGCTCGGCCTGCTGCCGTTCTTCGTGGCGGGGCTGCTGGCCACGCCCGAGCAGCTCGCGCGGCTCCGCTCGCGCGGCGCCCAGGCCGCGGGGGTGCTCGTGCTGGCGGGCATCTGGCTGGCCACGACCTGGACCGACCGGTGGGCCAGCACCGAGTGGCTCTACTACCGCGCGCGGTACGACGAGCTCGCCGTCGGCGACGTGGAGGCGTTCGTGATCCGGGCGGTCGTGCTCGCGGTCGGTGCCCTGGGCGCGCTCGCGTTCCTGGCCCTGGTGCCCCGGACGGGAGGCTGGTTCAGCCGGATGGGTGCCTGGACGCTGGTGGTCTACCTGTTCCACGGGTTCGCGGTGCTGGGCGCCGAGTACGCCGAGTACCCGCGCTGGACCGCCGACCAGGGCGGCCTCGCGCTGCTGGTGACCAGCGCCGCGGCGGTGGGCCTGGCGCTCCTGCTGGCCTGGCGGCCGCTCGCGACCCTCCTGCACCACCTCGTGGACCCCCTCGGCTCCGCCCAGCGCAGCGTCGACCGGGCGGTCGACGTCGCGGTCGCCGAGGCCGAGACCGCCGTGATCAGCGAGGCGATCGCCGGGGCGGCGCTCGCGGCACCCGGGTCCGCGGGCCAGGATCCCGTGCCCGGCCGGTAGCCTTTCCGCCATGCCAGGCACGCAGACAGCGACAGTGGCGGCGCCGTGAGCGCCGGGTTGTTCGGGCTCCTCGACGACGTCGCCGCGATCGCGAGGCTGGCCGCGGCCTCGATCGACGACGTCGGTGCCGCCGCGGGCCGCGCCACCGCCAAGGCCGCCGGGGTCGTGGTCGACGACACCGCGGTGACCCCGCAGTACGTGCACGGCGTCACCGCCGACCGCGAGCTCCCGATGATCAAGCGGATCGCGATGGGGTCGTTCCGCAACAAGCTGCTCATCATCCTGCCGATCGCGCTGCTGCTCAGCCAGTTCCTCCCGGGCCTGCTGACGCCGATCCTGATGATCGGCGGTGCCTACCTCTGCTACGAGGGCGTCGAGAAGGTCTGGGGCAAGATCCGCGGCCACGAGCACCACGTCGCCCCCGTCACCGAGGTCGGCCCCGAGGCGGAGAAGACGATGGTTGCCGGCGCGGTCCGCACCGACCTGATCCTGTCCGCCGAGATCATGGTGATCGCGCTCAACGAGGTCTCCGACGAGGGCTTCTGGGCCCGCCTGGCGATCCTCGCCGTGGTGGCGGTCGTCATCACCGTCGTCGTGTACGGCGTGGTCGCGCTGCTGGTGAAGATCGACGACGTCGGCCTGCACCTGGCCGAGCGGTCCAGCGAGGCGTCCCAGCGGATCGGGCGGGGCCTGGTCCGCGCGATGCCCCACGTCCTGACGGTGATCTCGGTCGTCGGCACCGCCGCGATGCTGTGGGTGGGCGGGCACATCGAGCTGATCGGGCTCGACGAGCTGGGCTGGCACGCGCCGTACGACCTGGTGCACCACCTGGAGGAGGAGGTCCGCCACGCCGTCCCGGGCATCGGCGGCGTCCTGGGCTGGCTGGTCAACACGGTCGCGTCCGCCATCCTCGGCGTGCTGGTGGGCGCCGTGGTGCTGGCGGTCGTCCACCTGCTGCCCTTCGGCCGCAAGGACGCCGCGCCGGCCCACTGAGCGCGAGCGGCCGCGTCGCGAGGATTCCCTGTCGGGCGAAGCAGCGTCCTAACCTCTGGGGACGCGCACCACCGCCTCACCCTCAGGAGCCCCCATGGACTACAAGGTCGCCGACCTCAGCCTGGCCGACTACGGCCGCACCGAGATCCAGCTCGCCGAGCACGAGATGCCCGGCCTGATGGCGATGCGCGAGCGGTACGGCGCGGAGCAGCCCCTGAAGGGCGCCCGCATCGCGGGGTCGCTGCACATGACGATCCAGACCGCGGTCCTCATCGAGACGCTGGTCGCGCTCGGCGCCGAGGTCCGCTGGGCCTCGTGCAACATCTTCTCGACGCAGGACCACGCCGCGGCCGCGATCGCGGTGGGCCCGAACGGGACCCCCGAGGACCCGCAGGGCGTGCCGGTCTTCGCCTGGAAGGGCGAGACCCTCGAGGAGTACTGGTGGTGCGCGCAGCAGATCCTGGTCTGGCCCCACGGCCCGGACGGCGAGAAGCGCGCCGCGAACATGATCCTCGACGACGGCGGCGACGCCACCCTCCTGGTGCACCTGGGCGTCGAGGCCGAGAAGAAGGGCGAGGCGCCGGACCCGGCCACCGCCACCAGCACCGAGCAGCGGATCATCTTCGAGCTGATCAACGCCTCCCTCGCCGAGAGCAAGGACCGCTGGACCCAGGTCGCCGGTGAGCTCAAGGGCGTCACCGAGGAGACCACCACCGGGGTGCTGCGCCTCTACGACATGATGCGCGACGGGACGCTGCTGTTCCCGGCGATCAACGTCAACGACTCGGTCACCAAGTCGAAGTTCGACAACAAGTACGGCTGCCGCCACTCGCTCATCGACGGCATCAACCGCGCGACCGACGTCCTCATGGGCGGCAAGGTCGCCGTCGTCTGCGGGTACGGCGACGTCGGCAAGGGCTGCGCTGAGTCGCTGCGCGGCCAGGGCGCGCGCGTGATCGTCACCGAGATCGACCCGATCTGCGCGCTGCAGGCGGCGATGGACGGCTACCAGGTCGCCACGCTCGACGACGTCGTGGAGACCGCCGACATCATCATCACGGCGACCGGCAACAAGGACGTCGTCATGGTCGACCAGATGCTCCGGATGAAGAAGAACGCCATCCTCGGCAACATCGGCCACTTCGACAACGAGATCGACATGGCCGCCCTGGAGACCTACCCCGGCGTCGTCCGCAAGAACGTCAAGCCGCAGGTCGACGTGTGGACCTTCCCCGAGGGCGAGGGCAACGCGATCATCGTGCTCTCCGAGGGCCGGCTGCTGAACCTCGGCAACGCGACGGGTCACCCGTCGTTCGTGATGTCGAACTCGTTCACCAACCAGGTGCTCGGCCAGATCGAGCTGTTCACCAAGCCCGAGGAGTACCCCGTGGGCGTCTACGTGCTGCCCAAGCACCTCGACGAGGAGGTCGCCCGGCTGCACCTCGACGCCCTCGGCGTCCGGCTGACCACCCTGAGCGACTCGCAGGCGGCGTACCTCGGCGTCGACGTCGCCGGTCCCTACAAGTCCGACCAGTACCGCTACTGAGCGGCCGCCGCGCGGGGTGGCAGGATTGAGCACATGAGCCAGCCCGCCGGCGGCCCCTCGGGGCAGCCCAGCGACTACGCGACCAAGGGACGCATCCTCGTCGTCGACGACGACGCCTCCCTCGCGGAGATGCTCACGATCGTGCTGCGCCAGGAGGGCTTCGACAGCCGGATGTGCACGCGCGGCGACCAGGCGATGGACGTGTTCCGCGACTACCGCCCCGACCTGGTGCTGCTCGACCTGATGCTGCCCGGCAAGGACGGCATCGACGTCTGCAAGGAGATCCGCGCCGAGTCCGGCGTGCCGATCGTGATGCTGACCGCCAAGGGCGACACCGTCGACGTGGTCGTCGGCCTCGAGTCCGGGGCCGACGACTACGTCGTCAAGCCGTTCAAGCCCAAGGAGCTGGTGGCGCGTATCCGGGCCCGGGTCCGCCGCTTCGACACCGCCGGCCAGGAGTCGCTCACCATCGGCGACCTCGACATCGACGTCGCCGGCCACTCCGTCACCCGGGCCGGCGCGCCGATCAACCTCACGCCGCTCGAGTTCGACCTCCTGGTCTGCCTGGCCCGCAAGCCGTGGCAGGTCTTCACCCGCGAGGTGCTGCTGGAGCAGGTGTGGGGCTACCGCCACGCGGCCGACACCCGGCTGGTCAACGTGCACGTGCAACGGCTGCGCTCCAAGGTCGAGCACGACCCGGAGAACCCGGAGATCGTGGTCACCGTGCGGGGCGTCGGCTACAAGGCCGGACAACCGTAGGCCGCGGGATGGCGGGGGTGCGCGGGCCTGGCGGCATGCCGCCGGGCCTCCGGCGCGCGCTCACCTTCTGGCGCCGGTCGATCCAGGCCCGCGTCGTGGCCTCCACCCTCCTGCTGTCCACGGTCGTGGTCGGGGTGGTCGGCTCGTTCCTGCTGCAGCAGACCCGGGAGGGCCTGCTCGAGCAGCGGGTCGACGCGGTCGTCGCTGAGGCCGACATCGAGCGCGCGGACGCCGAGTCGCGGCTGGCCTCGGTGCCCGGCACGGACGTCGACGCCTCCACGCAGCAGGCCGACCTCGTCGACCCGATCATCCAGCGCGGCCAGACCCGCGGCTTCACGGTCGTGCTGGCCGGCCCGCTGGGGGAGAACACCGGGCGGATCGACCAGGGCGGCGCCCGCTCGACCCCCGGCCTGGACACCTCCTCGGTGCCGGAGTCGCTGGAGGACCACTTCCAGGAGGCCGCGGACACGGCGTGGACCTACACCTCGATCCGGATGCTCGGCCCGGAGGGCCAGGTGGTGATCGACGAGCCGGGCGTGGTCGTCGGCACCCAGGTGGCGCTGGTCGCCGACGGCGGCGTCTACACGCTCTACCTCCTCTTCCCGCTCGAGGAGCAGCAGGAGACGTTGGCCCTGGTCACCCGGGCCCTGCTCACCGCCGCCGTCCTCATGGTGGTCTTGGTCGCCGGGGTCGCCTGGCTGGTCACCCGCCAGGTCGTGACCCCGATCCGGATGGCCCGCCAGGTCGCCGAGCGGCTCGCCGCGGGCCGGCTCCAGGAGCGGCTCAAGGTCTCCGGCGAGGACGACCTCGCGCGCCTGGCGACGTCGTTCAACCAGATGGCGGGCAACCTGCAGCGCCAGATCCGGCAGCTCGAGGAGCTGAGCCGGGTCCAGCACCGGTTCGTCTCCGACGTGTCCCACGAGCTGCGCACCCCGCTGACGACGGTGCGGATGGCCAGTGACGTGCTCCACGACGCGCGGGCCGATTTCGACCCCGTGACCGCGCGCTCCGCCGAGCTGCTGCAGGTCGAGCTGGACCGCTTCGAGACCCTGCTCGTCGACCTCCTGGAGATCAGCCGGTTCGACGCCGGCGCCGCCGTCCTCGACGCGGAGGACCTCAACCTGGTCGACGTGGCGCACCGGGTCGTCGAGGCGACCCGGCCGCTGGCCGAGCAGCGCGGCGTCCGGGTCGTCGTCCGCTCGCCCGACCACCCGTGCCTCGCCGAGGCAGACGCGCGCCGCATCGAGCGCGTGGTCCGCAACCTGCTCACCAACGCCATCGACCACGCCGAGACCGGCCGGGGCGAGGAGATCGTGGTCGAGGTGGCCGGCGACGACCACGCCGCCGCGATCACGGTGCGCGACTTCGGCGTCGGCCTCGCCCCCGGTGAGTCGGCGCTCGTGTTCAACCGGTTCTGGCGGGCCGACCCGGCGCGCGCCCGGACCAGCGGCGGCACCGGCCTCGGCCTCTCGATCTCGCTCGAGGACTCCCACCTGCACGGTGGGTGGCTGCAGGCCTGGGGCCGCCCGGGGGAGGGGGCGCAGTTCCGGCTCACCCTCCCGCGCCGGGTCAACGGCGGGCTGCGCCGCAGCCCGCTGCCGCTCGTGCCGTCCGACGCCCGGGAGCCGGTCACGTGACCCGCCGTACCCGTACCCGTCCCCGTGCCCGTCCCCGTGCCCGTCCCCGTCCCCGTGCCGGCCGCCTCGCCGCCGCCGTGCTGACGGCGCTGCTCCTGCTGCTGCCGGCCGCGTGCGTGAGCCTTCCCGAGAGCGGACCGGTCGTGCAGACCGACGCCTCGCGCGACACCGGCCAGGGCACCGGGTTCACCTTCGACCCGCTGCCCCCGCAGCCCGACGCGTCGCCGGCCGAGGTGGTCAAGGGGTTCCTCGACGCGATGACCGCGGTGCCGATCCAGACGAGCTCGGCCGCCCAGTTCCTGACCCAGGAGGCGCGGACCACGTGGCGTCCGCAGCAGCGGACCATCACGTACGGCGCCACCACGGCGCCGGTCGGCACCAGCCGGGTGACCGTGCAGGTCAGCGAGGGCGGCAACCGCTTCGACGCGCGGGGCGCCTGGCTGGGACCGCTGCGCGGGGAGCAGCGCGAGCTGTCGTTCATCATGCAGCAGGACGAGCAGGGGCAGTACCGCATCGCCCGGCCGCCCGACGCGCTGATCGTCCCGGAGTCCTGGTTCGAGGCGCGGTTCGAGCGGCTCTCGCTGCACTTCTTCGACCCCGCCGCCCGGGTGCTCGTGCCGGAGCCGGTCTTCGTCGTCGACGACGACGCGCTCGCCACTCGCCTGGTCGAGGGCCTCCTCGAGGGTCCCCGCGGCGGCGCGGGCGGCTCGCGCACGTTCTTCCCGACCGGCACGCGCAAGGAGCTGTCGGTGCCGGTCTCCGACGACGGCGTCGCGAGCGTGTCGCTGATCGACGTGGGCCGGCAGACGCCCGAGTCGATGTCGCTGATGGTGGTCCAGCTCGCCGCCACGCTGCGCCAGGTGCCCGGGCTCGACGCGCTGCGGGTGAGCGTCGACGGCCAGCCGCTCGTGCTGCCCGCGGGCGACGACGGCCGGTTCCCGATCGACCTCGGCGCCGAGTACGACGCCGCGGTGCCGCACGCCAACGCGGCGGTCTTCGGCCTCCGCGACGGACTGCTGGTCGCCGGGATCCCGGAGGCGATGGACGCCGTCGGGGGACCGTTCGGCACCGCCGCCCAGGGTCTGCGGTCGATCGCGGTGAACCTGGACGGCGACACCGCCGCCGGGGTGTCCGAGGACGGCACCTCGCTGCTCCTCGGTCCGGTGTACGACGACCGGGGCGTCGCTCGCGAGGTGCTGGCCGACGCGACCGACCTGCTCGAGCCGTCCTGGGACCACGCGGGCCGGCTCTGGCTGGTCGACCGCGGCCGGCGCGACGCGCGGGTCTACCACCGCCGCGACGGCGCCACCGAGGAGCTCCGGGTGCGCGGCATCACCGGGACCGACGTCCGGGCCCTCGCGGTCTCGCGCGACGGCTCGCGGCTGGTGGCCGTCGTCCGCCGGTCCGGGCGCGACGAGATCGTCGTGAGCCGGGTGCTCCACGGCGACCAGGGCGAGGTGCTGCGCGCGACCGGGGCGACCTCGATCCTGGGCGGCACGGGGGAGCCCCAGCGGATCCGCGACATCGCGTGGCAGACCCCCGTGACCGTGGCCGCGCTGGTGCAGGTCACCGCCGAGCTCTGGGAGGTGCGCACGGTGGCGGTCGACGGCGCCCCCACGAGCCAGGACAGCGTCGCCACCCTCAACGGGCCGGTGCGCTCGCTCGCCGGGTCGCCGGTCCCCGGCCAGGACCTGGTCGTGCTCACCCGCGACGAGGCCATCTCGGTCGCCGAATCGGTCACCGGCCGGGTGCCCGTGCAGGCCGGTCAGCAGACCCTGGGCTACGCGGGCTGAGGCCCGTCCACAGCCGTCCGCGACCCGGTTGCGGCGGGGGTGCCGGGGTGGTGCGCTGGGCGGATGCGCGACGCCGTCACCGACCTGCTGCTCGGGGGGCGCTGCGTCGCGTGCCGGCGACCGGGTCGGCTGCTGTGCGCCGGCTGCTCGGCACTGCTGCCGGGGTCCGCGCGGCTCGCCTGGCCGGTGCCCTCCCCGCCCGGCCTGGTGCCCCCGTGGGCGGCCGGCGAGTACGACGGCACGCTGCGCGCGATGGTGCTGGGGCTCAAGGAGCGGCGGCTGCTGGCGCTCGCCCGGCCGCTCGCCGGGCTGCTCGCCGTCGCGGTCGCGGCGACCGGCGTCCCGGGACCGGTCCTGCTGGTGCCGGTGCCCTCGCGGCCCTCGAGCGTGCGCGCCCGCGGCCACGACCCGACGTACGCCCTGGCCGCGGGAGCGGCGGTCCGCCTCCGTCGGGAGGGGTACGACGTCCGCGCGGCGCGGCTGCTGCGCACCAGGCCGGGGCTGGTCGACCAGGCGGGCCTGGACCGGGTCGCCCGGGCGGCGAACCTCGCGGGCTCGATGACCTGCCCCAGCGGGCCGCTGCGCCGGCTCTCCGAGCGCGTCCCGCTGGCGCGGGTCGTGGTGTGCGACGACGTGCTGACCACGGGGGCGACCGCCCGCGAGGCGCAGCGCGCCCTGGAGGCGGTGGGGATGCACGTCGCGGCGGTCGCCGCGGTGGCCGCGACGCGCCGGCGAGACCGGGGGCGGCCTTTTGTCCCGTCGGGGAAGTGACTACCGTCGATGCATGGAGTCCGTCCGGGTCCGTGGTTGCGTCGCACGTGCGCCCCAGGCGCGCGAGCGGCAAGCCGATGCCAGTCGCAGGCGAAACGGTCCACGTAAGGCGGCACACGGGGGCTCCGCCCCCGTGGACCCCCCTCGGGGGGTACGCCGATCACGGTGCGGCTTAGAGGTAAGTCCTGCCTCGCCCTCCCCGTCAGATGCGGGGACGGGCGGGAGAAGGCCGGGAGTGGCAGAGAAGCTGCGGAGGCCTCAGCAGGCGGTTGTGGGGTCGAAGACCAGGTCGGCCGGGCGGGCTCCATCTCACCCCGACGGGGCACGGGCCGCGCCCGTGCTCCGGCATGCCTGAAGGACGGCGCGGGTGATGCTGGCGAAGGAAACCAACTGTTCAACGGGAGGTTCAACATGGAAGTTGTGGTCACAGGGCGTCACTGCGAGATCTCGGACCGGTTCCGAGAGCACGCCGCCGAGAAGCTGACCCGGCTCGAGAAGCACGATCACCGGATCATGCGGGTCCAGGTGGAGGTGGACTGCGAACCGAACCCGCGCCAGCACGACCGTTCCGTCCACGTGCAGCTGACCGCCTTCTCCAAGGGCCCGGTGATCCGGGCGGAGGCGGCCGCCGAGGAGAAGATGGGCGCCCTGGACCTCGCGCTCGACAAGATGGCGGCCCAGATGCGCCGGGCCGCGGACCGCCGTCGCGTCCACCGGGGCGCGAAGACCCCGGTCTCGGTCGCGGAGGCGCTCGCGACCGTCGAGCCCCCGGCAGCGGACACCGACGAGGACGCGCCGGGCTCGACCGAGCGACGCGTCGGACCGATCGCCGTGACCGGCGACGGACCGCTCGTGGTGCGGGAGAAGTCCCACCCGGCCACGCCGATGACCCTCGACCAGGCCCTCTACGAGATGGAGCTGGTCGGCCACGACTTCTACCTGTTCGTGGACAAGGAGAGCGACCGGCCCTCGGTGGTCTACCGCCGCCGCGGCTACGACTACGGCGTGATCTCCCTGGACCTCGACGCGGGCTGAGCCCGGTCCGGCACGGCCGGGGTGGCCCGTTCGGGCCACCCCGGACCGTCCGGATGGCATTGAGACGGCAGCCACGAACCGCCCGTACGTGCCATGATGCCCGCGTGGCAGAGATCTCAGTCGACGGTGCGGAGCCGATCAGGGTGCTGGTCGTCGACGACCAGGAGCTGTTCCGGCGAGGGCTGACGATGCTGCTGGCCGTCGAGTCGGGCATCGAGGTCATCGGCGAGGCCGGCGACGGCGTCGAGGGCACCACCCTCGCCACGACCACCGCGCCCGACGTGGTGCTGCTCGACATCCGGATGCCCAAGCGCTCCGGCATCGAGGCGTGCCGGGCCATCAAGGAGGCCGTGCCGTCGGCGAAGATCATCATGCTGACGGTCTCCGACGAGGAGGCCGACCTCTACGAGGCCGTCAAGAGCGGGGCCGCGGGCTACCTGCTCAAGGACTCCTCCATCGACGAGGTCGCCCAGGCCGTCCGCGTGGTCGCCGACGGCCAGTCGCTGATCAGCCCGTCGATGGCGGTCAAGCTGATCGACGAGTTCAAGCAGATGTCGCGCCCCGAGCGCGACCCCGTGCCCGGCCTGCGGCTCACCGAGCGCGAGCTCGAGGTGCTCCGGCTGGTGGCCAAGGGCATGAACAACCGCGAGATCGCCCGCCAGCTGTTCATCTCCGAGAACACCGTCAAGAACCACGTGCGCAACATCCTCGAGAAGCTGCAGCTGCACTCGCGGATGGAGGCGGTCATGTACGCCGTCAAGGAGAAGTTGCTCGACCTGCCCTAGTCCGACCGGCGTGTCGAGACCCGTCTGCCCTCGCGAACACACTGTCCGCGCCCCGCCGTACCCTCCCGCCATGGAGTCCCTCAGCCAGGCGCAGGCCCGGCGCGTCGCGCTGGCCGCCCAGGGCTTCCTCGACACCCGCCACGTGGTGCCCACGATGCGCACCTTCGCCCGCACCCTGGCCCGCACCGGCGTGCTCCAGGTCGACTCGGTCAACGTGCTGCAGCGCGCCCACTACATGCCGCTGTACTCCCGGATGGGCCCCTACGACGTCGGGCTGCTCACCCGGGCCGCGGAGCAGCAGCCGCGGAGGATGGTGGAGTACTGGGCCCACGTGCAGGCGTTCATGCCGGTCGAGCTGTGGCCGCACCTGCAGCACCGGATGGCCGAGTACCGCGCCCGCCGCGGCAAGTGGTGGGGCACGGTCACCGACGAGGCCGCGGCCGGGCTGCTGGCCGAGGTCGCGGCCCGCGGGCCGTCCACGGCGCGCCAGCTCGACGACGGCGCGCCCCGGGCGAAGGAGCACTGGGGCTGGAACTGGTCGGAGGCGCGCAAGGGCCTCGACTACCTGTTCATGGTGGGCGACCTCGCGGTCGCCGGCCGCAACAGCTCCTTCGAGGTGGTCTACGACCTCCCCGAGCGGGTGCTGCCCGCGGCGGTGCTCGCCCAGCCCACGCCGACCCCCGCCGAGGCTCACGTGGAGCTGGTACGACGGGCCGCGGCCTCGCACGGCGTCGCCTCGGTCCGGTGCCTGGCCGACTACCACCGGATGCGCACCACCGACGCGGCGACCGCGGTCGCGACGCTGGTCGAGACCGGCGAGCTGCTGCCGGTGACGGTCCAGGGGTGGCGGCGCCCGGCGTACCTCCACCGCGACGCGCGCCTCCCGCGGCGGGTGGCCGCGCGGGCGCTGCTCAGCCCGTTCGACCCGGTCGTGTGGTTGCGCGAGCGCACCGAGGAGCTCTTCGACTTCCACTACCGGATCGAGATCTACACCCCGGCCGCGAAGCGGGTGCACGGCTACTACGTGCTGCCGTTCCTGCTGGGGGACCGGATCGTGGCCCGGGTCGACCTCAAGGCCGACCGCAAGGCGGGGGTGCTCGTCGTCAAGGCGGCGTACGCCGAGCCCGGGGCGCCCGAGGACACCGCGCCGGAGCTCGCGGCCGAGCTCGACGTGCTCCGCGGCTGGCTGGGGCTCGGCGACGTCGCCGTCGAGCCGCGTGGGGACCTCGCTCCCGCGCTCGCGGTCCTGCTCCGGTAGCGCCCGTCGGGTCCGGCGGGAGTGTCCGGGATGCTCGCCGGGGCACGCGCGCTTCGCCGGCCCGGATAGCATGGTCCGCGGCCCGGACTGGGCCGTGACGTACTACCCAGGGAGACCCCTCTCGTGCCTGCCATCCTCGACAAGCTCCTCCGCATCGGCGAGGGCAAGATCATGCGTCAGCTCGAAGCCGTCGCGAAGGCGGTCAACGCCATCGAGGACGACTTCGTGGCGATGAGCGACGCCGAGCTCCAGGGGATGACCACCGAGTTCAAGAAGCGGCTCGAGGAGGGCGAGACCCTCGACGACATCATGCCCGAGGCGTTCGCGACCGCCCGCGAGGCGGCCAAGCGGGTGCTCGGCATGCGGCCCTTCGACGTCCAGATCATGGGTGGCGCGGCGCTGCACCTCGGCAACATCGCCGAGATGAAGACCGGTGAGGGCAAGACCTTGGTCGCGACCCTCCCGGCGTACCTCAACGCGCTGTCCGGCAAGGGCGTGCACGTCGTCACGGTCAACGACTACCTGGCCAAGTACCACGCCGAGTGGATGGGCCGGCTCTACCACTTCCTCGGGCTCTCGACCGGCGTGATCCTGCCGGAGATGCGGCCCGCGCAGCGGCGCGAGGCGTACGCCTGCGACATCACCTACGGCACCAACAACGAGCTCGGCTTCGACTACCTGCGCGACAACATGGCCGGGTCGATCGAGGAGTGCGTGCAGCGCGGCCACAGCTTCGCGATCGTCGACGAGGTCGACTCGATCCTCATCGACGAGGCCCGGACCCCGCTGATCATCAGCGGTCCGACCCAGGACGAGGTCAAGTGGTACGGCGAGTTCTCCAAGATCGCCGCCCGGCTGGAGAAGGACGTCGACTACGAGGTCGACGAGAAGAAGCGCACGATCTCCGTCCTCGAGCCCGGCATCACCAAGGTCGAGGACCACCTGGGCATCGAGAACCTCTACGAGTCGGTCAACACCCCGCTCATCTCCTTCCTCAACAACTCCATCAAGGCCAAGGAGCTGTTCCGCAAGGACAAGGAGTACGTCGTCATGCAGGGCGAGGTGCTCATCGTCGACGAGCACACCGGCCGGATGCTGTCCGGCCGCCGCTACAACGACGGTCTGCACCAGGCGATCGAGGCCAAGGAGGGCGTGACCGTCCGCGAGGAGTACCAGACCCTCGCCACCGTCACCCTGCAGAACTACTTCCGCCTCTACGAGAAGCTCTCCGGCATGACCGGCACGGCGATGACCGAGGCCTCGGAGTTCGACAAGATCTACAGCCTCGGCGTGGTGCCGATCCCGACGAACAAGCCGATGCAGCGGATCGACCAGCCCGACCTCGTCTACCGCACCGAGGAGGCGAAGTACGAGGCCGTCGCCCAGGACATCGCCGAGCGTCACCAGGCGGGCCAGCCGGTCCTCGTCGGCACCGTCTCGGTCGAGAAGTCCGAGCACCTCTCCGACCTGCTGAAGAAGAAGGGCATCCCGCACACCGTCCTGAACGCGAAGGTGCACGCCGACGAGGCGAAGATCGTCGCGATGGCCGGTCACAAGGGCGCGGTCACCGTCTCCACCAACATGGCCGGTCGAGGCACCGACATCATGCTCGGCGGCTCGGTGGAGTTCCTCGCCGACCAGGCGCTGCGCAAGCGCGGCCTGGACCCCGTCGAGCGCGCCGAGGAGTACGAGGCCGCCTGGCCCGAGACCCTCGAGCAGATCAAGGCGCAGGTCGGGGCCGAGCACGACGAGGTCCGCGAGCTCGGTGGCCTCTACGTCATCGGCACCGAGCGGCACGAGTCCCGCCGCATCGACAACCAGCTCCGCGGCCGCTCGGGCCGCCAGGGCGACCCGGGCGAGTCCCGCTTCTACCTCTCCCTCGAGGACGAGCTGATGCGGCTGTTCAAGTCCGACTGGGTCGACCGCGTGCTGCAGATGCTGAAGATCCCCGACGACGTCCCGATCGAGAACAAGCGGGTCACCGGCGCGATCGCCAGCGCGCAGGGCCAGGTCGAGTCGCAGAACTTCGAGTCCCGCAAGAACGTCCTCAAGTACGACGACGTGATGGACCGGCAGCGCCAGGTCATCTACGCCGAGCGTCGCGAGGTCCTCGAGGGCGCCGACCTGCACGACCAGATCCGCACCTTCATCACCGACGTGGTCACCGGCGTGGTCACCGGGCACACCCAGGGGTTCCCCGAGGAGTGGGACCTCGAGCAGCTCTGGACCGACCTGCGGCAGTACTGGCCGGTCACGGTCGGCCTGGAGCGGGTCCTGGAGGAGGCCGGCGGCGACGCCGCCGGCATCGACCGGGCCGAGCTGATCGAGGAGCTCAAGGCCGACGCGCACGCGTGCTACGACGCCCGCGAGGCCGAGATGGGCGCCGAGGTGATGCGCGAGCTCGAGCGGCGGGTGCTGCTCTCGGTGCTCGACCGCAAGTGGCGCGAGCACCTCTACGAGATGGACTACCTCCGCGAGGGCATTTACCTGCGGGCGTACTCCCAGCGCGACCCGCTCGTGGAGTACCAGCGCGAGGGCTTCGACATGTTCGCGGCCATGATGGACGGCATCAAGGAGGAGGCCGTCGGCTTCCTGTTCAACCTCGAGGTCCAGGTCGAGGACGAGCCCGACGAGGCCGAGGAGGTCGAGGAGGCCTACGAGCCGCTGCTCCAGCCCGAGGGCACCGTCCCGCAGCGCGCCGCGGTCCCGACCATCAAGGCCAAGGGCCTCGACCGGCCCCAGCAGCCGCAGAACCTCGCCTACTCGGCCCCGGCCGAGGACGGCGAGGCCGAGGTCCGCGGCACCACGGCCACCAACGCCGACGACGAGTACGCCGGGGTCGGCCGCAACGACCGCTGCCCCTGCGGCTCGGGCAAGAAGTTCAAGCAGTGCCACGGCGCCCCCGGTGGGCCCACGGGCCTCACCGCCCGCGCCAGCGGCTGACCCCGCACCCGTTGGACGCCGAGTCGGCGTGAGTTGGCACGCGAGTCGGCGTGAGTTGCCCGCGAGGCGCGCAACTCACGCCGACTCGGCGGTTCATTCACGCCGACTCGGCGGTCAGGCGAACTCGAGGGCGGTGCAGACCCAGCGCGGGGCGGTCTCGTGGCGGGCCCGCAGCAGCTCGAAGCGGGCGGCGACGGCGCGCGAGCGGTCGCCGTACCGCACGTGCACGCAGGCCTCGACGACGTGCCGCTCGACGAAGCAGGTGCGGACGCTGAGCACCTTGGGGCGCACCGGCTGCACGCGGCCGGCCGCGGGCTGGTGCCCGCCGGCGCGCGCGACCAGCAGCGCCCGGCGGTGGAGGTCGGCGTAGACCCCCGCGGTGGTCCACCGCACCAGCTGGGAGGCGGGCCGGTCACCGCCCACGATCTCGACGGCCGCCTGCGCGAACCGGTGCGCCCAGCGCTCCACCTCGAGGCGGACCGGTTCGGCGACCGGCGCCGGGTCGCCGGGGCCCACGCCGCGGAGGGCGGGGTACGGCGGCGGCTCGTGCCGCGGCTGGAGGTCGAGCGCCAGGGTGCCCTGGACGCTCGCGATCGGCACGGGCACGCGGAGCGGGACGACGTTCATCGGCGGTTCTCCTCGGGAGGGGCAGGCAGCCGCAGCTGCTGACCGGGGCGGATCAGGTCGGGGTCGGGTCCGACGACGGACCGGTTGAGCCGGTGCAGGCGCCGCCAGTGCCGGTCGACCTCGGCGGGCGAGACGCGGTGGCCCAGGTCGGCGGCCGCGAGGTCCCAGAGCGTGTCGCCGGGGCGTACGACGACCGCGGCCGGCGCGGCGGTCGGGCCGGACGGGCCGGACGCGCTGGGGGCGTGCACGGAGCCGGTGGCGCGGTCCGGCAGCGGCAGTCCGGCCAGGGACCCGGGGTCGGCGAGCGCCGGGGTCGTGACCCCGCCGGCGAGCGCGACCCCGCAGCCGAGGAGCACCGCGCGCCGCAGCCACGCGGGCACCCCCGGGACACGCCCGGCGGCCCGTCCGCGCGCGGCCTGCACGGCCACGGCCGTCGTCGCGAGCCAGCCCCAGGCCGCGCAGCCGAGCGCCACGGCGGCACTGAGGCGGACCAGGGCCTGCTCGAGGTCGGGACCCGGGCCCCCGGCCAGGAGGACGGCGTCCGGGGCCAGGACGAGGCCCGCCAGCACCGCCCCCGCGGTGGCGGCGAGCCACACGGCGAGGCAGCGGGTGAGCGACGGGGCCGAGAGACGCATCGAGGATCCTTGCGTTTGCGTACGTTTGCGTCAGTCAACGCCCGGAAGGCGAGCAGGTCAACCGGTCCTCCACAGCCGGCCCGGCCCGGCTGTGGCAGGGTCGAGGGATGCCGTGGGAGCAGGAGCTGTTCGCGCTGCTCGACGACCTCGAGCAGCAGGCGGACGCGCTGTACGCCGCCGATCGCGAGCTCGAGCTGCTGGACCGGACCCGCTCGGAGTACCAGCAGGTGACGCTGGCCGCCCGGCTGCAGGCCTCGGTGGGCCGGGAGGTCGGCCTGGACGTCCGGGGGGTCGGCGGGGTCACGGGCCTGCTCGACCGGGCGGCGGCGCAGTGGTGCCTGATCCGCGCGGCCGACCAGGACTGGGTGGTCCCGCTGGCCGCGGTCCGCTCGGTCACCGGCGCGTCGGACCGCGCCGTCCCCGAGGTGGCCTGGTCACCGCTGGCCCGGCTCGGCCTCTCCTCGGTGCTGCGCCGGCTGGCCGACGCGGGGGAGCGGTGCGTGCTGCACGACGTCGACGGCGGCCGGGTGGACGGCGTGCCCCGTCGGGTGGGGGCGGACTTCGTCGAGGTCCCGGTGGGCGAGGATCAGCGGGCGGTGCTGGTGGCGTTCGCGACGCTCGCGGCGGTGCAGAGCCGCGACTGAGCGACGGGCCGGAGGGGGATCAGGTCGCGTCGGCGTCGTACGGCGGGACCTCGCCGTCCACGAGGGGGCGGAGGCCGCGGCGGCGGGGGGCGCGGGCCTCGGCGTCGGCGTCCTCCATCGCCTCGATCACGTGCTTGCGCACGATGGTGCGCGGGTCGAGGTCGCGCAGCTCGAGGTCGGAGTACTCCGGGCCCAGCTCCTCGCGGAGCTCGTCACGCGCGGAGTTGGCGAAGTCGCGGACCTTGCGGACCATCTGGCCCGCCTGCCGGGCGAGGTCCGGAAGCCGGTCGGGGCCGAAGACGAGCACCGCGACGAACGCGATGACCGCGAACTCCGGCAGCCCGACTCCGAACACCTCTCAGAACTTACTGGTCGGCGTCAGTCCCAGCTGCATGCCGGCCAGTCCGCGGCCACGGCCGGCGAGCCGGTCGGCGACCCCGGCGAGCTCGAGCGCGGCCGGCGCGGTGGGGTCGGAGTCGACGATCGGCTTGCCGGCGTCGCCGCCCTCGCGCAGCGAGATGTCCAGCGGCACCCGGCCGAGCACCGGGACGTCGTACCCGAACCGGGCCGAGAGGGTCGAGGCCACGCGGTCGCCGCCGCCGGAGCCGAACACCTCGAGGCGGTGGTCCTTGCCCTCGGGGGTGCAGTGCGGGCAGGGCAGGTAGCTCATGTTCTCGATGACGCCCACGACGCGCTGGTGCATCATCGAGGCCATCGTGCCGGCGCGCTCGGCGACCTCGGCGGCGGCCTCCTGCGGCGTGGTCACGACCACGACCTCCGCGCCCGGCAGGTGCTGGCCGAGGGAGATCGCGACGTCGCCGGTGCCCGGCGGCAGGTCGAGCAGCAGCACGTCGAGGTCGCCCCAGTAGACGTCGGCGAGCATCTGCACGAGCGCCCGGTCGAGCATCGGGCCGCGCCAGGCGACGACCTGGTCGCGGCGCGGCTTGAGCATGCCGATCGAGATGACCGAGACGCCCGAGGAGGTCGGCACCGGCATGATCAGGTCGTCGACCTGGGTCGGCCGGGAGTCGGCGATGCCCAGCATCGCCGGGACCGAGTGGCCGTAGATGTCGGCGTCGACGACGCCCACCTTGAGGCCCTGCTTGGCCATCGAGAGCGCGAGGTTGACGGTGACCGAGGACTTGCCGACGCCGCCCTTGCCGCTGGCGATCGCGTAGACCTTGGTGAGCGACCCGGGCTGGGCGAACGGGATCTCCCGCTGCGCCGCGCCGCCGCTCAGCACCTCCTTGAGACCGGCCCGCTGCTCCGTGGTCATCACCCCGAGCGTGAGGTCGACGCCGGTCACGCCGGCGATGCCGGCGACGGCGGCGGTGACGTCGCGGGTGATCGTGTCCTTGAGCGGACAGCCGGCGACGGTGAGCAGCACGGTGACGTGGACCAGGCCGGCGTCGTCGATCTCGACGGAGTCGACCATCCCCAGCTCGGTGATCGGCCGCTTGATCTCGGGGTCGTTGACGGTGCCGAGGGCGGCCTGGATCTGCTCGAGAAGCGGGGTACTCATGGTGCCACCGAGTGTAGTTGAGCCCCCGTCACACCTATCCTTTCCCCCATGCCTGATCCCTTGGTGTTCCTCGCAAGCACGGTGATGGACAGTCCCGAGCACGTGCGGAGGTACGTCGAGGGCAATCTCGCCGGCGGCGTCGACCACCTCGTGGTCTTCCTCGACAAGCCGAGCGGCCCGCGCCAGGACGAGGTCGCCGACTACCTCGACGGGCACCCGGCGGTGACCTGCGTCCGCGCGGGCTCCGGGTGGTGGGCCGGCGCCCGGCCCAAGGAGCTCAACGAGCGCCAGTGCATCAACGCCAACATCACCAAGGACGTGCTCGCCGGGCTCGGCCTCGAGGACGCCTGGATCTTCCACGTGGACGGCGACGAGGTGGTCCGCGCCGGCGCGGCGGCGCTGGCCGGTCGGCCGCCCGGTCCGTCCGGTGTCCGGCTCTCGGTCCGCGAGGCGGTGAGCCGGCGGACGTGGGACGGCGAGCCGACGCTGTTCAAGCGTGAGCTCCCCGAGGCGGACCTGCGGCTGCTCGAGGGCCTCGGCCTGGTCGCCGAGCCGACCAACCAGTCCTACTTCCGCGGTCACCTGATGGGGAAGTCCGGGGTCCGCGTGGGCGAGCGAGCCTGGCTGACCCTGCACAAGGTCGTGGCCGAGGACGGCACCCCGTGGCCGCTGCACGAGGGCGAGGGGCTCGAGCTGTTCCACTACGAGTCCTACTCCGCCGAGGAGTTCATCCGGAAGTGGACCTCGATGGTCGCCTCCGGGCCGGAGGCGAACTACCGGGCCGACCGGCAGCCGGTCGCGCGCACCCTGCGCGTGCTCATCAACCGCGGTCTCGAGCCCGAGGCGCTCGAGCGGCAGCTGCTGCGCTACTACGAGCGCTTCGTCGAGGAGGAGGTCGAGGCCCTGCGCGACCTCGGCGTCCTTGTCGAGACCGACCCGCTCGTGCCGCTCACCCCGGCCGACCCGGCCGCGCCGGCCGCCGTCGTACCCACCGCCGACCTGGCGGCCGCGCTCAAGGGGCGCCGGCGGACGGACAAGCGGGGCTTCTTCAAGGGCACCTCGGCCGTGGCCCCGCGGCCCCCGAAGCCCACCGGGGGCAGGCTCGCCAGGCTGGTGCGACGGCCCTAGGGGTCGGGCTAGGGGTCGGTGCGGTCCGCGGCCCGCTCGTCCAGGTCCGCGAGCAGCGAGCGGAGCTCGGAGCGCACGAAGTCGCGGGTCGCCACGTCACCGACGGACATCCGCAGCGACGCGACCTCGCGGGTGAGGAACTCCATGTCGGCGTGCGCCCGGGCGTTGGCCAGCCGGTCCTGCTCGGCGATCACCTTGTCGCGCTGCTCCTGCCGGTTCTGGGCGAGCAGGATCAGCGGCGCGGCGTACGACGCCTGCAGGCTCAGCGCGAGCGTGAGGAAGATGAACGGGAACTCGTCGAACTTCTGCGCCTCCGGCGCGACGGCGTTCCAGACCACCCAGATCACCACGACGGCGGTCATCCAGATCAGGAACCGGGCGGTGCCCATGAATCGGGCGAACTGCTCGGCGAAGCTGCCGAAGGCGTCGGAGTTGTACGACGGGCGGCGCACCAACGGCGGCCGCCGGGTCTCCCGGGGGGTGTCGAGTCGGGGAGCGCGGTCGCTCATCGGCGCGCCTCCTGCGGCTGGTCGGTGCCGGAGCGGGCGCGGTCGCGCCAGCCCTCGGGGAGCATGTGGTCGAGCAGGTCGTCGACCGTCACCGCGCCGACCAGGTGGCCGTTCTCGTCGACGACCGGGGCGGCGACCAGGTTGTACGTCGCGAGGTGGGCGGCGACCTCGTCGATGGTGGCGTCGGGGCGCAGGGTCTCCATGGTGTCGTCGAGCGCGCCGGCGACCAGCGTCGACGGCGGCTCGCGGAGCAGCCGCTGGATGTGCGCGACGCCCAGGAACCGGCCGGTCGGCGTCTCGAGCGGCTGCCGGGTGACGTAGACCAGCGCGGCGAGGGACGGGGTGAGCTCGGGGTTGCGGATGTGGGCGAGCGCGTCGGCGATGGTGGCGTCCGGCCCGAGGATGACCGGCTCGGGGGTCATCATCGCGCCGGCGGTGTTCTCGACGTACGACATCAGCCGCCGGACGTCGTCGGCCTCCTCGGGCTTCATCAGCGACAGCAGGGTCGCGGCGGTCTCGGGGGAGAGGTCCGCGATCAGGTCGGCGGCGTCGTCGGGGGACATCTCCTCGAGGACGTCGGCGGCCCGCTTGGTGTCGAGGAGCTCGAGGATCTCGACCTGGTCCTCGTCGGGCAGCTCCTCGAGGACGTCGGCCAGCCGCTCGTCGTGCAGGGCCGCGACCACCGCCGAGCGGCGCTCGGGCGGGAGGCCGTGCAGCATGTTGGCGGCGTCGGCCGGGCGCATCTCGTTGAGGGCCGCGATCAGGTGGGTGGCGCCCTGCGCCTCGTCGCGCCGGGAGAGCCCCTCGACGTCGCGCCACTCGACCACGTGGGTCTGCCCGCGCCGGCGCAGGCCGCGCCCGGGCTCCTGGATGGCGATCCGGGAGATCACCCAGTCGCGGTTGCGTGCCTGCTCCATGGCGACGTCGTAGACGGTGCCGGTGATCTCCGTGCCGGAGATGCGCACCTCCCGGTCCAGCATCTGCCCGATCACGAGCGTCTCGCCGGGACGCTGCTCGAAGCGGCGCATGTTGAGCAGGCCCGTGGTGTGCACCTGCCCGCTGTCGATGCTGGTGACCCGGGTCATCGGGACGAAGATCCGCCGCCGGCCGAAGACCTCGGCGACCATGCCGAGGACGCGCGGCTGGTGGGCCTCCGACCGGACCGCCACCACGAGGTCGCGCACCTTGCCGACCTGGTCGCCGGGAGGGTCGAACATCGGCAGGCCCACCAGTCGCGCGATGTAGACCCGGGCCGGCGTGTTGCTCACACAGAGAAACTACAAGCAACCGGGGCCGGGGTACGACGGACGCTCCCAGGTCACGTCGTCGGGGGTGCGCCGGACCGGCCCTTGTAGGGTGACGCCTCGTTGTGGCGCGACCGGTCACCAACAGCGTCGAGGAGAGGTGGGTACGGTGCGCGGGATCCCAGGTGCCGGAGTCCTGCCGGTGATCCCGGACTGGCTCTCCGGCAGGCTCGGGTCGAAGATCACCGTCCTCGCGGTGGACGACGACGGGATCGAGGTCTCGGTCCGCGGGCCCGACCGGGTGGTCGACGTGCTCTTCGACGGACGGCGCATCTGGTCGTTCTGGGTGCTCCGGGACACCACCCCCCGGCACGGTCTCCGGCGGGTCGCCGCCTGGCCGGACCGGATGCGCCGCTTCCTCGACGGCCACACCCGGCTGACCGTCCGGGACCACGTCGCGGAGGAGACCCTCTTCGAGGAGGAGAGGGCGTTCGGTACCGGCACGGAGCGGATCGCGTTCCTCAACCGGTCCGGCCTGGAGATCAGCCTCGACAAGTCCGGGCGCTTCAGCCCGACGTTCTCGGTGCGCAGCGCCGACCACCTCGAGCCCCTGCTCGACGCGATGCAGCGCACCATCGCCGTGCTCGCGGAGCGCGGTCTCACCGGGTTCCCGGCCTGGGGGAGCCTGCTCGGCGCCGTCCGGGAGCAGAACCTCCTCGGGCACGACTCCGACGCCGACCTGAGCTACATCTCCAAGGCGACGACGCCGGTGGACGTGGTCCGGGAGTCCTTCGACCTCCAGCGGCTGCTGCACCACCGCGGGTTCGAGACCTACCGCTACAGCGGGGCCGCGTTCCGGATCCAGGTCCTGGAGCGCGACGGGGCCAAGCGCGGGCTCGACCTGTTCGCGGCGTTCTACGACCACGGCACCCTCTACGTCACCGGGGAGGTCGGCACCGAGTTCCGCGAGGAGTGGCTCTTCCCGTTCGGGACCTGCCGCATCGCCGACCGGGAGTTCCCGGCGCCGGCCCGGCCGGACAAGCTGCTCGAGGCGATGTACGGGCCGACCTGGCGGGTGCCGGACCCCGCGTTCCAGTTCAACACCCCCGAGCACATCCAGGCGCGGCTCAACGACTGGTTCCGGGGGCTCTCGCCCTTCCGCCGGGAGTGGGAGGCCGAGCTCGCGGCCCACGGCACCCTCGCCGGCCGCCCGTCCGACCTCGCCCGGCTCCTGCACGCCGAGGTGCCGAGCGAGGCGCTCGTGATCGAGGTCGGCATCGGCCGGGGCGAGGACGCCCTCTGGCTGGCCCGGCGCGGACACGCGGTGGTCGGCTACGACTACGCCAGCCAGGCCGGCCGGGTGGCGCTGCGGAAGGCGGCCGCCCGGGGCCTGGACCTCACCAAGCGGCGGCTGAGCCTGACCGAGCTGCGCTCCGTCCTGGGGGAGGGCGCGCTGATGAGCCGGCGGCCGGGGCCCAAGGCGCTGCTCGCGCGGCACCTGCTGGACGCCACGACCCGGTTCGGCCGGCGCAACCTCGTGCGGTTCGCGTCCATGACGCTCCGCGGCGGGGGCCGGCTCTATGCTGAGTTCTGGACCGGCCAGGGCGAGGGCGGCTTCGGGCTCCGGCCGGTCGCCCTCGACGAGGTCGTCGAGCTCGTGGAGTCGTACGGCGGCACGATCGTGTCGGCCGAGGAGCTCCTGAACGACGGCGCGAGCGCAGCCGCGCCGACATCCATCGGTCGAGTGATTGCGGAGTGGACATGATCGGCAGGGCAGCGAGACGACGCGGTCGCGACCTCGAGGAGCGCGTGGCGCAGCTGGAGAGCGAGATCGCCGAGCTCCGGCGTCACCACCTGCGGGTGGCGGAGCTCACCGACGTCGTCGCCGAGCTGGTGGTGCCGATGGCGAGCCGTGACCAGGAGCGCATCGACCGCGCCGTCGAGAGCTTCAGCCAGAGCCTCTGATGGGCCTCTGATGGCACGGTCCGTCTACTTCCACATCGGACTCCCCAAGACGGCCACCACCTACCTGCAGACCATCTGCTGGGCCGCGCCCGACCAGATGCGCCGCGACGGGGTCCTGCTGCCGGGGCGGGAGCGCCGCGACCACCTGTGGGCCTCCCGGGTCGTCCGGGAGGAGGGCCGGCGCGGCCGGCGCAGCCAGCGCGAGCTCACCGCCTGGGACCGGATCCGCGAGGACCTGGCGAGCTGGCCGCAGGACGGCCTGATCTCCCACGAGTTCTTCGCCGCCGCCAGTGCCGAGCAGGCGCAGCGGGCGGTGGCCGACCTCGCGCCCGCCGAGGTGCACCTGGTCGTGACCGCCCGCGAGCCCCTGGGGCTGTTCACCGCCAGCTGGCAGGAGAGCCTCAAGAACCGCTCCACCACCCCGATGGCCGACTACGGGCGGACGACGTCCGACCGCCCCAGCGACACCTGGAACTGGCGGGCCCTGGACCTGCGCCTGGTCCTCGAGCGCTGGTCCGAGGCGGTGCCGCCCGAGCGGATCCACGTGCTGCCGCTGGACCGCAGCGCCCCGCGGGACGACATCTGGCGCCGGTTCGCCGGGGTCGTGGGCCTCGACGCCGACGCCTACGACACCTCGCAGTCGTTCCCGAACGAGTCGATGGGGGTCGTGGAGGCGGAGGTGCTGCGCCGGGTCAACCAGCACCTGGGGTCGTTCAACCGGGCCTTCGACAAGGGCGTCTACATCCGCTCGTTCCTCGCCGACGAGCGGCTGGTCCCGCGCCGGGGCGAGCCGTTCTGGCCGCTGCCGGACCAGGTCGAGGACTGCCGGGCGCGCGGCGAGGCCGCGCTGGCCTACCTGGCCTCGCGGCCCTTCGACGTGGTGGGGGACGTCGCCCACCTGCAGGTCCCGGCGAGCCTGCCCCCGCGGCGTACGCCGGACTCGGTCACCGACACCGAGGTGGCCGAGGTGGCGACCGAGCTGGTCGCCGTGCTGCTCGGGGACGTGCGCGAGCTCCGGACCGCGCGCCGGGGCGACGAGGGTCCTGCCGAGCGTGCGGTCAGCCGGTGGCGCCGATGGTGGCCGTCGCGGCGATGAAGAAGTGGTCGCTGATGCGGCGGCTCACCGTCGAGGTGTCGCGGGTGTACTCGCTGAACGTGACGTCCGGCGTGCCGACCACCCAGTCGACCGAGATGGGTCCCGGCTGGACGAGCGAGGGGACCAGGCCGGCGGGGCGGACCACGCGCTGGAGGAACGGCTCCCGGTCGTTCATGTCGCCGGTGATGATGATGGGCAGGCCCTCGGGCTTGAGCCCGTTGACCACCGAGACGATCCGGCCCATGCTCTCGATCCGCTTCGCGACGGTCGCCCGGTCGTGCCCGGCCGGGGGATGGGCGTTGATGAAGTACGCCTCGCGGCCGGTCGCGATGTGCCGCAGCCGCAGCACCGGCTGGGGCCGGTAGCCGGTGCCGTTGGACATCGGGAACGTCGTCGCCGAGACGGCCTCCCAGACCGCGGGGTCGTAGATGATCGAGTTCACCCGGTCGAGCGGGTTGGCGTCGGGGCCGGGGTAGACGGCGAACCCGGTGCCGGTGACGATGCCGGCCAGCTGCTCGGGCTGCGCCTCCTGGAGGCCGACCACGGAGACCCGGTGGGCCCGGATCCGCTCGATGGTGCCGGGGAGCCGGGCGGCCCCGCTCGGCCAGCCGCCGCCCTTGGTGCCGCCGGGCGCGGTGTGCTGGGAGCCGAGGATGTTGAAGCTGCCGACGCGGACCACGGCCGGCGCCTCGGAGGCGATCCGCTCGACCTCGTCGCGCAGCTCGTCCTGCCCGTCCTGGGCGCCGCCGCCGGGCTTCCCGGCGGTCTTCGCGGGCGCGGCGGGCTTCTCCTTCGCCGGCGCCTCGACGACCTCGACCTCGGCCCCCGGGACGACCGACTGGGGCGGCGGCGTGGTGGACGTGGTGGACGTGGTGCGGGCGGGGGTCGGCTCGGCGGCGCTCAGGTCGGCGGCCGGCGTCGAGGACCGGCTCATCACGGCGGTGAGCACGCACAGGGCGATGACGGTGACGCCGATGAGCGTGATGAGGAGCGGCTCGGAGAGCTTCGCGACGCGGTCCCGCCTCCGCCGGCCACCGTGCTGGGGGCTCGGTGTGGGCTGCGTCATGTGGGTAGAGTAACCGACCGAACGGGGACGCCGGACAACACCGGGACCCGCTCTCAGAGAGGGGCGTCGTTGCGGGAGCGGACCGACTTTCGCGGTGACATCCAGGGCATCCGCGCCGTCGCCGTCCTCCTCGTCATCGTCGCGCACGCCGGATTCGGCAGGTTCGCCGGTGGGTTCGTGGGGGTCGACGTCTTCTTCGTCGTCTCCGGATTCCTCATCATCGGCCTGCTGGTGCGCGAGGCCGAGGGGACCGGGCGGATCTCGGTGCTGGGCTTCTACGCCCGCCGAGCCCGCCGGATCCTCCCCGCGGCCACGGTCGTCCTGGTGGCAACGACGGCCCTGGCCGTCTACGTGCTGCCGCTGGTCCGCGCGCAGGAGGTGGTCAAGGACGCCGTCTGGGCGGGTTTCTTCGCCTCCAACGTCCGGTTCGCCGCGGTGGAGACCGACTACTTCGCCGCGGACGACCCGCCCTCGCCGTTCCAGCACTTCTGGTCGCTGTCGGTCGAGGAGCAGTTCTACGTCGTGATCCCGCTGCTCCTGGCGGGCGCCGCCCTCCTGGCGCGGCGTCGCCGGAGCGGGGGAGTCCGGACCCGGGACCTCGCCGTACCGGTCCTGGTGCTCACCGTGGCCTCGCTGGTCTGGTCGGTCCTGCACACCGCCGACAACCCGACCGCCGCGTACTTCTCCACGCCGGCCCGCGCGTGGGAGCTCGGCGTCGGCGGGCTCGTCGCCATCCTGGTCCGGGGCTGGGGCGGCACGCCCTCCCCGATCCGCCCCTGGCAGGCCGCCACGCTCGGCTGGGTGGGGCTGGCCATGGTCGGGTTCGCGACCCTGACCTTCGACGCGGGCACGCCGTTCCCCGGCACCGCGGCCGCCGTGCCGGTCCTGGGGACCGCGCTGGTGCTGGCGGCCGGCAGCACCGCCGCCGGCCAGGGCTCGCTGCTGTCGCGGCTGCTGTCGTGGCGTCCCATGCTGCTGGTCGGCGCCTGGTCGTACTCGCTCTACCTGTGGCACTGGCCGGTCATCCAGCTCGCCCACGAGCACTGGGGGCGCCGGCTGAGCCTGTCGCAGGTCCTGGTCGCCCTCGTGGTGACCTTCGCCCTCAGCGCGGCCACCTTCTACCTGGTGGAGGAGCCGTTCCGCCGGGGCGTCCGGTGGCGGCCCCCGCGCCGCGCCGTGCTCCTCTACCCGCTGAGCCTCGTCCTCGTCGGCGGCACCGCCTGGGGCGGGCAGACCTACGTCGACGACCGGTTCGCCGACCTCGCCGACAACCCGGGTGTCGAGGTGTCCGACTTCGCCCGCGCGGAGCTGAGCGACGACCCCGCCGTGGCGATCGTCGAGGCGTCGGTCCTGGCCGCCGAGGACGGCCGGCCGGTGCCGGGGTCGCTCGCCCCGGCGCTGGGAGCCGCCCGGACCTCGATCGCCCCGCTCGGCGACTGCGACTACCGCGAGGGGATGCGGCGGCTCTGCCCGACCGGCACGCCGGACTCCGACCGCTCGATCGTCGTGGTCGGCGACTCCCACGCCCGGGCGTGGGGGCCGACGTTCACCCGGATCGGCGAGACCGCGGGCTACGCCGTCTACCACCTCGTGTACGCCGGGTGCCCGGCGAACCGCGACAGCCGGCCCGAGCCGGGGACCGGCGCGCAGTGGACGGCGTGCGAGGACTTCCAGGAGTGGACCCGGGAGCAGGTGGCCGCCCTGGACCCGGAGCTGGTCGTGGTGGCGAACAGCGCCTACTCCGCCCGGGCCCTGCCCGACGAGCTCGACGGCCTGGCCTGGGAGATCGAGCAGCTCCGGGAGTCCGCCGGGCGGGTGGTGCTCCTCGGAGACCTGCCGACGCTCCCGCGGGTGCCCGGCGTCTGCCTCTCGGAGCGCGACGCCGACCTGGGCAGCTGCCTGTTCACGCCGAGCCCGGGGACGCACCGGGACCAGCTCGAGTTCGGGCGCGTCGCCACCGGGGCCGGCGCGGAGTTCCTCAACGCGCGGCGCTGGTTCTGCGCCGACGGGAAGTGCCCCGCGGTGATCGGGCACTACGTGCCGATGCGGGACAAGGACCACATCACGGTCGAGTACGCCGAGGCGCTGGCCGAGCCCGTGGGACGAGCGCTGCGGCTGCTCGAGGACGCCGGTTCCTGAGGGTCCCGGAGCCGGATCCCGAATTACAGATCTGTAGTTACTCCCGTTGCCTTGCCCTGGGACGAATGTGACTGGTGTGATCTATGTGTTTAGGCCGCACCGAGCCCTTGAAGGGGAGCACCCAACGATGAGATCCGACCGCCGGGCCCGCGCCGCGTCGTACCGCATGGCCCTCGGGGCGGCGCTCGTGGCGGCCCTCGTCGTCGGGGGCGCCACGCCCGCCGTCGTCGCCGCTTCGGCGCGCCAGGCCGACACGACGTACCGGCCCGTGACGGTCGTCCAGGCCAACATCTCCAAGGACCTGAGCAAGGCGAAGTTCCAGGCCGACGTGGCCACAGTCTTCGCCACCCAGCCCGACCTGATCACCTTCAACGAGGTCCACGGGCGCGACGACGCCCTGCTGGCGCCCCCCGGGTACGCGATGTTCCGCACCCCCGGCCCCCGGACCGGATGGGCGCCGGTCGTCTGGCGCACCGACACGTGGACCGCGGTGAACCAGGGGACCACGAAGATCAGCGACCGTCCGAAGAAGTTCCGGAACAAGCCGGGCATGGTCGGCGTCCGCTACGCGAACTGGGTGACGCTCGCCGCCGCCGACGGGCAGCGCGTCTCGCTGATCAGCGCGCACATCGCGCCGAACAACAAGGACACCGCCGAGCTGCTGGTGCCCTCGCTCCGGCGGCTGCGGGACCTGGCCCTCGAGCTCGGCACGTCCGGCCCGGTCATCCTGGGCGGGGACTTCAACATGGGCTACCGCAGCGACCGCTACCAGCCGAGGTTCCTGGCCGCCGCCGGCCTGGCCTCGACCTTCGACATGACCGGGTCCTCGTTCGTCACGCACCGGCGCGGCGGCACGATCGACTACGTCTTCCTCGGTCCGGACGGCCGGTTCCTCGTCGACGAGCAGTACCCCGTCGTCCTGAACTCCGACCACCGCATGGTCGTCGCCCGCCTGCAGATGCTCTCCGAGCCCTCGGAGCCCTCGGCGGAGCCGCCGCCGGCGTTCGAAGCCGGAACCGTGGTCTCCGACTCCCGCGGCACCGCCGCCGAGCGCTTCGCGATCCGGTCCCTCCAGCTCCGGGCGATCGAGGCCACGCCGCCGGGCCAGGCCATCCACGTCGCCAGCGAGAAGATCCGTGGCGGCGCGCTCCTGCGCGCCCTCGCGGCCGCCAAGGAGCGCGGCGCCGAGGTCACCGTGATCACCGGACGCCGGGACCTCTCGACCCAGGAGAAGGAGCTCCGCACGCTCCTCGGACGCAACTCCGGGGCATCGAGCTACTTCGTCAAGTCCGGCCGGGCCTGGCCGTCGTCGGCCAAGGAGGCCCGGCGCCGCCCGCGCGCCTTCCTCAAGCCCACGGTGCTCCTGATCAGCCAGGCCGGCGCGACGCCGGCGTTCACGCTGGTGGCCGACTCCGACCTGGGCCGGTCGTCGCTGCGACCGAAGCAGCGGACCGTGTCCCGGGCCACGGTGACCACGAGCATGCGGAGGTACGACCGGTCCTACCGCAAGTACCTCAAGGTGCTGGGTCGCACCTACTGAGCCCGGTCAGCGGCGGAAGCGGTCCACGACGCCCGCGAGCCGGCCGGTCGGCCGGGCGGCCGCGGGTGCGGGTGCGGCGGGGACCGGCCGTTGCGCCTCGCGGTTCCGGTCCTCCATGCGGTCGACGAGCAGCTGGGTGATCACCCGGGTGCTGACCTCGGCCACCGCCTTGTGGGAGACCCGGACCGGCTCGGTGCTGAAGTCGGACCGGACGGGGAGCAGGTCGTCGAGGTCGCCGACCACCCGGTAGCCGCCGTCGCGGATGTGGGCGACGTGCTGCTGGGAGACCTCCGAGGTCCAGTCGTACAGGTCGTCGGGGAGCTGGATCTTGGTCCCGGAGTCGTCACCGAGCACCTTGACGGCGAAGTACCGCTTGCCCAGGTCGCCGTACACGTTGCGGCGCTTGAACTCCGGCGGCAGCTGGCGGTTGACCCGCCGCAGCACCTCGGCCTGCTCCGCGCGCAGGCTGCGGTTCCCCCGGGCGCCGGGGTCGACCACGAGCTCGTCGGCCGAGACGCCGAGGACGCTGCAGAACCGGTCGAGGAGCAGCCGCGGCGCCGATCCGCCCGGAGGCACGGTGACCACCGTGATCTGGTCGGCGGGGACGTGCTTGCGCCACCGCTCGAGGATCGCCGGGGCGTCCATGGTGGCCCACATCTTGGCGTCGGTGCCCTGGGTGGACCGCAGCCGCCGTACGTAGCGCCCCAGCGGCTCGGACTTGCCGGTCTGGAGCGTCTGCTGCCACGCGGAGGGGATCTGCCGGCCCAGGTCGCGCAGCGTGACGATCACCCGCACCTCGCGGTCCGCCGTCGCCGCCAGGAGCCGCTCGATCTGCTCGGAGGTGGCGGTGGCGAGGCTCTCCTGCGAGAGCAGGGCGTCCCCGGCCGCGCCGCGCAGCTGATCGGGCAGCCGCTCGACCGACGTCCCGACCGAGGGCGGGTCGATCGCGGGGTTGAACCGCCCGCGGACGTCGAGCATCAGCCGGAAGGTGCCCAGCTTGGTGCCGGGCACCAGGTCCACGCCCTGGCGGGACAGCTCCGGGACGGAGTCCCAGAAGATCCGCTGGAGGTAGGAGGTGCCGGTCTTCTGCAGGCCGATGTGGAGGTGGAGAACGCGCGCCGTCACGCCGTTCAGTCCATCTCCATCTTCGCGTACGGGTCGACCTCGCCGGACGCCACCCGACGCGCGGTGAGGCGCGAGGTCGGCGAGGACTGCGGGAAGTGGTCGAACCAGTAGTTGATGTGGTTCTGGTAGCGCTTGGTGATGCCGGGACGGTTGATGAAGTAGGTGAACGCCTCGTCGGAGACCAGGGCCAGGCCGGAGGTGTTCGAGGAGCCGGCGCTCATCCAGGTCGCCTTCTTGTTCTTCCCGATGACGCCGTTGACCGTGTACGCCTTGAGGTGGAAGTAGCGGTCGAAGACGCCGTCGCCGTCGAAGTCCTGGGTCAGGTGCCGCAGCGGCACCGGACCCCGCGGGCCGGGGCCGCGCAGCAGCTTCGAGACGTCCTTGCCCATGACCGTGTAGCCGATCTTGACGTCGCAGCCGGCGTTCCAGAGGCGCCGCATCTGCCGGGCGACCGTCATGCCGGGCTCGCCGCGGATCACGTCGGGCGCGGAGCGGATGACGGTGCGTCCGTTGGCGTTGCCCGCGCCGCGGGCGGCGCCGCGGCACTTCACCTTCCGGAGCGTGTTGAGCAGCCGGTCCCGCTTGCGGGACTTGGAGTCGGTCGGCGCCCAGGCCACGACGACGCTGCCGCCGTCGGTCGAGTGCTCGAACCAGGGACCCTTGACCGGCTTGTCGCGCCAGGCCTCGTCGAAGACCCTCGCCGCGGCGTCGTAGATGCTGCGGTCGCCGACGAAGGTGTACATGTCGTTCCACTGCAGGTTCGCGGCGGCGTCGCCCCAGTTGGCCGAGGAGTTCATGTAGACGTGGCGGGACTTGCCGGCCTTGCTGAACAGCATGAACTTGGAGTGCGCGCGGCGCCGCCCTTGCCGCGGCACGAGTGGTCGCAGAGCATCGCGGCGCTGCGCCGGGCGCGGGGCTTGCCCTTGTTGCCGGCCTTCAGGCCGTTGCGCAGCCGCCAGAAGTGCGGGTTGTTCTCGACGATGGTGTTCTTCTTGTCCATGATCGCCTGGACCTTGACGCCCCGCTTCTGGGCGTTGAGCAGGGCGGTCACGCCGGCGCGTCCAGATCTTCCAGCTGAAGATCCGGATCCGCTGGCCCTTGCCGGTGTGCGCGATCGCCGAGTTGATCTTGCTGATGATGGCGCGGCGCTTGGCGACGGTGCCGAGGGCGCTGTTGAAGGTGACGCCGGGCCGGACCCGGTACCGCTTCTTGTTCTTCCCCTTGTCGCCGCGGCGGTCCGCGGCGAGGGCGGAGGCAGCGGTGCTCGCGGTGGTCGTGGTGGCCGTGGTGCTCGCCGCGGTCGTGGACCCCGTCGTGCGGGCGGAGGCCGCCTCGGCGGCACTCGCCGGCACCAGGAAGGAGAAGGTCAACATGACCGACAGGAGGGTGATCGTCGCCGAGTGGCGGGCGCGTGACATGCGGGTGCTCCCCAAGAAAGTGTGCTGGCGTCGTCGCCGTGGGCCGCGCGAGCCTAACATCGGGGACCGGTGGGACCGGTCATGCGCGGCAGGAGTAGAGGACGCGCGCGTACGCCTTGTCCTCGTCGAGCCCGGCAGGGGCGTGGCCGATCCGGTGCCCCCGCAGTGCCCAGTAGTGGTCATCGTACGTGACGATCCGCTGGCCCGAGGAGCACTCGACGATCTCGACGGGCACGGTCGTCCCGTCCGCCGCGCAGCCGTCGTAGGCCTTCGGGAGGTCCGCGCCCTCCACCCAGACGGACTCGCAGGAGGGGAGCGCGTCGGCGGACGGGTCGGACGTCGGTGACGCGGAGGACGACCCCGAGGGCTCGTCGGTCGCCCCGGTGCTGGTGTCCTCGCCGCAGCCGGCGGCACCCAGGAGCAGGGCTGCACCCGCCGTGAGGCTGAGGACCGTGCGCAGGGGATGCATGCTGGGAGGATACGCCAGGGCGTACGGCGGCGACGGCGTGAAATGGGTCATGGTTGCCGCGCCTACCGACGGGTAACGTCTGCGCCGTACCGCCCACACCACCGAAAGGGAGACCATGGGTCGCCTCTGCGAGACCGACGGACTGACCGAGGACCAGACGGAGATCCTCAAGGCCGTCCGCACCTTCGTCGACGAGAAGATCCTGCCGGTCGCGACCGAGCTGGAGCACGCCGACGAGTACCCGCAGGAGATCGTCGACGGTCTCAAGGAGCTGGGCATCTTCGGGCTGATGATCCCCGAGGAGTACGACGGGCTGGGCGAGTCCCTGCTGACCTACGCGCTGTGCGTCGAGGAGATCGCGCGCGGCTGGATGAGCGTCTCCGGCGTGATCAACACCCACTTCATCGTGGCCTACATGCTGATGAAGCACGGCACCGAGGAGCAGAAGCAGAAGTACCTGCCGCGGATGGCCACCGGCGAGGTCCGCGGGTCGTTCTCGATGTCCGAGCCGGGCCTGGGCTCCGACGTCGCGGCGATCAAGACCAAGGCGACGAAGACTGACGACGGCTACGAGATCACCGGCCAGAAGATGTGGCTGACCAACGGCGGCTCGTCGAACCTGATCGCGGTGCTGGTGAAGACCGACGAGGGCGCGGACTCGGTCTACAAGAACATGACGACCTTCCTGGTGGAGAAGGAGCCCGGCTTCGGCGAGACCGCCCAGGGCGTCACGATCCCCGGCAAGATCGACAAGATGGGCTACAAGGGCGTCGACACCACCGAGGCCGTCTTCGAGGGGCACCGGATCGGCGCCGAGCAGGTCCTCGGCGGGGAGCCCGGCCAGGGCTTCTACCAGATGATGGACGGGGTCGAGGTCGGCCGCGTCAACGTCGCCGCCCGCGCCTGCGGCATCGCCAACCGCGCCTTCGAGCTCGGCATCGCCTACGCCCAGCAGCGCGAGACCTTCGGCAAGCCGATCGCGCAGCACCAGGCGATCCTGTTCCGGCTCGCGGAGATGGCCACCAAGGTCGAGGCCAGCCACGCGATGATGGTCAAGGCCGCCCGGCTCAAGGACAAGGGCGAGCGCAACGACGTCGAGGCCGGCATGGCCAAGATGCTCGCCGCGGAGTACTGCAACGAGGTCGTCCAGGACTCCTTCCGGATCCACGGCGGCTACGGCTACTCCAAGGAGTACGAGATCGAGCGGCTCTACCGCGAGGCGGCGTTCATGCTGATCGGCGAGGGCACGAGCGACATCCAGAAGATGATCATCGGCCGCAGCCTGCTCAAGGACTACGCCCTCAAGGGCTGACCTCGAAGGCTGATCGCATGGACCTCGTCGCAGCCGTCCGCCAGCAGGCGGGCGGCTGCGCGCGTCTGGGCTCCCCGATGTACGCCGGGCTCTGCGACCGGATCGCGGACGACCTCGAGGCCGGGGGACCGTCGGCCGCTCTGCTCGCCGACCACCGCGACGCGCCGGGGCCGGACGCGGTCGCGCTGCGCCTGCTGGGCAGCGTGCACCGGCTGGTGCTCGAGCGCCGCGCCGGCGCCCTCGCGGCGTACTACCCGAGCGTCGGCGGCACCTGGGAGCCGGACGCGGGGTGGACGGCGTTCCGCGACCTGCTCGCCGACCAGCCGGGCGCCGTGGCCGAGTGGCTCGACCGGCCGCCGCAGACCAACGAGGTCGGCCGCGCCACCGCGCTGATGGCGGGGCTGCGCACGCTCGGCGGGCCGGTGCGGCTCTTCGAGATCGGCTCGTCGGCCGGGCTGCTGCTGCTCGCCGACCACTACCGGTACGTCGCGGAGGACGGCTCCGCCTGGGGCCCGGCCGCCAGCCCCGTCGTCCTCCGGCCCGCGTGGACGGGGCCGGCGCCCAGGGGGGAGCCCAGGATCGTGGAGCGGGTCGGGAGCGACGTGATGCCGGTCGACCCGCGCTCCACCGAGGGGCGGCTCACGCTGACGGCGTACGTCTGGCCCGACCAGCTCCACCGGCACGAGCGGCTCCGCGGCGCCCTGGACCTGGCCGCCCGGGTGCCGTACGAGGTGCGGCGGCAGGGCGCTTCGGAGCTGGTGGACTCGATCGAGCCCGCGGACGGGGCGACGACGGTGCTCTGGCACAGCGTGATGTGGCAGTACCTCCCGGGCGAGGAGCAGGCCGCGGTCACCGCCCGGATCGGCGAGCTCGGCGCCGCCGCGACGCCGTCCGCGCCGTTCGCCCACCTGGAGCTCGAGCCGCAGCGGCCGCGGCCGGGCGCGCCGCACGAGTTCCTCGTCGTCCTGCAGACCTGGCCCGGCGGCGAGCGCCGGGTCCTCGGCACCGCCGCCGGCCACGGGGTGCCGACCCGCTGCGACTAGGCCCTATTGCCGTCGACGTGCTGCGCCGTCCGTGCTTGGCTGGTGCCTCACGCACGACGACTCGGGAGGCACCATGACCGGCCAGGACGCGAACGACGACCTCAAGGCCAAGATGCGGGAGGCGCTCGAACGCAAGCAGGCCAACGACCGCGGCGTACCGCACGACGGCCCGGTCAAGGAGAAGGCGCACGGCTCGGAGGTCGTCGGCGGCGGCCCGAAGATGCACCGGCGGAAGGCGGGCGGAGGCGGTTCCTGACCGAGGCACGAGGTCAGGAGCGGCTCTGCGCCCCGGCCCCGTGAGGTAGCCCACGCGGCGGCAGCAGTGACGAGGGGACGGCACCCGGGCAGGATGTCCGGGTCGCCGTCCCCGAGTCGTCAAGGAGTCCAGGTGCAGTTCGGTCGCAGCTACGAGGAGTTCGAGGTCGGTGCGACCTACAAGCACTGGCCCGGCAAGACGGTCACCGAGTTCGACGACCACATGTTCTGCCTGCTGACCATGAACCACCACCCGCTCCACCTCGACAGCAACTACGCCGAGGAGACCACCCAGTTCGGCAAGAACGTCGTGGTCGGCAACTACGTGTACTCGATCCTGCTCGGCATGTCGGTGCCCGACATCTCCGGCAAGGCGATCGCCAACCTCGAGATCGAGTCGCTGCGCCACGTCGCGCCGACCTTCCACGGCGACACGCTGTACGGCGAGACCCGCGTGCTCGACAAGTGGGAGTCGACCTCGAAGGACGACCGCGGCGTCGTGCACGTGGAGACGGTCGGCTACAACCAGGACGGCAAGGTCGTGTGCATCTTCCGCCGCAAGGTGATGGTGCCCAAGGACAGCTACCTCGAGGCGCGCGGCGGCGAGCAGCCCGGCCGGCCGGTGCCGCAGCCGGACAAGAACTGGCCCGGCCCTCAGGAGGGCTGAGCCGCCCGGGGCGCCGGTGCCGCGGCGGGCGCGAACGCGCGCGCCAGCGGCACCATCGCCAGCACCAGGACCATGGGGACGGCGAAGCCGACCCGCAGGGAGCCCGAGCCCACGAGCCCGGTGAGCACGGAGCCGAGCAGCGCGCCGACGTAGTTGAGCTGGTTGAACCGCGCCACCACCGCGTCCACCCGCGCCTGGCGCACGGCGGGGTCCAGCCCGGCGCCCGCGATCCGTGCGGCGGCCGAGAAGCTCAACGGGGCGATCACCGCGACCCCGGCGCCGAGCACCGTGAACCCGACGATCGCGACCGGCCACGTCGGCGCGACCACGACCACGGCGAGCGCTGCGGCCGCGACCAGGGCGCCGGCGCGCAGCACCGGCGGTGCGCCGTACCGGTGCACGACGCGGTCGCCGACCAGCCGGGTGATCCCGCTGGCGACGAGGTAGGGGAGCGTCGCGAGCGCGACCAGCCCGTCGGGGGTGTCGAAGGTGTCGTCGAGGTAGACCGGTCCCCAGGTCGCCGCGGCCGTGTCGACCATGTAGAAGACGACCATCCCGAGCCCGACCAGCAGGATCGGCCGCCACGGGACGGCGACCGCCTCGGGGTCCAGGCCGGGGGCGGTGACCGGGCCGGGGTCCCGGGGCAGGAACGGCGCCAGCGCGACGACCGCCGGCACCACGGCCAGCACGGCGGTCGCGCCCAGCGGGAGGCCGGCGGTGGCGAGGGTGACGGCGGCGCCGACGACCCCGCCCAGGGTCCAGGCGCCGTGGAAGGACGGCAGCATCGGGCGGCCGTGGGCGTGCTCGACGGCGACCGCCTGCATGTTGGTGCCGGCGTCGACGACGCCCAGCCCCACGCCGTACACCGCGAGGCCGGCGACGAAGACCCACGCCTCGCCCGCCGTGCTCAGCACCGGCAGCCCGACCGCGGAGACCAGCAGCCCTGCGCGGAGCACGGTCGCGCTGTCTCGGCGGCCCGCGAGCCGCTCGGCGAGCAACGACCCGGCTCCCGCGAGCAGGACCATCATCAGCAACAGGCCGGAGAGCTCGACCTCCGAGAGGTGCCAGCGGTCGGAGAAGTCCGGCAGCCGGGTGGTCAGGCTGATGAAGACCAGGCCCTGGGAGAGGAACGCGGCGAGCACGGCCGCGCGGGCCCGGGTGAGCTGCATGGGTCGAACCTAGGGCGAACCGCCCCCGCAGGGGGCGGACATGCGCGACGATCCTCGCCGGGACCGGGACGAGGGAGCACACGCCGCATGGCACGCACGGGGGAGCAGCTGCGCAGGAGGACCGCGCAGGCGGTCCGGGAGAGCGCGGGCGGGGGACCGGCCCGGCGGCGCGCGGGGCCGCGCTCCGGACTCGGCGACCGGCTGCGCTACTGGTTCGACAACAGCATGTCCCGCGGCACCCCCGCGCTCATCGCCTGGCTGAGCGCCGCCACCCTGGTGCTGATCGTGGTGTTCTCGCTGCTGACCATGGCGCTCGGGCTGCGGGAGGGCGACCGCTCCACCGGCGAGGGCTTCTTCGCCGAGCTGTTCCAGAGCCTGCTGCACGCCCTGGACCCCGGAACCGTGGCCGGCGACACCGGACGGTCGTGGCAGTTCATCGTGACGATGCTGCTGCTGACCATCGGCGGGCTGTTCATCGTCAGCGCCCTCATCGGCGTCATCGCCGCGGGCATCGACGCCAAGCTCGCCGAGCTGCGCCGCGGCCGGTCCATCGTCCTGGAGTCCGACCACACCGTGATCCTCGGCTGGTCGGACGCGGTGTTCACGATCGTCCGCGAGCTCACGATCGCCAACGAGAGCCGTCGCCGGCCGGTCGTGGTGGTGCTGGCCGACCGCGACAAGGTCGAGATGGAGGACGAGCTCGCGGCCAAGGTGCCCGACCGCCGCGGCACCCGGATCGTGTGCCGCTCCGGCTCCCCGATGGACCTCGACGAGCTGGCCGTCGCCTCGCCGTCGACCGCCCGCTCGGTGATCCTGCTCGCCCCGGACTCCGGGGACCCCGACGCCGAGGTCATCAAGACGCTCCTCGCGCTGAACCACAGCGCGCCCGACCCGGACTCGGGGCCCCGGATCGTGGCCGAGATCCGCGACCCCGGCAACCTCGCGGCCGCCCGCCTCGTCGGCGCGCGACGTACCGGTCTGCTCGACATCCGCGAGACCGTCGCCAAGCTCCTGGTGCAGACCTCGCGGCAGTCCGGCGCGGCCGCGGTCTACACCGAGCTGTTCGACTACGACGGCGACGAGGTCTACTTCGTCGAGGACCACGGCCTCGCCGGGGTGACGTACGGCGAGGCGCAGCTGTTCTTCGAGGCCGCGACCGTCATCGGCCTGGTCGGCGAGGACGGCGCCAAGCTCAACCCGCCGGCCGACACCGTCGTCGGGGCGCGGACCCTGGTCGTCCTCGCCGAGGACGACAGCGTGCTCACCTCGCCCGTGGGCGCGGCCACCCGGCCGGACCTGGGCGCGCTCGGCACCGGGACCGGCACCGACGCCCACCCCACCGCGGCGGTGCTGATCGGCTGGAACGAGCGCGCGCCGATCGTGCTGCGCGAGCTCGACCACTACGCCGAGCCGGGCTCGACGCTCACGGTGCTCACCGCCCACGGCACCCCGGTGCTCCCCGCGCTGGAGCACCTCGCGGTCACCGTCGTCCAGGCGTCGACCACCGACCGGACCGTCCTGGAGCAGCACGTCGTCGACGGCCTCGACCAGGTGCTGGTGCTCTGCTACTCCGACGACCTCGACGTCCAGGCCGCCGACGCCCGCACCCTGGTGACCCTGCTCCACGTCCGCGACATCCTGTCCCGCTTCGCGGAGCAGCCGCCCGTGGTGAGCGAGATGCTCGACGACCGCAACCGGGTCCTCGCGCAGGTCGCCGACATCGACGACGTCGTCGTCAGCGGCGAGATCACCAGCCTGCTGGTCACCCAGCTCTCCGAGGACCAGCGCCTCGAGGCGGTCTTCGGCGAGCTGCTCGGCTCCGAGGGCAGCGAGATCTACCTGCGGCCGGCAGAGTGGTACGTCGTGCCGGGGCGCGAGGTCAGCTGGGCCACCGTCGTCGCCGGGGCCGTCCGGCGGGGCGAGACCGCGATCGGGCTGAAGTCGGCCGCGCTGGGCGAGGACGGCGCGGAGTTCGGCGTCGTGCTGAACCCGCCGAAGTCCGAGACCGTGGTGGTCGGGCCGGGCGACCGGGTGGTCGTGCTCGGGGAGGTCTGACCGAGCGCCGTCGCCCGATGGACCGATGTGAGACTGAGGGCATGGGCGACGAGCTGTACCTGGTCCGGCACGGACAGACGGAGTGGAGCCGCGACGGCCGGCACACCTCGGTCACCGACCTCCCGCTGCTCCCCGAGGGCGAGGACGTCGCCCGCGGGCTGCCCGAGCGGCTGGCGGGCGTGGAGTTCGCGCAGGTGCTCACCAGCCCGCGGCAGCGCGCCCGGCGTACGGCGGAGCTCGCCGGCTTCCCGGACGCCGAGGTCGACGAGGACCTGGTGGAGTGGGCCTACGGCGAGTACGAGGGCGTGACCACCGCGGAGATCCGCGAGACGGTGCCCGGCTGGACGGTGTGGACCCACGACGTCCCCGGCGGGGAGAGCGCCGCCGAGGTCTCCGCGCGGCTGGACCGGGTGGTCGCGCGCGCCCGGTCGGTCGACGGGCCGACGCTGGTCTTCGCCCACGGCCACTCGCTGCGCGGCCTGACCGCCCGGTGGCTCGGGCTGCCGGTGACCGACGGCCGGCTGTTCCGGCTGGACACCGCGACGGTCTCGGTGCTCGGCGAGGAGCGGGAGAGCCCGGTCGTCCTGCGCTGGAACTCTTGACGGGACCCGCGGTTCTCCCCACGGTGGGAGCCATGCCCGACGACCTCCCGGAGCAGCCGTCCCCCCGCGGCGCCGACGCCGGCTGCCCGCGGTGCGCCACGCCGGTCGCGCCGATCGGCGAGGACGGCACGTTCTCCTGCCCCGAGCACGGTGCCGTCGCGCCGCTGTGGCGGCCGGCGGAGGCGGCGTACGACGCGTTCGCCGCGCACCTGGTCCGCGCCGGCGACTTCCCGACGTACCTGCCGTGGCCGTTGAGCCCCGGCTGGAGCGTCACCGACGTCGCGGTGGTCGGGGGGCCGGGGCGCGCGCGGGCGACGATGACCTGCTGCTCGGGCACCAGCGAGCTGGACGGGCCGGTCGACGTGATGGTGGTGGCCGAGGAGCCCGGCACCGGCCTGGGGGCGCGGGTGGCCGGCACCGGGCACCCCGACCCGGGCCCCGAGGTGGGGGACGGCCCGCCCACCGTGCAGGTGCGGATCTCCAGCCAGGTCGTGCGCCTGTGGCCGGTCTCCACCAGCCGCGGGGCGGGGGAGTGGGACCGCTCCGTGGTGGCCGGCGAGGCCGGCGGGCGCTGGCTGTGGCTGGTGCTCCGGCCCGCCTCGGCGATCCTGCTGCTGCGCGACGACTGGATCCTGCGCGACGTCTCGGGGCTGGGCCCGCCGCTGGTCGAGCTGCCGTTCGCGGGCCCCCGCCCGCCCTGGTGAGCCCCGGGTGGGCCGGGTCACCGAATCGTCCGCGGGGCCACCGCCTCACTAGGCTTGACGGGTGCGCATCGACCTCCACACCCACTCCCGGGCGAGCGATGGCACGGACACCCCGGCCGGGCTCGTGAAGGCAGCGGCGGCGGCCGGGATCGACGTGCTCGCCATCACCGACCACGACACCGCCGCCGGGTGGGCCGAGGCGGCCGCCGCGGCCGAGGAGACCGGCGTCGAGCTGGTCCGCGGCATGGAGATCAGCACCCGGCACGAGGGACGGGGCGTGCACCTGCTCGCCTACCTGCCGGACCCGACGTACCCCCCGCTCGTCGAGCAGCTCGCCGCCGTCCTCGAGGGACGTCGGGCGCGGGTGCCGATGATGCTGCAGCGGCTCCGCGCGCTCGGCGTGGAGATCGACGACGAGGACGTCCGGCTGGCCTCCGTCGGCACCGAGGCCACCGGTCGCCCGCACGTCGCCGACGCGCTCGTGGCCCGCGGCGCCGTCGCCGACCGCACCGAGGCGTTCGACCGCTACCTGGGCGCCGGACGCCCCGCGCACGTGGACCGGTACGCCGCCCCGCTGCTCACCACGATCCGGTACGTCGCGGAGGCCGGCGGCGTCAGCGTGATCGCGCACCCCTGGGGGCGCAGCGTCCACCGGCACGACGAGGCCGACCTGGCCCGGCTGCAGGAGGCCGGCCTCGCCGGGATCGAGGTCGACCACGAGGACCACGACGCCGCGGCGCGCGCGGAGCTGCGCGCGATCGCCCGCAACCTCGGGCTGGTCGTCACGGGGTCCAGCGACCACCACGGGCTCGGCAAGACCGGGCACGACCTGGGGGTCAACACCACCGCCCCCGAGGAGTACGCGCGGCTCCTCGAGCTCGCCGCGGCCGCGTCGGCGGCGTCCGGGCGCACCACGCCGTCGGTGGTCCGGCCCTAGGGTCGCCGGCTCAGCCGCCGGCTCACTTTCGGCCGAGGGACTGGAACCGCTGCAGCACCCGGTTGGGCACCATCCGGGCGGCGGCCGTGATCACCTTGTACTGCGCGCCGGGGATCGAGTAGACCCGGCCGCGGTCGAAGTCGGCGAGCGCCTGCGCGACCAGGTCGTCGGCGTCGAGCCACAGGAAGTCGGGCGCCGAGCCCTGCGCGACGTCCATCCGCGCGTGGAACTCGGTGCGCGTGAAGCCCGGGCAGAGCGCCATCACGGTGACGCCGCGGTCGCGGTACTCCTGCGCCGCCCACTCGCTGAAGGAGTTCACCCAGGCCTTCGCCGCGGAGTAGGTGCCGCGGGGGAGGAACGCCGCGACGCTGGAGACGTTGATGACCCCGCCGCTGCCGCGCTCGGCCATCGGGCCGAGGGCGGCGTGGCTCAGGCGGAGCACGGCGGTGACCAGGACGTCGAGCATCGCGGTCTCCGCGTCGGCGTCGTTGTCGAGGAACCGGTGCTTGAGCCCGAACCCGGCGTTGTTGACCAGCAGCGCGACGGGCCGGGCCGGGTCGCGCAGCCGGTCCTCGACGGTCCGGAGCGCCTCGCGGTCGGCGAGGTCGGCCGGCAGCACCTCCACGGCGACGCCGTACGACGCGCGCAGGACGGCCGCCACCTCCTCGAGGCGGGCGGCGTCGCGGGCGACGAGGACGAGGTCGTGGCCGCGGCGGGCGAGCTGCTCGGCGAAGGAGCGGCCGATGCCCGCGGTGGGGCCGGTCACGAGGGCGGTGCCGGGCGTGCCGGCGGGGGGCGTGGACATGCGGTCAGTCAAGCAGTGCCTCCTCCCGACGGCGGCCCGCGACATCCGGCATGATGTCCCCGATGACGACGACACTCGCGATCGCCAACCAGAAGGGCGGCGTGGCCAAGACGACCTCGGTCGCCTCGATCGGTGCCGCGCTCGCCGAGCTCGGCCACTCGGTGCTGCTCGTCGACCTCGACCCGCAGGCGTGCCTGACGTTCTCGCTCGGCATCGACCCCGAGGACCTCGAGGTCTCGGTGCACCACGTGCTGACCAGGGGCGTGGACGCCGCCGAGGTGATCCTCGAGACCGAGGACGGCGTCGACCTGCTGCCCGCGACGATCGAGCTCGCCCGCGCCGAGGCCGACCTGCTGACCCGCACCGGCCGCGAGCACGTCATCCGCACCGTCGTCGAGGACCTCGGGGACGACTACGACTGGGTCCTGCTGGACTGCCCGCCGTCGCTGGGCGTGCTCACCGTCGCCGCCCTCACCGCCGCCCAGGGCGTGCTGGTGCCGCTGCAGTGCGAGACGCTGTCCCACCGCGGCGTCGGCCAGCTGCTCGACACCGTGCACGACGTACGCCGGTTCACCAACAAGGGGCTCGAGGTGTGGGGCGTGCTGCCCACGCTGTACGACGGCCGCACCAACCACGCCCGCACGGTCCTGGAGACCATCTCGGAGACCTACGACCTCGAGGTCGTGGAGCCGCCGATCCCGAAGACCATCAAGTTCGCCGAGGCCCCCGCCGCCGGCCGCTCGATCCTGGCGACCAGCCGCAGCAGCAAGGGCGCCGCGGCGTACCGCGAGGTCGCGGCCAACCTGGTGCTCCGCGCGCAGCGCCCCCCGGCGCCGCGCGCGTCGACGACGAGGTCGAAGGCGAGGTCGAAGGCGTGAGCCTGCCGTGAGCAGGCACCGCGCGACGCGGACCCGGCCCCGCTACGGACGGATCTCGGTGCTCGGCGTCTCCCTGGCGGTCACCGCGATCGCGGTGCTCGGCGGCACCGGCGTGCTGCCCGCCGACGACGCCGGCTCGGCCGCCGCCGACGTCGGGGGAGCGGTGGCCTCCCCGCAGCCGACGCGCGAGCCGACGCCGGAGGCCCCGGAGACCCCGGACGCCGAGATCCCCGAGCAGGGCGGCGTCACCCTCTCGCGCAGCACGCCGCCCGAGTCGGCGAAGGCGGCGAAGGCGGCCGAGGTGGCGCTGCCCCCGGAGTCGGGCGCGGGCCGGCGAGTGGTCTTCAGCGAGTCGCGGCAACGCGTCTGGCTGGTCGAGCCGGGCGACTGGGTCCGCCGTACCTATGAGGTCTCGGGGAGCATCTACGAGAACCTCGAGCCCGGCACGTTCGAGGTCTACTCCCGCTCCGAGGACGCCGTCGGCATCGAGGACTCCGGCACGATGAAGTACTTCGTCCGGTTCACCCGGGGTCCCTCCGGTGCCGCCATCGGCTTCCACGACATCCCCGTCGACGACGGCGAGCGGGTGCAGACCTTCGCCGAGCTCGGCACCCCGCGCTCACACGGCTGCATCCGCCAGCGCCGCAGCGACGCCCGGCTGCTGTGGGAGTTCGCGCCGCTGGGCACCACGGTGGTCGTCACCGCGTAGCGCGCCCGCGGCGGGACGTCATACGAGGTGGCGGTGATAGCGACCGGGTCGTATGACGTCCCGCGAACCGGCCCGGGAACGTCATACGACCCGGCGGCAATTGCCACCGGGTCGTATGACGTCTGCGCGTGCGGAGCTGGGTCAGGCCGTGGCCGGGGTCCCGGACTGCTCGCCACCGCCGCCGGAGGAGCGGCGCCGGCGCCGGCGGTTGCGGGTCGCGCCGGCGGGGCGCTCGCCGTCCGCGGCGGGAGGAGCATCGGCGGCGGGCGCCGTGGATGCCGTGGACGCCGCGGGCGCGGCCTCGACGTCGTCCCCGGAGCGGGTGCGGCTGCGGCTGCGGTTGCGCGCGGGACGGTCGCCGGAGCGCTCGCCCCGGCCGCCGCCGCTGCCGCCACGGCCACCACGGTCGCCGCCACGGTCCTCGCGGGGCTTCCGCTCCACCGGCGCGGGGTCGACGATGCGGCCCTTGGTGCCCGGCGGGATGCCCTGCTCGTGGAAGAGGTGCTCGGAGGTGGAGTAGGTCTCGACCGGCTCGTCGAAGGGCAGGTCGAGGGTCTTGTTGATCATCTTCCAGCGGTGCAGGTCCGCCCAGTCGACGAAGGTGATCGCGATGCCCGAGGCGCCGGCGCGGCCGGTGCGGCCGATCCGGTGGACGTAGGCCTTGTCGTCCTCGGGGCAGGTGTAGTTGATGACGTGGGAGACGCCGCGGACGTCGATGCCGCGGGCGGCGACGTCGGTCGCGACGAGCACCCGGATCTTGTCCTCGCGGAACTTCGCCAGCGCCTTCTCACGGGCCACCTGGGCCATGTCGCCGTGCAGCGGGCTGGCGCTGAAGCCGCGCTCGGCCAGGTCGTCGGCGATCCGCTGCGACTGCCGCTTGGTGCGCGTGAAGACGATGATCTTCTCCGCGTCCTCGGCCTGCAGGATCCGGCCGATGATCTCGGGCTTGTCGAGGTCGTGGGCCTGGTAGATGAACTGCGCGGTCGCCGGCACCATCGAGGTGTCGTACGACGACTCGGCGCGGATGTTCATCGGGTGCCGCATGTGGATGCGGGCCAGCGAGACGATCGCGGAGGGCATCGTGGCCGAGAACAGCATCGTCTGCCGCGTCTCGGGCGTCATCCGCAGGATCCGCTCCACGTCGGGCAGGAAGCCGAGATCGAGCATCTCGTCGGCCTCGTCGAGCACCAGCGCGTGCACGTGGGAGAGGTCGAGCGCGCGCCGGTTGGCCAGGTCGATCAGCCGGCCGGGGGTGCCGACGACGATGTCGACGCCGGACTCGAGGGCGTCGAGCTGGGTGTCGTAGCCGACGCCGCCGTAGACGGTGAGGACGCGGAGGCCCATGTCCTTGCTGGCGATGGAGAGGTCGCTGGAGACCTGGAGCGCGAGCTCGCGGGTCGGCGCGACGATGAGCGCCTGCGGCTTGCCCTGCGGCAGGTCGGCGTACGCCGGGTCGGACGGCGCGACGCTGCGCTGCATCACCGGGATGCCGAACGCGAGGGTCTTGCCGGTGCCGGTGCGGGCCTGGCCGATCAGGTCGGTGCCCATCAGCGCGACGGAGAGGGTCATCTCCTGGATGGCGAAGGGGGTCGTGATGCCGGCGCGGTCGAGCGCGTCGCAAATCTCGGGGAGCACCCCGAGCTCTCGGAACGTGGTCAGGATCGTTGTCGCTTTCGTGAGTCAGCCGGGATCAACCGAGTGAACGTCGGGTTGCGGCGGACTCGCAGGCGGTCTGCCGCGCACATTGCCGGGCGGCGCCCACCATCGGGGCGGGCGTGCCCTGTCGCTACCAGCCTATCGGTAGGGTGCGCGGGTGGCGCCATCGACGATCGACCAGCCGGCGGGACCGGGTCCCGACGACACGCCGCTGGTCTTCGACGACCCGGTCTACCGCGAGGCGGTCGTCGACCTGCTCGGCGTGATCGCGTACGGCGAGATCTCCGCCTTCGAGCGGCTCGCGGAGGACGCCAAGCTCGCGCCCACGCTCGAGGACAAGGTGGCGATCGCGTCGATGGCCGCCGCCGAGCTGGGCCGGGTCGGGCCGATCCGCCGGCGCCTCGAGGAGCTCGGCGCCGACCCGTTCGCGGCGATGGCGCCGTTCCGGCAGCCGATCGAGCTCTTCCACGAGCACACGGCGCCCTCGGACTGGTACGAGGGCCTGGTCAAGGCGTACGTCGGGGACGGGCTCGCCGATGACTTCTACCGCGAGATCGCGGCGTACCTCGACACCGCGACGCGCGACCTGGTGGTCGCCTCGCTCGAGGACACCGGGCACGCGGCGTTCGCGATCGACCGGGTCCGCGCGGCGATCGCCGCCGACCCCCGGCTCGGCGGCCGGCTGGCCCTGTGGGGGCGCCGGCTGATGGGGGAGGCGCTCATCCAGGCCCAGCGGGTCGCTGCGGAGCGCGACTCGCTCTCGGCGCTGCTCGCCGGCAGCGTGGACCGGCCCGGGCTCGACCTGGCGGCGATCGGCCGGATGTTCGCGCGGATCACCGAGCGGCACACCGAGCGGATGGCCGAGCTCGGCCTCGCCAGCTGACCCGGTCAGCGCCGGTCAGCGGCGCTCAGCGGCGCCGGCGACCGGTCAGGGTCGCGGCCGCGGCGACCAGCAGCGCGGCCGTGGCGATCTGCCAGGCGTGGCGCCACCAGTCGAGCCCGGGCGTCGTCGCCGAGAAGATGCTGGTGTAGACGACGTTGCCGAGCAGCACGCCGCCCACCCCGCACAGGATCGTGATCCAGAGCGGGACGTCGTCGCGGTCGCCCGGGGCGAGCCACTTGCCGAGGAAGCCGACGACGGTGCCGCCCACGAGGGCCCAGAGGAGGTCGCCGACCAGCATGGCTACCGGGTCAGCTGCGGAAGCCGACCTGGCCCGCGACGCCACCGCCGACCTCGACGTAGGCGATCTTGGCCGCGGGGACGATGACCTTGCGGCCCTTGGCGTCGGTCAGCGTGAACACGCCGCCCGACGTGACCGCGTCGGACAGCGTCTTCTCGACGTCCTCCGCCGAGTCGCTGGTGTCGACCACCAGCTCGCGCGGGGTGTGCTGCACGCCGATCTTGACCTCCACGGGTACTCCTTCAGTCTCGGTGCTGCTGGGTGGTGCGGGGGGTGGTGCGGGGTGGTGCGGGGAGCTCAGTGCTCGTCGGCCTTGGGGTAGCCCCGGATGCCGCGCCAGGCGAGCCCGGCGACCAGGGCGGCCGCGTCGGAGCGGGTGATGCCCCCGGCCTCGGTGAGCCAGAACCGCGCGGAGACCTGGGCCATTCCCACCAGCGAGACCGCGAGCAGCCGCGAGGCCGGGTCGGGCAGGCCGGTGTCGTCGTGGATGACCTCGGCGATCAGCGCGGCGCACTCGCTGGTGACCCGGTCGACGTGCCCGCGGACGGCGGGCTCGTTGGTGAGGTCGGACTCGAAGACCAGCCGGAACGCGCCGGTGTCCTGCGCGACGTACTCGAAGAACACGTCGATGGTCGCGGCGACCCGCTGCTTGTTGTCCTGCGTCGACTCCAGCGCCCGGCGGCAGTTGTCGATGATCGTGTCGCAGGAGACGTCGAGCAGCGCGAGGTAGAGGTCGAGCTTGCCCGGGAAGTGCTGGTAGAGCACCGGCTTGGAGACCCCGGCCCGCTCGGCGATGTCGTCCATCGCCGCCGCGTGGTAGCCCTGTGCGACGAAGACCTCGAGGGCCGACTCCAGGAGCTGCGCGCGCCGCTCGCGACGCGGCATCCGCCCGCCCCGCGGCCGGGCGCCGTCGACGTCGTACTGCCCCGCGCTCACCGTGTGCCCACTCTTTCGCTCCTCCATGGTCCTTGCCGCGCTGAACCCTACCCGTCAGGAACAGGGTCCGGATGACGGGACGCGGTGCGGGGGGCCGCGCGGCCGCGGGGGAACATGGACGCGACGCGCGGTGTTATCGATGCGTCCCGATCTTGATCGACGAGGAGAGTGTGTCGTGTCCTTCCCGCCCCTGGTGGAGCCCGCGGACGAGCTGACCATCGACGAGGTGCGTCGCTACAGCCGGCACCTGATCATCCCCGACGTCGGGATGAGCGGTCAGAAGCGGCTGAAGAACGCCAAGGTGCTGGTCATCGGCGCGGGCGGCCTGGGCAGCCCGGCGCTGCTCTACCTCGCCGCGGCCGGCGTCGGCACGCTCGGCATCGCCGAGTTCGACGAGGTCGACGAGTCCAACCTGCAGCGCCAGATCATCCACGGCCAGTCCGACGTCGGGAGGTCCAAGGCGGTCTCGGCCAAGGAGTCGATCAACGAGGCCAACCCGTACGTCGAGGTGGTGCTGCACGAGGAGCGCCTCGACAACGACAACGTCATGGACGTCTTCCGCGGCTACGACCTGATCGTCGACGGCACCGACAACTTCGCGACCCGCTACATGGTCAACGACGCGGCGTACTTCCTCGGGATCCCCTACGTGTGGGGCTCGATCTACCGCTTCGACGGCCAGGCCTCGGTCTTCGCGCCGACGATGGCCGACGACGCCCCCTGCTACCGCTGCCTCTACCCCGAGCCGCCGCCGCCGGGCATGGTCCCGAGCTGCGCGGAGGGCGGCGTCCTGGGCGTGCTGTGCGCCCAGATCGGCTCGATCCAGGTCAACGAGGCGATCAAGGTGCTCACCGGCATCGGCGACCCGGCCATCGGCAAGCTGGTCATCTACGACGCCCTCGAGCTGGAGTGGCGCAAGCTCCGCGTCCGCAAGGACCCGAACTGCGCGCTGTGCGGCGAGAACCCCACCGTCACCGGCCTGATCGACTACGACGCGTTCTGCGGCGCGATCTCGACCGAGGCCGCCGACGCGGCCGCCGGCTCGACGATCTCGGTCACCCAGCTCGAGCACATGCTCAAGGAGCGCGAGGAGGGCACCCGCGACTTCGTCCTCGTCGACGTCCGCGAGCCCAACGAGTACGAGATCAACAAGATCCCGGGCTCGGTGCTGATCCCCAAGGGCGAGTTCCTCAACGGCTCCGCGCTCGAGAAGCTGCCCGCCGACAAGCAGGTCGTCATGCACTGCAAGTCCGGCGTGCGCTCGGCCGAGACCCTGGCGATCGTCAAGGGCGCCGGGTACGCCGACGCGGTGCACGTCGGCGGCGGCGTCGTGGCCTGGGTCAACCAGATCGACCCCAGCCAGCCGTCGTACTGACCCCTGCTCCACCTCTCCGGGCGGCGCCCGGAGCCACCACCCGCCCGTGACCCGGGCGGGTGGTCGTCGTTGTGAGGTCCATGTCGGTCACCACCCGCCGGATCTCCACCCTCGCCGCCGTGGCGGCGAGCGCCACGCTCGGGATGGCCCTGGCCACCGCGGCCCCCGCCGCCGCCGGTCCGGCCGCCGGCTCCGCGGGCCGCGTCGCCTGGGCGCTCGCCGCGTCGGCGACCATCACCCCGGGCGTGCAGATGTACACCCAGGGCGGCCAGTGCACCGGCAACTTCGTCTTCACCGACAAGGCCGCCCACGTCTACGTCGGGTACGCCGCGCACTGCGCCGGCACCGGCGCCGCGACCGACACCGACGGCTGCCGGGCCGCGTCGCTCCCGCTCGGCACGGCGGTCACCTTCACCCGGGGCGGCAGCCCGGTGGGCGAGGGCACCCGGCTCGGGGGCGGCAAGCTCGTCTACTCCTCGTGGCGCACCATGGACCGGCTCGGCACGACCCACGCCAGCACCTGCGACTACAACGACTTCGCGCTGGTGAAGGTCAACGCCGCCGACCGGCGCAAGGTGAACCCGTCGATCCCGTTCTGGGGCGGGCCGACCGGCATCGACACCGACGGCACCGCCGTGGGCGACCGGGTCTACTCCTACGGCAGCTCCAGCCTGCGCGCCGGCATCACGCTGCTCTCGCCCAAGACGGGCATCAGCCTCGGCGACGCGCCGGCCGACGGCGGCTGGTCGCACCCGCTGTACACCGTGACGCCGGGCATCCCCGGCGACTCCGGGTCGGCGTTCGTCAGTGCCGACGGCAAGGCGGTCGGCACCCTGTCGACGCTGGGCCTGGCGCCCCTGCCGCTCTCGAACAACATCGGCGACCTCGCCCAGGAGCTCGCGTTCGCCCAGAAGCACTCCGGCATCCCCGGGTTGAGGCTGGTCAAGGGCACCGAGCCGTTCTCGCCGATCCTCTGAACCCCGCCCGTGCCCGCTCCGGGGCGTAGGTTCGGGGCCGTGCGCCACCCCGAGGAGTACGTCGAGGCCGTGCTGGCCGTCGTCGAGCAGGTCCCGCGCGGCCGGGTGACGACGTACGGCGCGATCGCGGACGCGGTCGGCCGCTACGGCCCGCGCCGGGTCGGCAACGTGATGGCCACGCACGGCGGCGGCGTGCCGTGGTGGCGGGTGGTCCGCGCCGACGGGTCGCTGCCGCCGAGCCACCAGGACGAGGCCCGGCAGACCTACCTCGAGGAGGGCACGCCGCTGAGGTCCTCGGGCAACGTCGACATCGTCGCGGCGTTCTGGCAGCCGCCGGTCACCGGCGCTCCGGCGGGCGACCCGCGGCCCGGCCCCGCGCCAGCTCGGCGAGCCGAGCCAGCGCGGCCGGGAACACCTCCGCGGGCGGGGTGACCAGGCCGGCGCCGACCTGGCCGACACCGGCGACCCGGCCGGCCATGCCGGTGTTGATCTGCGGCAGGATGCCGGTCCGGCAGACCCGGGTGACGTCGATGCCGGTCGGGGTGCCCTGGAAGTCGAGCACCGGCACCGTCCAGCGGGGGTTCTCGCCGAGGGTGATCTCGTGCATCCGCCGGGTCGTGGCCAGCGCGTCGGGGACGGTGCCGCCGACGAGGCGGACGATGGCCGGGGCGGTCGCCATCGCGAAGCCGCCGATGCCGGCGGTCTCGGTGATCGCGGAGTCGCCGATGTCGGGGTTGGCGTCGTCGGGGCCGTAGTCGCCGAGGAACAGCCCGTCGGCCAGCTGGGCCGGGCCGGTGAACCACTCCTCGCCGGTGCCGGCGACCTGGATGCCGAAGTCGGTGCCGTTGCGCGCCATCGCCACCACCATCGTGGACCCCTCGATGCCGCGGGCGGCGTCCAGCGCGAGCTTGCACGCGGGCATGGCGAGGTTGAGGAAGAAGTGGTCGTTGGCGCCGACGAACCGGACCGCCTCGGCGACGTCGGCCGGGTCGTGCCCGCTGGCGATCATCGCGGGCGCCAGGTCGCGCAGCAGCATCAGGGTGCCGGCCCGGTTGCGGTTGTGGGCCTCGTCGCCCATCTGCAGCATCTGGGTGAGGATCCCGGTGACGTCGACGGGCTCGGCGGCGCGCACCGCGGCGCGCAGCAGCGGACCGAGCACGTCGCCCATCCAGCGCAGGCGGGTGAGGACGTCGGGGGAGTAGGCGCCGTAGCGCAGCACCTTGCCGAGCCCCTCGTTGAGCGAGCAGTGGGTACGCCGGCCGGTCGCGGGGTCCTCGAGCACGAACATCCACATGCTCGGGGTGACCACGCCCGCCATCGGCCCGACCGTGCCGCGGTGGTGGCACGGCTCGAGCGAGGCGTCCCCGGACTCGAAGAGCGCGACCGCGTCCTCGGGGTCCTCGACCAGGCCCTCGAGCGCGGCGCCGGCCATCAGCCCGCCCCGCAGCGGCCCCGAGGCGCGGTCCCAGGTGATCGGTGGTCCCGCGTGCAGGAACTCGCCGCGGCCCAGGCCGAGCACCTCGGCTGCCGGGGCGACGTCGACGAGCCGGGCGGTCACGCCCAGCACCGCCGCGAGCGCGCGCTCGTTGGCGGCCGGGCGCGCGGGGTCGGCGGCGACGGTGGCCAGGTCGTCCTCGGTGCCGGGCATCGGGGGGCGCCAGTCGACGCGGTCGACGTCGACCGCCTGCGCGGCGACGGCGTCGGCGAGCAGGTCCGCCCCGGCGGTCACGACCCTCATCCGCGGCTCCCCACGAGCTCGACGGCGCGCCGGGCGGCGCCCGCGTTGGACAGGTGCACCTCGGCGCCCGCCCCGGCCAGCGCGGCGGTCTGGGCCGCGAGGTCCTGCGGGTCGGCGGCGGTGCCGACCAGGCTCACCACGACCGGGAGGTCCAGGTCGGCCAGCGCCGGCGCGAGCAGGGCCGCGGGGTCGGGCTCGGCGCCGTGGCCGAGCACCACGTCGAGCAGCAGCACGGCGGTCTCCGGGTCGGCGGCGGCGCGGGCGAGGTGCTCGAGGCGCAGCGTCGGGTCGATCATCGGGTGGGCGCGGCCCTCGGTCCACGCGTCGTCCCCGAAGTCGACGAAGGTGTGGCCGGCGTCCGCGCCGAGCGCCTCCTCGGCGAGGATCCGCGCCTCCTGGCACAGCGTGCCGCCGACGAACAGCCCGCGCAGCAGCCGCCCGCGGCTGGCCGGGGCCGCGGTGCCGGTCACCGGCCACGGGGGCACGGCGCGCCCCAGCCGCCGCAGCACGGCCTCCGCGGCCGCGGTCAGGTCGGGGCGCCCGGGGCCGAGCAGCGCGAGCTCGACCGGGGTGGCCAGCCCCTCGGCGTACGACCCGACGGTGGCGGCGACCTCGGGCGCGGGCGGCTTGGAGACCAGGACGACGAGCTCGACGTCGGGGTCGGCGTCCAGGCGGCGCAGCGCCTCGGTGGTGGAGGGTCCGCCGACCTCGGCGGCGAGGTCGCGGCCGCCGACCCCGAGGGCGGAGGAGACACCGACCCCGGCGTGGTCGAGCAGCGCGAGCAGCTGCTGGCAGCCGGTGCCGGAGGCGGCGACCAGGCCGACCGGGCCGGGGCGGACGACGTTGGCGAACCCGAGGCCGACCCCGTCGACGACCGCGGTGCCGCAGTCGGGACCCATCACCAGCAGCCCGCGGTCCGCGGCCGCCCGCTTGAGCGCGACCTCGTGGGCGACCGGGACGTTGTCGCTGAAGACCATCACGTCGCTGCCGGCCTCCAGCGCGTCCATCGCCTCGACGAGGGCGTGCCGGCCCGGCACCGAGACCAGGACCAGCCCGCCGGGGGCGTCGCGCAGCGCGGTGGCGGTGGTGCGGTGCGGCGCGAGGTCGGCCGCTCCGCCCTCAGCGCGCCGGCCGGCCCGGTCCAGTGCGTCGGCGACGGCGGCGAGCGCGGCGTCGAGCGTGTCGGCGTCGTCGAGCCGCACCGCGACGACCAGGTCGTTCGGCCCGGCCTCGGCGGGCACGTCGAAGCCCATCCCCTCGAGCACCTCGAGGTTGAGGGCGGTGGCCATCGCGACCTGGGCCGCGACCACGCCGTCGGCCTGTTGCACGGCGCGGCTGACCTGCAGCAGCGCCACGGAGTCGGCGTACGCACCGGGGCGGAGCTCGACGTGGGTGTGGGTCATGCCGCCACCGCGCCGGCCAGCGCGCGGCGCCCGCCCTCCAGCAGTCCGCGGCCGGAGCTGTGCCCGACGGCGGCGAGCGCGGCGGCCGCGGCGGGCTCGGCCGGCGTGCCGACGGCGCGCAGCCACGCGGCGTACTCCGGCAGCACCTCGCCGTGCAGCGCGCAGTCGAGCAGGGCCGCGGAGAGCAGCGTGGTGCGGTGGGCGAGCGCGCGCACCGCGGCGTCCACCTCCGGCGTCGGTACGGCGGCCGCCCGGTGCGCGGCGAGCCAGCCGCAGAGCACGTCGTCGCCGTACGGCGTGAGCCCGTCGCCGGCGCCGACCAGCGAGCGGACCTCGTCGGCCCCGAGCGCGGGCGGCGCCTCGGGGGCGAGCAGCCCGGGGAGCGCGGGAACGGTCACGCGGAGGAACCGGCCGACCTCGAGCGGGCGGCCGTCGAGGTGCAGCACCCCGGCGCGCACCTCGGCCGAGCGTGCCGGGACGTCGAGGAGCGCGCCGGCGGGGGCCCGCACCGCGCACGGGACCTGCGCGGCGCGGTCGTCGACGACGCCGACGCACCGCGCGGTGCCGGCACCGGCCAGCTCGACGTACACGGCGTGCGGGCCGCGGTGGACGACCTCGACCGGTCCGTCGGGGGCGGCGGACAGGCGCTCGTGGACCCGGGGCGGCGCGCTGACCGGGATCGGGCGGGAAGGCCTCACGCCGCCGACCGTAACCGGATCGGACTACGGTGGCCGATGTGGAGTTGTGCCAACGATCCCACGGGGGGTACGCAGATGTTGATAGGCACCGATCGCGGTGACAGTGGTGGCCGCGCGATCGAGGCGCTGGCCCGGGTCGACGCCCTGCACACGGGGCTGACCCAGATCGCGCTCGAGGGCGGCGACCTCCGCGACATCGCCGCCGAGGTCGCCCGGGTGCTCGAGGTCGGCGTGCTGGTCACCTCCACCGACGGCCGGGAGCGCGCGTCCGCGCTCCCCGAGGCGCTCCGCGGCCGGCTCCGCGGGCAGGGCCTCCTCGACCCCACCGGCCGGGTCCGGGTGGAGCGGATCGGCACCCGGGGCGTCCTCGTCGGCGACGGGGAGGTGCGCACGCTGCGGGTCGCGGCCGCCGGCACCGACCTGGCCCGGCTCGTCTGCGTGCGGCCGGACGCGCCGATCTCGCCCGACGACGTGCACGCCCTCGAGCGCGCGGCCGCCGTCGCGGCGCTGGTGATCACCCGGCACCAGGCGGTGGCCGCCGTCGAGCACAAGTACCAGGGCGACTTCCTCCGCGACGTCTTCCTGCGTCGCGCCGGCGACGAGGAGTACGTCACCGAGCACGCCGACACCTTCGGCTGGGACCTGCTCCGCCCCGCCGTCGTGGTGGTCGCCGAGATCGACCCGCTCGCCGCCGACGAGCCGCCGGTGGCGCGCGCCGTACGCCGCCAGTGGCAGGACCGGTTCGCCGCCGCCTGGCGGCAGGTCGGGCACGGGATCGACCCGGGCATCGCGTGCGCCGACTTCTCCTCCGAGGTGGTCGCGCTGCTCCCGGTGGCGGAAGGCGAGGAGCCGGTCGCCGGCGGGGACGTCGTACGCCGCGTGGTGACGGCCGTGGCCGGCGACAAGGGCGGCGGGCGGCGGCCGTTCTCGGTCGGCGTGAGCCGGGTCGCCGCGGGGCTGGACGCGCTCCCAGACGCCTACGCCCAGGCGCGGCGGGCCGTCGAGGTCGGCCGCCGGGTCCACGGCGGCGGGTCGACGACGTTCTTCGACCAGCTCGGGCTGCACCGGCTGATCGCGCTGATCCCCGACGACCGCGAGCTCGCGGCGTTCACCCGCGACGTCCTCGGCCCGCTCGCGACGCAGACCCCGGAGGCCGCCGGGCTGCGGGAGACCCTGCAGGTGCTGCTGGACACCAACTTCAACGTGGCCGAGGCCGCCCGCCTGCAGTTCTTCCACTACAACACGATGCGCTACCGGGTCGCCAAGCTCGAGCGGCTGCTCGGCCCGCTCTCCTCCGACCCGCACCTGCGGCTCGACGTCGCGGTGGCCCTGCGGGTGCTCGAGATCGGGGGCTAGCACCGGGCACAAGTCGTGCCAGCGTGTCCGGCGTTCCTTCGGCAGCACTCGCCGTCGAGGGTGTCTCATGGGTCTGACTACGGTGACTCAGCACTGGCCCTCGGGGACCACCGACGACAGGAGACGTCATGTCGATGTTCAAGTGGGACGTGGTGGACCCGGCCCCCGGAGTGGCCGTCGCGCCGAACCAGCGGCTCTCCTGGGGCAAGACCGTGGGCCTCGGCGGGCAGCACGTGATCGCGATGTTCGGGGCGACGTTCGTCTTCCCGATCCTCATGGGGCTGAACGCGAACCTCGCCATCATGATGAGCGGCATCGCGACGATCTGCTTCCTGCTGATCGTCGCCGGCAAGGTCCCCAGCTACCTCGGCACGTCGGCCTCGTTCGTCGGCGGGGCCGCGGCCATCTACGCCCAGGGAGGCGGGCCGGCGGACGTGACCGGGGCGATCCTGGTCGCGGGTGTCGTGCTCGCGCTCGTCGGCGTGCTCATCCACGTCGCCGGCGCCGGGGCCGTCAACGCGGTGCTCCCGCCCGTGGTCACCGGCGCGGTCGTCATGCTGATCGGCTTCAACCTCGCACCGGTGGCCGTCACCACCTACATGCCTGCGGACCCGTGGGTCGCGATCATCACCATGACCGCGGTCATCCTGATGGCCGTCGGCTTCCGGGGGTTCCTCGGCCGGATCGCCATCGTGCTCGGTCTCGTGGTCGGCTACGTCGTCTCCTGGCTCGCCGACCTCCTGTTCGGCAAGACCTCGCTCCCGACCGCGTCGTCGGCGGACCCCGGCCCGCACCTGCGGGTCGACTGGACCGCGGTCAAGGAGGCCGACTGGTTCGGCTTCCCCTCCAAGACCGCCGAGGGACTCGTCGGCAACCAGACCGAGGCCGGCAACCTCGCCGCCGTCGGCTGGCACCTGCCCAGCTTCTCGCTCACGTTCACGCTGCTCGTCCTCCCGGCGGTCATCGCGCTGGTCGCCGAGAACGTCGGCCACGTCAAGGCGGTCGCCGAGATGACCGGGTCCGACCTGGACCCGGTGATGGGGCGCGCGGTCGCCGCCGACGGGGTGGGCACCGTCATCGCCACGTCGGTCGGTGGCTCGCCCACCACGACGTACGCGGAGAACATCGGGGTGATGGCGGCGACCCGGGTGTACAGCACCGCGGCCTACTTCGTCGCCGCCTTCGTCGCGATCCTCCTCGGCCTGGTGCCCAAGTTCGGGGAGGTCGTCAACCAGACCCCTCCCGCCGTGCTCGGCGGCATCACCCTCGTGCTCTACGGGATGATCGGCCTGCTCGGGGCGAAGATCTGGAAGGAGAACGGGGTCGACTTCGCGAACCCCGTCAACCTCGTCCCGATCTCCGCGGGCATCATCTTGGGCATCGTCCCGGCGAGCACGCTGAAGATCACCGACGACTTCTCGCTCACCGGCATCGCGCTCGGCACCGTCGTCTGCGTCGTCGGCTACCACCTCGCCCGCCTGGTCGCACCCCGGCGTGACGACGAGGGCACGATGATCGCCGTCGGTCACACCGGGGCGCACGCCGAGGACCACGCGGCGCCGCACCGGGGGCGCGGACACGCCGCGCCGTACGACGAGGAGACCACCGGGGAGCATCGCGGGGTCCGGGACGAGTGAAGCCCGCACCCTTCGCGTACCACCGGCCGGCGTCCCTCGACGAGGCGCTGACGACGCTGGCGGGGGACCCGCACGCGAAGGTGCTGGCGGGCGGACAGAGCCTGGTGCCGCTGCTGTCGATGCGGCTGGCGCAGCCCAGCGCGCTGGTCGACCTGGCGGGGATCCCCGGGCTCGACGGCATCGAGGTGGACGAGCACGGGGTGCGGGTCGGGGCGCTGGCCCGGCACAGCGCCGTCCTCGCCTCGGCCGACGTACGCCGGGTGCAGCCGCTCGTCGGCCTGGCGCTGGCCCACGTCGCGCACGCGACGATCCGCAACCGCGGGACGACGGTCGGGTCGGTCGTCCACGCCGACGCGGCCGCGGAGATGCCGGCGGTGCTGGCGCTCCTCGGTGGATCGGTCGAGGCGGCGTCGGTGCGCGGCACCCGCACGATCGCGGCCGATGAGCTCTACCTCGGTCCGCTCGAGTCCTCGCTCGCGCCCGACGAGATCGCGACCTCGGCGTGGTTCCCCGCGCTGCCCCCGGGCGCGGGCGTCGCCTTCGAGGAGGTCGCCCGACGGCAGGGGGACTACGCCCTGGCCGGGGTCGCGGCGGTCGCCGACGACGCGGGGGTCCGGGCGGGCTACCTCTCGGTCTGCGAGGTGCCGACCGTCGTCGACCTCACCGACGTGCCGGCCGGCGGGCGCGGCGACGCGGCGCTGGCCCGGCTCGACCCCGCCGAGGACATCCACGCGACCGCGGCGTACCGCAGCCAGCTGGTCCGGGTGCTCACCGAGCGGGTCGTCGAGTCGGCGCTCGTGTCCCGGCGGGACCGGGCGGGGGAGGGCCGGTGACCGAGGAGCTGCACGACGTCCGGCTGGACGTCAACGGCACGGCGTACGACGTGCGGGTGCCCGCGCGCCGGCTGCTCTCCGACGCGCTGCGCCACGACCTGGGCCTGACCGGCACCCACGTGGGGTGCGAGCACGGCGTCTGCGGCTCCTGCACGGTGCTGCTGGACGGCGCACCGGTGCGCGCGTGCCTGGTGCTCGCGGTGTCGGTCTCCGGCCAGCGGGTCACCACCGTCGAGGGCCTCACCCGCCCGGACGGCTCGCTGGGCCCGGTGCAGCAGGCGTTCGCCGAGTGCCACGGCCTGCAGTGCGGCTTCTGCACGCCGGGCTTCCTGACCACGATCACCGCCGGCCTGCGCGACAACCCCGCGCCGACCCACGACGAGGCGCGGGAGATGGTCGCGGGCAACCTGTGCCGCTGCACCGGCTACCAGAACATCGTCCGGGCGGTCGAGCGCGCGGCCGAGCTGGCCGCCACCGAGGGCAGGCCATGACCACGAAGCTGATGGGCCAGGGCGTCCAGCGGGTCGAGGACCAGCGGTTCCTGCGCGGCCACGGCCGGTACGTCGACGACGTCGCCGTCGACCCCGCGACGCTGCACGCGGCCGTGCTGCGCAGCCCGCACGCGCACGCCCGGATCCTCGACGTCGACGTCGACGCGGTCCTCGACCTCGAGGGGGTGCACCTGGTGTGGACCCACGAGGACCTCGCCGGCCTCTCCGCCCCGATGGCCGACCCGCTGCCGCTGCTGATCCCGCATCCGACGCTCACCCACGGGCGCACCCAGCACGCGCTGGCCGCCGGCGAGGTCAACTACGCCGGGGAGGCGGTCGCGTTCGTCGTGGCCGACGACCGGTACGTCGCCGAGGACGCGCTCGACCGGATCCGGGTGACGTACGACGTGCTCCCGCCCGTGGTCGGCATCGAGGCGGCCCGCGCGGCCGACCGCCTGGTCCACGACGACGTCCCCGGCAACGTCGCGGCCCGGATGGTGCAGGAGACCGGCGACGCGCCGGCGGCGATCGCGGCGGCCCCGCACCGCCTCGCGCTCGACCTCACCGTCGAGCGCAGCGCCAGCACGCCGCTGGAGGGCCGCGGGACGGTGGCCCGCTGGGACCCCGACGTCGGCCGGCTGACGGTGTGGACCTCGACGCAGAGCTCGACGGGGGTCCGGGCCGCCGTCGCGGTCAAGCTCGGCCTCGACCTCGGTCAGGTCGACGTGATCACCCCCGACGTGGGCGGCGGGTTCGGGGTCAAGATCAACCACCCGTGGCCCGAGGAGCTGCTGGTCCCGCTCGCGGCCCGCGCCCTCGGCCGCACGGTGAAGTTCACCGAGGACCGGCGCGAGCACTTCGTCTCCTCGGCGCACGAGCGCGGCCAGGTCCACCACGTCGAAGTCGGCTTCGACGACGACGGGCGGCTGCTCGGGCTCGACGTGGAGTTCTGGCACGACCACGGCGCGTACATCCCGTACGGCCTGATCGTCCCCATCATCACCTCGACCCAGCTGCTCGGGCCGTACAAGCCCGCGGTCTACCGGGTCGCCTTCGAGTCGCTCTACACCAACACCGTGATGGTCACGCCCTACCGCGGCGCCGGTCGCCCGCAGGGCTGCTTCGTCATGGAGCGCACGATGGACGCGATCGCCCGCTACCTCGGCAAGGACCGCGCCGAGGTGCGCGCCGCCAACTTCATCCAGCCCGACGAGTTCCCCTTCGACCAGGGGCTGGTCTTCCAGGACGGCCGGGAGCTGGAGTACGACTCCGGCGACTACCCGGCATCCCTGGAGAAGATCAAGACGCTCATCGGCTGGGACGACTTCCCGACCTTCCGCAAGGCGATGGCCGAGCAGGGCCGCCGGGTCGGCATCGGCCTCGCCTGCTACGTCGAGGGCACCGGCGTGGGCCCCTACGAGGGCGCCCACGTGCACGTCGAGACCACCGGCAAGGTCAAGGTCGCCACCGGGCTGACCACCCAGGGGCAGGGGCACGCGACGGTCTTCGCGCAGCTGGTCGCCGATGAGCTCGGCGTGCGGTTCGAGGACGTCGAGGTGGTCACCGGCGACACCCGCCGGATGCCGTACGCCGTCGGCACGTTCGCCTCGCGCGCGGCGGTGATGAGCGGCTCGGCGATCCACCTGGCCGCCACGCGCACCCGGGAGAAGGTGCTGCGGATCGCTGCGGAGGCGCTCGAGGCCGACGAGCAGGACCTCGAGATCGTCGACGGGGTGGTCTCGGTCAAGGGCTCGCCGGGCACCTCCCTCGACCTCGGCACGATCGCGGTGCTCTCCAACCCGCTGCGCTACGCCTTCGACGAGGCGTCCAAGGCGGCCACCCAGTTCTCGGTCGGTGACCCCGGGCGGCCGCCGGTCCCCGAGGACGACGAGCCGGGCCTGGAGGGGCGCGACTTCTACAGCCCCGAGCGCGCGACGTTCGCCTCCGGCATGCACGCCGTGATCGTCGAGACCGACCCCGACGCCGCCGAGGTCAGGATCCTCAAGTACGCCGTCGTCCACGACTGCGGGCGGCTGATCAACCCGATGATCGTCGAGGGGCAGATCCACGGCGGCGTCGCCCAGGGCGTGGCCGGCGCGCTCTACGAGCGGATGGTCTACGACGAGGCGGGGCAGCTGCAGAACGCCTCGTTCATGGACTTCCTGATGCCCTACGCCACCGAGATCCCCGACGGCATCGACATCGACCACCTCGAGACGCCCAGCCCGCTCAACCCGCTGGGCATCAAGGGCGCGGGCGAGGCCGGGGTGATCCCCTCCGCGGCCGTGTTCGCCGCCGCGATCGAGGACGCCGAGCGCATCCCGATCACCGCCATGCCGATCTCGCCGTCCGAGCTCTTCCACCTGCGCCAGGAGCACACCCGATGAGGATCCAGGGACAGAACACCGTCGCCGCCCCGGTCGCGGACGTCTGGCGGGCGCTGCTCGACCCGGCCGTCCTGGTGCGCACCATCCCGGGCTGCGAGCGGCTCGTCGAGACCGCCCCGCACACCTACGACATGACCGTCACCGCCGGGGTCGCGGCGATCCGCGGCACCTACCAGGGCACCTGCAGCCTCGCCGACCTCGACGAGCCCGCGTCGCTGGTGATGCGGCTGTCCGGGGCGGGCGGGCCGGGCACCGTCGACGCCACCGTCACGGTCGCCTTCGCGGAGGACGACGGCGGCACCCGCGTCTCCTACGACGCCGACGCGGTCGTCGGCGGCATGGTCGGCGGCGTCGGCCAGCGGATGCTCACCAGCGTCTCGCGCCGGATGGCGGGGGAGTTCTTCGACAACGTGGCCCGCTCGTTGGTCGAGCAGGAGGACGCCCCGGCGCCGACCGACGGCGAGAGCCCCGCGGCCCCGCCCTCGACGGTGTTCACCGCGCCCCGTCCCTCGACCGGCTCGACCGGAGACGACTTCGTCAAGGGGGTCGCGGTCGGCGCCGGGCTGGTGCTGCTCGGCGTCGCCGCGGGCGGCCTGGTCACGAGGCGGCGGTGAGCCACGACCTCACCGTCTGGTCGGGCGCCCGCGCGATGGCGGCGGCCGTGCGGGAGGGCCGGGTCTCCGCCCGCGCGCTCCTCGAGCTGCACCTCGAGCGGATCGCCGCCGTCAACCCGGTGCTGAACGCGATCGTCAGCCTCGACGTCGACCGCGCCCGGGCCGGGGCCGACGAGGCGGACCGCTACCAGGCCGCCGGCGGCCGGCTCGGCGCCCTGCACGGCCTGCCGTTCGCGGTCAAGGACACCCACGCCGCGGCGGGCTGGCGCACGACGTACGGGTCCCCGCTGTTCGCCGACCACGTGCCCGACGCCGACGACCTGATCGTGGAGCGGGTACGCCGGGCCGGGGTGGTGCTGATCGGCAAGACCAATGTGCCGGAGTTCGCGGCCGGGTCGCACACCTTCAACCGGGTCTTCGGCACCACCCGCAACCCCCACGACCCGAGCCGGAGCGCGGGCGGGTCGAGCGGGGGAGCGGCGGCCGCGCTTGCGGCCGGCATGGTGCCGCTGGCCGACGGGTCCGACATGGGCGGCTCGCTGCGCAACCCCGCGTCGTTCTGCGGGGTCATCGGCCTGCGCCCGAGCCTGGGGCGGGTGCCGGAGTGGCCGCTGTACAACCAGTGGGAGACCACGTCGGTGAGCGGGCCGATGGCGCGCACCGTCGACGACCTGGCGCTGCTGCTCGGCGTGCTCGCCGGGCCCGACCCGCGCGCGCCGCAGGCGCTCGGCGACCCCGGCCGCGGGTTCGCCCAGCCGGTGCCCCCCGGCACCGACGCGCTGCGCGGCCTGCGGGTCGCCGTCTCGGTCGACCTGGGGGGCGCGTTCGAGGTCGACCACGAGGTCGCCGCCGTGGTCGAGGCCGCGGCGGCGACCCTGGCGCGGGCGGGCAGCCGGGTGGTGTCCGCCCACCCCGACCTGGCGGAGGCCGACGACACGTTCCGCACCCTGCGCGCCTGGCACCTGCAGGCCAAGCTCGGGCCGCTGCTGGCCGCGCACCCGGACGGGCTCAAGGCCTCGCTCGCGGACAACATCCGGCTCGGGGAGCACCTCACCGGCGCCGACGTCGCCCGCGCGTACACCCGGCGCACCACCCTCGGCGAGCGGATGCGGCTGTTCTTCCGCGACCACGACCTGCTGCTCCTGCCGGTCTCGCAGGTGCCGCCGTTCCCGGTCGAGCAGGAGTTCCCGACCGAGATCAACGGGCGGCCGATGGCGACGTACCTGGACTGGATGCGCTCGGCGTACCACGTCACGGTCACCGGCTGCCCCGCCATCGCCGTCCCGGCCGGCCGGACGACCGGGGGGCTGCCGGTCGGCGTCCAGCTGGTGGCGCCGCACGGCGCGGACCGGTGGCTGCTCGAGGTCGCGGCCGCGTGTGCGGAGGCGTTCGCCGGGGCCGGTGCGGACGGGGGTGGGGTGGTGGGTACCTCACCCGGGTGACCGCCGACCTCGTCTACGTCGTCGCGGGAGGCTGTCTGCTCCTCGCGATCGTCCTGCCCGCACTCCTGCACCGCTGGGCCATCTCCGCCCCGATGGTCCTGGTGGGGGTGGGGATGCTGCTCGGCATCACCTCGCTGCCGGACGGGCTCCCGCTCGACCCGCAGGAGAACCGCGCCCAGATCGAGCACGTCACCGAGCTCGTCGTGATCGTCGCGCTGATGGGCGTCGGGCTCGCGCTCGACCGCCCGCTCGAGGTGCGCAACCGGAGCAGCTGGGCCGGGTGGGCGCCGACCTGGCGGCTGCTCGGGATCGGGATGCCGCTGTGCATCGGCGCCGTGGCTCTGTTCGGGTGGCTCGCCGGCCTGCCCGTGGCCGCCGCCGTCCTGCTCGGGGCGGTGCTGGCCCCGACCGACCCGGTGCTGGCCAGCGACGTGCAGGTCGCGGGGCCGCAGACCGGCGACGACCACGAGGTCGACGAGCGCGACGAGCTGCGCTTCACGCTCACCTCCGAGGCGGGCCTCAACGACGGCCTGGCGTTCCCCTTCGTCTACCTCGCGATCCTGCTCGCCGCCGAGGGCTCGCTCGGGTGGTGGGGGCTGGAGTGGCTCGGGTTCTACCTGGTCGCGAAGGTGGTCATCGGCGTCGTCGCCGGCATCGCGATCGGACGAGGCCTGGCGTTCATCGCGTTCCGGGCGAGCAGCCCGTCCCTGCGGGTGGCCGAGCGGGGGGAGTCGCTGCTGGCGCTGGCCGCCCTCGTGCTGTCGTACGGCGTCGGCGAGGTCGTCGGCGGCTACGGCTTCCTCGCCGTCTTCGCGTGCGCGATGACCTTCCGCTCCGCGGAGCGCTCGCACGACTACCACGCCGCGATGCACGAGGTGGTGGAGCGGCTGGAGCGGCTGCTGACGCTCTTCGTGCTGCTCGTCCTCGGGATCGCGCTGACCCGCGGGCTGCTCGAGGAGCTCGACTGGCGCGGGGTCGCGATCGGCCTGGCGCTGCTGCTGGTGATCCGCCCGGTGCTCGGGTTCGTCTCGCTCGCCGCCTTCGCCCGCCGTACCCACCAGACCGGCGGGCTGACCCGCCCCCAGCAGGCCGCCGCGGCGTTCTTCGGCGTCCGGGGGATCGGCTCGATCTACTACCTCGCCTACGCCGCCGGCGAGGACCCCGCCCTCGGCGACAACTGGCTGTGGTCGACCGTCGCCTTCACCATCGTCGCCTCGGTCTTCCTGCACGGCGTCCTCGCCGCCCCGGTGCTCCGGCGGGTCGGCAGCCTCCAGGAGGACTGACGCGGGACGGGCCGGTGGTCTGGACCGGTTCTCCACCAGCGGGGGAGAAACCTGTGGAAAACGCCGGGCGCGGTTGTGGACGAGTTGTGGAGGGCGGGACAAACCATCGGAATGTGGGGAGAACCCTGGCGCGGCGGCTCCCGGGCGGCGTAGAACTTCTCCCACGCACTCCCCTCGGGGAGAGCGGGACGGCTCGGAGACGAGGGTCCGTACGTCGGGTTCGCCCGGCGCGGAGGCGCGGTGGTGGCGCCCCCGGGACCCGAGTCGAGGAGCGGTCGACCGGAGCACCACCGGCCGGTCAGCGTGGCCCCTCCGGGGGCTGCGGAAGGGCCCCTGCGACTCATACCCGCAGGGGCCCTTCGTCTTTCCCGCCGGTAACCACCATGCTGGCCCGCATGGAGGTCTACTCGGTCGTGCACACCGTCGTCGCGCCGACCGCGAAGGCGATCTGGCGGCCGACGGTCCACGGCCTCGACAACGTCCCGCCGACCGGCCCGGTGCTGCTGGCGAGCAACCACCTGAGCTTCGCCGACTCGCTGGTCATCCCGATCGTGGTGCCGCGCAAGGTCTCGTTCCTCGCCAAGTCCGACTACTTCACCGGCACCGGCGTGCGCGGCACGCTCAGCCGGCTGTGGTTCGAGGGGATCGGCATGCTGCCGGTGGACCGCGACGACACCAAGGCCGCGCTGGCCAGCCTCGGCACGGCGCTCGAGGTGCTCGCCGCCGGCGGCGCGTTCGGCGTCTACCCCGAGGGCACCCGGTCGCGGGACGGCCGGCTCTACCGCGGCCGGACGGGCGTCGCGCACCTCGCGCTGACCGCGGGCTGCCCCGTCGTCCCCGTCGGCCTCACCGGCACCGAGCGGCTCCAGCCGGTGGGCGCCCGGCTGCCGCGCGTCGTCCCGGTGACGGTCACCTTCGGCGAGCCGATCGTGCCCGGCGACCGGTTCGACGGCGTACCGCCCGGCCGGGCCCGGCGCGAGCTCACCGACGAGGTGATGGCCGCCATCCAGCGGCTGTCGGGCCAGGAGGAGGCCGGGGTCTACAACGACCGCGCTCCCGATGCGTGAAGGTGTGCCGATGGCCGCGGGGGTGCCGGGACGGTTGGATCGTGGCCATGGCAGCCGCGCGCCGGATCCGGATCGGGATCGACACCGGGGGGACGTTCACCGACGTGGTCGCCCTCGACGAGGACAGCGGCGAGCTGGTCACCACCAAGACCCCCTCGACGCCCGCCGACCCCGCTGACGGGTTCCTCGCCGGCATCGAGAAGGTCCTCGGCCTGATGGGCGCCGACGGCGACGCGGTCTCCGCGGTCAGCCACGGCACGACGGTGGCGACCAACCAGCTCCTCGAGGGCAAGGTGGACCGCCTGGGCTTCATCACCAACACCGGCTACGAGGCGATGCTCGAGATCGCCCGCCAGTCGGTGCCCGACGGCTACGGCAACTCCTACTTCTGGGTGAAGCCGCCCCGGATCGTGCCGCGCGACCTGGTCCGCGGCGTCGAGGGCCGGCTGGACGCCGACGGCGCCGAGGTGGGGCCGTTCGACGAGGACGGCGCCCGCGAGGTGGCCCGGTGGTTCCGCGACCAGGGCGTCTCGACGCTGGGCGTCTGCTTCCTGCACGCGTACGCCGACCCGGCCCACGAGCAGCGGATGCTGGAGGTGCTGCGCGAGGAGCACCCCGACGCGGTGGTCTCGCTGTCCAGCGAGGTGCTGCGCGAGTACCGCGAGTACGAGCGCGCGATGACCACCCTCGTCGACGCGGCGGTCAAGCCGCGGCTCTCGGCGTACGTCGCCGCGATCAGCGAGCGGCTGCGGGCCTACGACAGTCCGCCCTTCCACGTGATGAAGAGCAACGGCGGGGTGCTCTCGGCCGCGGAGGTCGTGCACCAGCCGATCACCACCGTGCTCTCCGGGCCGGCGGCCGGCGCCCTCGGCGCGGCGCTGATCGCCCAGGTCGCGGGCTTCGACCGGGTGCTCACCTCCGACGGCGGCGGGACCTCCACCGACGTCAGCGTGGTCGTCGACGGCGAGCCGACGCTCACCACCGAGGGCTCGGTCGGCGCGTTCCCGTCGAAGATCCCGATGATCGACGTCGTCACGGTCGGCGCGGGCGGCGGCTCGGTCGCCTGGCTCTCGCCGGAGGGAGCGCTCAAGGTCGGGCCGCGCTCGGCGGGCGCCGACCCCGGGCCGCTCTGCTACGGCCGGGGCGGCACCGAGGTGACCGTCACCGACGCCCACGTCGTGCTCGGCCGGATCCCCCCGCACCTGCTGGGCGGCGAGATCCCGCTGGACGTCGAGGCCGCCCGCGCCGGCGTCGCGGCGCTCGCACAGCAGCTGGACCTCTCCCCGGAGGCGTGCGCCGCCGGCGTCCTGGAGATCTCGGCCTGGAACCAGGCCAACGCGCTGCGCCAGGTCACGGTCAAGCGCGGGCTCGACGTCCGCGACTTCGCGCTGGTCACCTTCGGCGGCTCCGGGTCGCTGCTGCTGTGCCGGCTGATGGACGTCCTCGGCGTCCCGACCGTGCTGGTGCCGCCGGACCCCGGCAACGTCTCGGCGTTCGGGCTGCTCACCGTCGACGTCAAGGACGACCACGTGCAGACCCACGTCGCCCTCGCCGACGCCCTCGACCCCGCCGTCGTCGAGCAGGTGTACGACGGCCTCACGGCGCGCGCCGCCTCGGCGCTGGAGGCCGAGGGCTTCGCCCCGGCGGAGCACGTCTTCGCGCGCACCGCCGACCTGCGCTACTTCGGCCAGGCGTTCGAGGTGCGGGTGCCGGTCGCCCCCGGTCCGCTCGACCCCGCGGCGGTCGCCGCGGCCTTCCACGCCGAGCACCGCGCGCTCTACGGCTACGACTTCGCCGGCGATCCGACCCAGCAGGTCGAGTGGGTCAACCTCCGGGTCTCCGGGATCGGGCCGATCACGCGCCCGGAGATCCGGCGGCACGAGGTCGCCGACCGGCAGACGTCCTGGGGGGATCCCACCCGGGCGGTCTGCTTCGACGCCGACGACGGGTACGCCGAGACCCGCATCGTCCAGCGCACCGACCTCCCGCCCGGGGCGACCGTGACCGGCCCGGCGATCATCGAGGAGTTCGGCTCCACCGTGCCGCTGCACCCCGGGTTCGCGGCCCGGGTCGACGAGCACCTCAACCTGATCGTGGGCCGCGCATGAGCCGCCGTGCCCCCACGCAGTTCCCCTTCGGCTTCCTCACCGACGACCGCGGCGCGGCCGCCGACCCGGTGCTGGTCGAGATCGTCCAGGGCTCGCTGGCCAGCGTCGAGCGGGAGGTCGAGACGGCGATCGCGCGGACCAGCCGCAGCCCGATGATCCGCGACGCGCACGACTTCCGCGCCGGCATCCACGACCGGCTGCTGCGCAAGCTCACCGGCCGCTCGTACTCCGCCCTGGTCCACCCGGTCGCGCGCGACTTCCCGATCGCGGAGATGCGCGAGGGCGACGTGTTCTTCCACAACGACGTCTACCGCTCCGAGGGCGGCATCGGCCACCTGCCCGACCTGTGCGTCACCGTCCCGGTCTTCGCGGGGGACGAGGAGGACCGTCGCGTCGTGGCGTTCGTGCAGGCCTTCGGCCACCACGACGACATCGGCGGCGCGGTCCCGGGGTCGATGCCCAGCCACGCCACCAGCGTCTTCGAGGAGGGGCTGATGGTGCCGCCGATCCGGCTGTGGGACGCCGGCGTCCCCAACCGCGCGGCGCTGACGATCATGACCCGCAACAGCCGGATGCCGGAGTCGCTCTCGGCCGACCTCGACGCGGAGTGCTCGGCCTGCCTGATGGGCGCGCGCCGCCTCGGCGAGCTCTTCGACCGGTACGGCGTGGCCGCGGTCGAGGCGTGCTTCGACGCGATCATCGACCGCACCACCACGACGTACCGCCGCGAGATCCTCTCCCAGATCCCGGTCGGCACCTGGGTCTGGGAGGACTACGCCGAGCACGACGGCGTCGACGAGCCGCGGCTGCACACCCAGCGGATCACCCTGACCCGCACGCCCGCCGACGACCCGGGCGGCGAGCGGCTGGTCCTCGACTTCGACGGCACCGGCCCGCAGGCGAAGGGCCCGATCAACCACGCCGGCGACGCCTCGGACGGCGTCTTCCTGGCGAAGTGGCTGGCGCCCGTCCTGCGCAACCTCGCGGAGAGCCCCGAGCGGATGGCCGAGCTCGACGTCAACGAGGGCGTGGTGCCGCTGCTCGAAATGCGGTTCCCCGAGCCCGGGACGCTGCTGACCCCGGTCTTCCCGGCCCCCACCAATGCCCGCACCTTCGTGATCCTCCGGCTGCTCGGCGTGCTCGCCGGCGTGGTCGCCAAGGCGGTCGACGGGCGGATGCCGGCCGACCAGGAGACGATCCGCTACACCGGCGTCTACGGCGAGGACCGCGACGGCCGGCCGTACCTGATGCGCGAGGTGCTCGGCGGCGGCTCCGGCGGTCGCTACTACGCCGACGGCGAGGACACCATCCACGTGGTGCCCGACAGCCGGAACCTGCCGACCGAGTTCACCGAGGCGCGCTTCCCGTTCCGGGTCGAGTCGCTGTCGCTGGCGGTGGACAGCGGGGGAGCGGGGGAGTTCCGCGGCGGGCTCGGGTACGAGAAGCAGGTCCGGATGCTCCGGGACGCGCACTTCATGTCGATCGCGGACCGCTCGATCCTGTCCTGCTGGGGTGTCCGGGGCGGCCGCGCCGGGTCGCCGTTCCGGGTCACGATCGATCCGGGCGGCCCCCGCGAGCGGGAGGTCGACGCGCTCGCCGACGCCGAGCCGGTGGCCGCGGGCGAGCTGATCCGGATCCGCACCACCGGGGGCGGCGGCTGGGGCGACCCGCTGGCGCGCGACCCGGCCCTCGTCGTCCGCGACGTCCGGTGGCACAAGGTCTCGCCGGACGCCGCCCGCGCGTCGTACGGCGTGGTGCTGACCGGCTCGCTCGAGACCGACGACCTGGCGTACGACGAGGCCGCCACCGCCGCCGAGCGCGCCGGCCGCCCCCCGGTCGAGGCGTTCTTCGACCGCGGCCCCGGGTACGCCCGGCTCTCCGGCGGCGCGACGCACGCCGACGTGGACGCGATGTGATCGCGAGAGCGACCGGGTCTCGACACGCCGGTCGCGACCTCGTGCCTCGGTCGCGCGGCTCGCTCGACCACCATCAGCGGATCCGCTGACGCGTCTCCGCTACGGCTCGACCAGCCCCGCCCGGATCGCGTAGCGCACCAGCTGCGTCCGGTCCCGCATGCCCAGCCGGGCGAGGATGTTGGCGCGGTGCCGCTCCACGGTCTTGACGCTGATCGTCAGCGCCGCGGCGATCTCCTTGGACGACGACCCCTCGGCGATCAGCTTGAGCACCTGGTTCTCCCGCTCGGTCAGCGCGGTCATCGGCACCCGCTCGCCGCGCCGCAGCCGGTCGAGGTAGTCGCGCACCAGCGCGCTCATCGCGCCGGGGTAGACGAAGGCCTCCCCGCGCATCGCGGACCGGCAGGCCGCGACCAGGTCCTCGTCGGCCACGGACTTCAGCACGTAGCCGCTGGCGCCCACCTTGAGCGACTCGAAGAAGTACTGCTCGTTGTCGTGCATCGAGAGCATCAGCACCCGCGGCGGCTCGCGGCGGCGGCCGATCTCGCGAGCCGCCTGCAGCCCGGTCATCCGCGGCATCGCGATGTCCAGGATCACCAGGTCGACCGGCACCTCGCGCAGCAGGGCGACCGCCTCCGCGCCGTCGCCCGCCTCGGCCACGACCTCCAGGTCCGGCTCCTGCTCCAGGATGAGGCGTACGCCGCGGCGCACCAGCGCGTGGTCGTCGGCCAGTAGGATCCGGACGCTCACGCCGGTCCGCCCGCGACCGGCACGGTCAGCCGTACCCGGGTGCCGTGGCCCGGGGAGCCGGTGACCGCCAGCTCGCCCCCGACCGAGCGGGCCCGCTCCCGCATGCCGCGCAGCCCGGCCCCGGTCGCGCCGTCGGGCAGCCCGCGGCCGTCGTCCTGGACGACGAGCTCGACGCGGTCGCCGAGCCGCTGCAGGGTCAGCTCGACGTGGGCGGCGGCGGCGTGCCGGGCCGCGTTGGTGAGCGCCTCCTGGGCGACCCGGTAGACCACCACCTCGGTCGCCGGCGGCAGCGCCGGCAGCCCCGGCGCGATCGACCGGCGCACCGCGGCCCCGCCGTGCGCGGAGAAGCCGGTCGCCAGCGACGCGAGCGCGCTGTGCAGCCCGAGGTCGTCGAGCACGCCGGGGCGCAGCTCCCGCGCCACCCGGCGCACGTCGTCGAGGCTGGCGCGGGCGCTCTCGCGCACCAGCTCCAGCTCCTCTACCAGGTCGGCGGGGGCGCGCTGCTGGACCTGCTTGAGCCCGAGCAGCACCACGGTCAGCTGCTGGCCGACCTGGTCGTGCAGCTCCTGGGCGATCCGGTGCCGCTCGTCCTCCTCGGCGGCCAGCGCGCGGGCGTCGCTGCTGCGCCGCTCCTCCTCGAGCCGGTCCAGCATCGCGTTGAAGCTGGCGACCAGCCGCCCGCCGACCCCGCCGCCCCCGGTCTCGAGCCGCTGTCCCGGCTCGAGGAGATCGACGGTGGCCATCTGCCGGGCCACCCGGTCGATGGGCGCGAGGCTGGCGCGGAGCAGCAGCGCGTTGGTGACCAGCGTCAGCGTCAGCCCGAGCGTGAGCACGACGGCCTCGGAGACCAGGGGGCGCTGCGAGACGCTCGCGGGCGAGAGCAGCAGCGCGAGCGTCCCGGCGAGGAACACGGTGCCGTTGATCAGGCACACCCGCCAGTACAGGGGGAGCGTCTCGGTGCGCACCCCGCCACCCTGCCACGAGCGCCGCCGCGGCGCCGGGCGGAGATGGGTGGTAGCCCCCATGGAGAACGGCCGCCCGGAGAAGCAGACTCGACAGTGCCGGACGAGCACGGACAGGAGGCGACATGGAGGAGCCGACGGCAACGGTCCTGGTGTTCCTCCTCGTGCTCCCCCTCCTGGTCGTGCTCGCCGGCGCCAGCGTGCGGTGGACGCCGCCGGACCACGTCCTGGTGGTCAGCCGGCGCGGCGTGGTCCGCCGCGTCGTCGGCGGCGGGCCGACCTGGCGTTGGCCGCTGCTCGACGTGGTCGAGGTGGTGCCGCTCGACGCCGAGCCGCTGGCGGTCACCGTGCGGGCCACGACCCGCGACGGGCACGACGTACGGCTGCTCGCCGAGGCGTCCGTCCCGGTGGAGCCGCCGTGTCCCGGCGACCCCGCCGACGTCCTGGACCGGGCGCGCGCCGACGCGGAGGCCGACCTGGAGGACGAGCTCGCCCGCGCCGTCGGCGACCGGGACGTGGCGGACCTGGGCCGGGTGGCCGTGCGCGACCTGCAGGTCGTCGGGCTCGACGTGGTGCTCAGGCCCGTCCCGTGACCGTCGCCGACCTCGACGTCGTCGTCCTGGTCGGCGCGGTCGTGCTGCTGGCCGCCGTCGCGGCGGTGCGGATCACCAGCCGGGCGGGCCTCCCGAGCCTGCTGATCTACCTGGCGATCGGGCTCGCGCTGGGGGAGGGCGGCCTCGGCCTCCGGTTCGACGACGCCGACCTGACCATGGTGATCGGCACGGTCGCGCTGGCGGTGATCCTCGCGGAGGGCGGCTTCACGACCGACTGGCGGACCGTGCGCCCGGTGGCGGCGACGGCCGGCGTGCTCGCGACGGTCGGCGTCCTCGTGAGCGTCACCGTCACCAGCGGCCTGGTCCTCCTCGTCCTGGACGTCGACCTGCGGACCGCGATCGTGCTGGGCGCGGTCGCCTCCTCGACCGACGCGGCCGCGGTGTTCTCGGTGCTGCGCAGGATGCCGGTCCGGGGCCGGCTGCGCGCCGTGGTGGAGGCGGAGTCGGGCTTCAACGACCCGCCGGTGATCATCCTGGTCACCGTCGTCACCTCGGACGCCTGGAGCACGTCGGGGCCGCTCGGGATCGCGGGGCAGATCGGGTTCCAGCTCCTCGTCGGGGTGCTCGTGGGCGGGCTGGTGGCGTGGGCCGGTGCCTGGGCGCTCGGGCGCAGCGCGCTCCCGGCCTCGGGCCTCTACCCGCTGGCGACGCTGGCGATCGCCTTCCTCGCCTTCGCGGTCTCCGGGGTGGCCGGCGGCAGCCCGATCATGGCGATCTACGTCGCCGGCCTGGTGCTGGGCAACTCCCGGCTGCCGCACCGGTCCGCCACCGCCTCCTTCGCCGAGGGGCTGGCCTGGCTCTCCCAGATCGGGCTGTTCATCCTGCTCGGCCTGCTCGCCAGCCCCGGTCGACTGCTCGAGGCGCTGCCCACCGCCCTGGTCGTGGGCGCCGCGCTCACCCTCGTCGCGCGCCCGGTCTCGGTGCTGGTGTGCACCACGCCGTTCCGGATGCCGTGGCGTGAGCAGGTCTTCGTCAGCTGGGCCGGCCTGCGCGGAGCCGTCCCGATCGTGCTGGCCACGATCCCGATGAGCGTCGGCCTGCCCGGCGCGGAGCGGGTCTTCGACGTGGTCTTCCTGCTCGTCGTCCTCTTCACCCTGCTGCAGGGGCCGACCCTGCCGTGGGTCGCGCGGCGCACCGGGGCCACCCGCCCGCAGAACCCGCGCGACGTCGCCATCGAGTCGGCGGCGCTCGACGCCCTCGACGCCTCGCTGCTGCAGTTCGCCGTCCCCGAACGGTCGCGGATGGTCGGCGTGGAGATCGCGGAGCTGCGGCTCCCGCCCGGCGCCGCGGTCTCCCTGCTCGTGCGCGCCGGCGAGATCTTCGCGCCCAGCCCCTCCACCGACTTGCGCGCCGGCGACCAGGTGCTGGTCGCCGCGCCCCGCGAGGACGGCGCCGCGATCGAGCGGCGGCTGCGCGCCGTCAGCGACCACGGCCGGCTGGCCGGCTGGTACGACGGTGCGCCCGCGCGCCGGTGAGCGCCGCGCTTATAGCGCCCCGGCCCCGGCCGCAACCGGTGACCACAGGTCGAGAAGTTCTGTTAACACCCTGTGACTTCGGGCGAAACAGGCGCATTGTCAGACAGCCTGGCACGCGTTCGACCCGGCCGCGGGCGGCCGGAGCCATCACGGAACACGACAGAATCGAGTCATTCAGTGAGGAAATCACGCGCTCTGATCGGCGTGACCGGCTTGGCCCTCGCGGCCTCGTCGGTGCTGACCTCCGTCGGCCTCCCGGCCGCGGCTGAGCCGGCAGGAGCCGGCGCCACTGCGGACGGCGGCCGCGGCCCCGGCACCGCCACCACCGCCGAGCCCGGGAAGAAGGCGCAGGTCGTGCAGGCGGCTGTGGCCGCCCCGGCCGCCGGCGACCCGATCGACATGCCGACGTCGTACCCCTACCAGCCGGAGCTGCGGCTGTACCGCGACAACCCGGACGACGCCGCGCACACCGCCGCGCTGCTGGGTCACCCCGACCTGGCGCCGAAGCTGGTCGAGCTGATGGGCAAGAGCGACCGGATCTCCACCCAGGTCGTCGGGCAGTCCACCCAGGGCCGTGACCTCTACCTGGTCACCCTCACCGCCCCGGAGCGCGCGGAGGACACCGCGCAGCAGACCGCCTGGCGCGAGAAGATCAAGACCGACCCGACCGCTGCCGCAGCCGACACCGACCTGCTCGCGCAGTACAAGACGCCGGTCTGGATCAGCAACAACATCCATGGCAACGAGTGGGAGGGCACCGACGCTGCGATGCAGTACATCGAGTGGCTCGCCACCGCTCCGATGTCCGAGGTCGGCAGCATCCTGCGCAACAACCGGCTCTACTTCTCCCCGTCGCTGAACCCCGACGGCCGCACCAACGCCACGCGCGCCACGGCGATCGGCCTGGACCCCAACCGCGACATGATCACCAACTCCACGCCGGAGACGCAGTCGTTCATCCGGCAGGCGCAGGCCATCCAGCCGATCTACGCGGCCGACTTCCACGGCTACACCAGCGTGCTCCAGATGGAGCCCACCGGCCCGCCGCACGGCTCGAACTACGAGTACGACCTCTACATGCCGCACAACTACGCGCTCGCGCTCAAGGTCGAGCAGGACGTCGTCGCCGCCGCCATCCCGGGCAACACGTACTTCAACGTGACCACCCGCCAGGTCTCCCAGACCAACACCGGGCCCGACACCGCCCACATCAAGATCCCCTACCGCGACACCCCCGACGGCTGGGACGACTTCCCGCCGATCTTCACCGCGCAGTACGCCGCGTTCTTCGGCGCCGCCTCGGCGACCGTGGAGCTGCCCCTGGGCCGCGGCGCGGCCGGTGGCCGGCAGACCCCGGAGCGGGCGGCGATCAACACCGAGGTCGCCCTCGAGACGATGGAGAGCATCGTCGGCTACATGAACAGCACCGCGAACGCGCGGGAGATGCTGAAGAACCAGATCGAGGTCTTCCGTCGCGGTTCCGCTGGCGAGCCCAAGGACGCCCTGACGGTGGACGAGGTCGGCTCGGTCCCCGGCCCCACCCAGTGGCAGCCGCTCTGGGACGTGGCGGACGACCAGGAGCCGGTGACCCTGCCGCGCGCCTACGTCATCCCCGTCGGCGAGGACCAGCGGTCCGCGAGCGACGCCGCCGCCCTGGTGCGGCAGCTGCTGTTCCACGACATCGAGGTCGGCACGCTGGACGCCGCCACGACCGTCGGCGGCACGACGTACCCGAAGGGTTCCTACGTCGTCGACATGCACCAGCCGCTGCGCGGCCTGGCCAACTCGCTGCTCGACCTCGGTGAGGACATCTCCGCGAAGGTGCCGTCGATGTACGACATCTCGGCCTGGAGCTACTCCTACACGTGGGGCGCGACCGTCGACAAGGTCGGCCTGACCCAGGACGCGCCGCTCGGCGCGACCACCCCGATCACGACCGCCACGGCCAACGCCGGCGTGCCGGCCAAGGCCGACTACCTCACCTTCGACGTCGCCGGTGTCGCGGACTTCCGGACGGTCAACGACCTGCTGGAGGGCGGCGTCAAGGTCTCGATGCTCGAGGACGGCAGTGTCGTCGTCGGCCCCGAGTCGGCCAATGCGGTGGCCGCGGCCGCCGAGGAGAACGACATCGCCGTCGAGGCCGCCTCGAAGGCGGACCTGATGGCGCTCGACGACGAGGGCACCAAGGCGCTCAGCGACCTGACCATCGGGTACGTCGGCACCCAGGACGACCGGCTCTCGCTGCTCGAGCTCGGGTTCGACGACCTGGTGGCGCTGTCCGTGGCCTCGCTTAACGCCGACGCGACGCTGCTCAAGGACGTCGACGTCCTGTGGATCGCCTCCGGCTTCAACCCGGCGAACCCCTCGGTGGCCCGCACGGCCGTCCAGGACTTCGTCAACCGCGGCGGCTCGCTGCTCGGTCGCACGAACAACGGCTTCAACGCCGCGGTCTCCTTCGGGCTGCTGACCGGCACCGTGGTCAACGGCAACGGGTCGGGCAACGGCATCGTCGCCGTCGACACCCCGGCGGACTCGATCCTCGCGCCGTACGCCCAGGACACGTCGTTCATCTACCCGGCGTTCTCCTTCACCGGGCTGGGCGAGGGCGTCGAGGTCGCTCAGAGCTACGACGCCACGGACCCGTTCCTCGCCGGCCACTGGCGCGGCACGAACGCGACCAACGGCCCCGAGGGCGCAGCCGGCAAGGCCTCGGTGGTCTCCAACGAGATCGCCTCGGGTGCCCGAACGGTCGTCTTCGGCACCTCGGTGTTCTTCCGCAACCACCCCAAGGGCGGGATGAGCCAGGCGGCGCGTGCGCTGCACTGGGCCGGCCCGAAGGGCGAGCCTGTGGTCGCCCCTGCGCCGCAGCCGGCCAAGGCGGCGTCGTCGCTGCAGCTGACGGTGAAGCAGGTCGGCAAGGTCAAGAAGGGCCAGGGCAAGGCGAAGGTCACCATCACCTTCAAGGTGCCGGACCTGGCCACCCGCGGGACCGTGGTCCTCTCGGACAACGGCAAGACCGCCAGGGTGGTCAAGGTGTCGTCCGGGAAGTCCAAGACCGTGACCCTGCGCCTGAGCAAGGGCAAGCACAAGATCGTGGCCACGTACGCCGGCTCCGACCAGGTGAAGGCCAGCAAGGCCCGGTTGCAGGTCCGGATCCGCTGACCTGACGCACCACCTGCGGACGGCCGGCACCCCTCGGGGTGCCGGCCGTTCGTCGTGTCCGGGCTGTCCGGAGGATCAGACGTCTTCCCCGTAATCCTGCCTCCGAGGTCCCCGGGGGCCGGTAGCCTCCCTCGTCCTGGTCGGAGCCGGGACGGATGTGCTCCGGCGGCAACGAGCAGGAGGAGCCGACGTGCTCGACCGGCGCAGGCAGGTGCGACGCAAGGTGACGTTGGAGGTGCTGAGCCTCGCCGTGCCGACGTCCGCTGCGGTCTTCCTCTCCGGCCGATGGATCCTCGAGTGGAACCGGGGGGACGCAACGCTCGTGACGGTCGTGACCGCCGCCGTCCTGGGTGCTCTCTGGCTCTGGCGTCGGACGAAGGTGCCCGCCACCATCGAGGTCGAGGTCGAGGCCGATGCCGATGCCGAGGGCGAACGGGAGCTCGGGACGAGCGAGGAGGACAGTGGTGAGGACGGACGCTGGGACCTGAGCTCGGTGCTCCTGGTCGCGGTCGCCGCCGTCGCTGTCGTCGCCCTCGTCGCCGTGGGCCTGCTCGTCCAGTTCCTCCTGCCGCTGTCCGTCGTGCTGCTGTTCTCGCTCGCCCACGGCTCTCCCGGGCTGGCCGACGTCGCGTCGACGGTGGGAGCGACGCTGGCCGTGGCCTTCGTGCTGGAGCTCGTCGTCGTCCTTCCGCTCAGCAGGTGGTGGGGCCTGCCGTTCGACGACTAGAGGCGCCCGTCGTGTTCTGATCGTCGGGTGCGCCCTCACCTCCGTCCCCTCACCCTCGTCACCGGCGGCACCCGCGGCATCGGCCGGGCGGTGGCCCTCCGGCTCGCTGCCGACGGGCACGACCTGGTGCTCGGCTACCACTCCGACGCCGACGCGGCGACCGCGTGCGCCGACGAGGTCGCCGCGCTCGGCGCCACGGCCGTCCTGGTGCCCGGCGACCTCACCGACCCGGACGCCGTCGACACGCTCTTCGCCGCGGCCGCGCGGCCGCTCGCCGGTGTCGTGAACAACGCCGGCGCGACCCTCCACCTCGGGCCGCTCGCGGAGACCCCGGTCGAGGTCGTCCGGCGCACGGTCGACCTCAACCTCACCTCGGCCCTGCTGGTCGCGCGTGCGGCGGTCCGCGCGCTCGGCCGGTCGTACGGCGGCGCCGGCGGGGTGTTGGTCAACATCAGCTCCGGCGCCGCGACGCTGGGCTCGCCGGGGGAGTACGTCCAGTACGCCGCCGCGAAGGCCGGCGTCGACGCCCTCACACTCGGCCTCGCCCAGGAGGTCGCGGCCGACGGGGTCCGGGTCGTCGGGGTCGCGCCGGGCATCGTCCGGACCCGGATCCACGAGGACGCCGGCGAGCCCGGCCGGCTCGACCGGGTCGGGCCGCTGGTGCCGCTCGGCCGTGCGGGGGAGCCCGAGGAGGTCGCGGCGGTGGTGGCGTTCGCGCTCAGCGACGCCGCGTCGTACGTCACCGGGACGACGCTGCGGGTCGCCGGGGGCCGCTGAGGGACGCGCGGTTTGTCGGCAACTTCTGCCAGTGTCCGGCCCCGGGGCGCTCACTAGGTTCGTCGCATGAGGGTCCTGCTCGCGCTCGGCGGCAACGCCATGGCCAGCGCGGAGGGCCGGGTCCGCCCGGGCGACCAGATCGCCGCCGCGGCCGTCGCGGCCGACGCGGTCGCCGACCTGGTCGCGCGCGGCGTCGACGTGGTGCTCACCCACGGCAACGGCCCGCAGGTGGGCAACCTGCTGGTCAAGAACGAGGTGGCCGCCGCGGTCGTGCCGCCGGTGCCGCTCGACTGGTGCGGTGCCCAGACCCAGGCGACGCTCGGGTTCGTCCTGATGAACGCGCTCGACGCGGCCCTGCACGAGCGCGGCGTCGACCGGCGTACGGCGGCCGTGGTCACCCGCACCCTCGTGGCCTCCGACGACCCCGGGTTCGCGCGCCCGTCCAAGCCGGTCGGGCGCTACCTGCCGGCCGCGGAGGCGCAGGTCCTCGTCGAGCACGGCGAGACCTGGGAGGACCGCGGGGAGCGGGGCTGGCGGCGCGTCGTCGCGTCCCCGGAGCCGCTCGAGGTGGTCGACCTCGAGGCGATCGCGGCGCTGGTCGCGGCCGGGTTCGTCACCGTCGCGAACGGCGGCGGCGGGATCCCGGTCGTCGCCGACGAGGACGGCCGGCTGCGCGGCGTCGAGGCGGTGATCGACAAGGACCTGGGCGCGGCCGTGCTCGCGCACGGCCTGGGCGCCGGGGTGCTGGTCGTCGCCACCGACGTCCCGAACGCCGTGCTCGGCCACGGCACGCCCGCTGCCCGGCCGGTCGGGCAGGTCACCACCGCCGCGATGCGGGCGTACGCCGCGGAGGGTCACTTCGCCGGCGGCTCGATGGGCCCCAAGGTCGAGGCGGCCTGCCGCTTCGTCGAGCAGGGCGGCGAGCGGGCCGTGATCACCGACCTGCGGCACATCACCGATGCCCTCGACGGCGCCGCCGGCACCGTCGTCGTACCCGAGAGGAAGCCCTGATGCCCAGCGCCATCGAAGTCCGCAAAGTCCCGATCCACTCCGTCGCCGACGCCGGCGAGCTCGCGAGGCTGATCGACGACGGCGTCATGGAGGCCGCACGCGTCGTGGCGATCATCGGGAAGACCGAGGGCAACGGCGGGGTCAACGACTACACCCGGATCATCGCCGACCGCGCCTTCCGCGAGGTGCTGGTCGAGAAGGGCGCGGACCCCGAGCAGGTCGCGCACGTGCCGATCGTCTGGTCGGGCGGCACCGACGGCGTGATCAGCCCGCACGCCACCGTCTTCGCCACCGTCCCCGACGGCACCTACGAGCCCACCGACGAGCCCCGGCTGACCGTGGGCTTCGCGATGAGCGAGGTGCTGCTGCCCGAGGAGATCGGCCGCACGGGGATGATCACCAAGGTCGCCGACGCCGTCCGGGTCGCGATGGAGCGGGCCGGGATCAGCGACCCCGCCGACGTGCACTACGTGCAGACGAAGACCCCGCTGCTCACGCTGAGCACGATCGCTGACGCCAAGTCGCGCGGCGAGGACGTGTTCACCGAGGACACCCTCTACTCGATGGACGTCTCGAACGGCGGCACGGCGCTCGGCATCGCCGTGGCGCTCGGCGAGATCGAGATGCCCACGGACGAGCAGGTGCTGCGCGACCGGTCGCTGTACTCCGCGGTCGCATCCTGCTCGTCGGGCGTCGAGCTCGACCGCGCGCAGGTGGTCGTGGTCGGCAACGCCACGGGCGTCGGCGGCCGCTACCGGATCGGCCACTCCGTGATGCGCGACGCGCTCGACCAGGACGGCCTGTGGGAGGCGATCCGGGTCGCGGGCCTCGAGCTGCCCGAGCGGCCGCACCCCACCGACCTCGACGGGCGGGTGGTCAACTTGTTCCTCAAGTGCGAGGCCTCGCAGGACGGCACCGTCCGGGGCCGCCGCAACGCGATGCTCGACGACTCCGACGTGCACTGGCACCGCCAGATCAAGGCCGCCGTCGGCGGCGTGGCCGCGGCGGTCACCGGCGACCCGGCGGTCTTCGTCTCGGTCTCCGCGGCCCACCAGGGGCCGGACGGCGGGGGCCCGGTCGCCGCGATCGTCGACCTGGGCTGAGGCGGCGGGGAAAGGTTCATCGGCCGGCCGATGAACCTGGTGCCTGGACGATGAACCTTCGTCGTCCAGGCGAGAGGTTCGTCGGCCGGCCGATGAAGCTCTCGCGCCCAGCGGGGCCGGGGCTGGGCCGCCGCGGACGTCGTGCAGTGCACGACGTCCGCGGCGTCACGGCAAGGTCACTTGCCGGCGACGGCCTGCTTGAACGCCGAGCCGGCCTTGAAGGCGGGCGCGGTGCTGGCGGCGATCTGGATCTCCGCACCGGTCTGCGGGTTGCGGCCCGTGCGCGCGGAGCGCTCGCGTGCCTCGAAGGTGCCGAAGCCGGTCAGCGAGACCTTGTCGCCGGAGGCGACGGCCTGGGTGATCGCGGACAGGGTGGCGTCGAGCGCCCGGTCGGCCTCGGCGTTCGTGAGCCCGGCCTCCTTGGCGATGGCGTCGCGCAGCTCGGTCTTGTTCATCGGGGTCCTCCTGGTGAGTGATGTGTTGCGGTCCGGTACCCGGTTGGGGCGCGGTCCGGCCGTGACCGTACGCCATTTGGCGGCGTGGCGCGGATTCAGGACCGCCAGCCCCACTCCATCTCGGTGACCGTGACGTCCCTCGTACGAGGGCTCGCCAGCACCTCGACGGCGTGCAGCGCGGCGTCGATCCCGGCCGAGACGCCGGCCGAGGTCAGCACCCTCTCCGAGGACCGCACGAAGCGCTGGCCGCGCCGTACCTCGGTGCTGGGGGAGAGGGTCGCGAGCTCGTCGTACGCGTCGTGGTGGGTGGTCGCGGGGAGCCCGCGCAGCAACCCCGCCGCGCCGAGCACCAGCGCGCCGGTGCACACCGACATCAGCAGCTCGACCTCCGCGGCCCGCTCGCGGACCCAGGCCAGCAGCCGCTCGTCGTCGAGGAGGCGGCGGGCCCCGGCGCCGCCCGGCACCACGAGCAGGTCGGACGCCGGCGCGTCGTCGAGGGACCACATGGGCACGACGGTGAAGCCGCCCCGTCCCACCACGGGCTCCCCGGTGGTCCCGACGGAGAACACCGAGAACGGCGCCCCCTCGCCGAGCTCGCCGGCGACGTTGAAGACCTCGTAGGGGCCCGCGAAGTCCAGGACCTCCATGTCGTCGAAGGCCAGGATCGCGACGGTGCGGCCGGTGCTCATGGCGTCATCGTGGCAGGTCGGCCCGTCCTTGTCGGTGCCGCGTGATGGAGTGGTGCCATGAGCAGGACCGGGGCCACCAGGGCGACGAGGGCGGGCGGGGCGGCGGGCGGGGCGGCGGACGCCACGACGTACCGGCTGGCGCGCCCGGAGGTCGCCACCCGCGTCCCGGTCCTCGACGAGCACCAGCAGCGCGTGGTCGACCATCCGGGCGGGCCGCTGCTGGTCCTGGCCGGGCCCGGCACCGGCAAGACCACGACGCTGGTCGAGGCGATCGTCGACCGGGTCGAGGTCCGCGGCGCGCGTCCCGACGAGGTGCTGGCCCTGACCTTCTCGCGCAAGGCCGCCGAGCAGCTGCGCGACCGGGTCAGCGCCCGCATCGGGCGCACGATGGCGACCAGCCTCGGGTCGACGTTCCACTCCTTCGCCTACGGGCTGATCCGCCAGTTCGCCCCCAGCGACCTCTACGAGGGGCCGCTGCGGCTGCTCAGCGCTCCCGAGCAGGACGTCGTGCTCCAGGAGCTGCTCTCCGACGCCCCGGAGGCCGTCACCTGGCCCGCGGGGCTGCGCCGCGCCGTCGGCACCCGGGGCTTCGCCACCGAGGTGCACGCGGTGCTGGCCCGGGCCCGCGAGAAGGGCCTCGAGGGCCCCGACCTGCGGGCGCTCGGGCTCGAGCACGACCTCCCGGAGTACGTCGCGGCCGGCGAGTTCCTCGAGCAGTACCTCACCGTCCTCGACAGCCGCGGCGCGGTCGACTACGCCGACCTGATCCGGCGCGCGGTGCTGGTCGCCGAGGAGCACCGCGACGAGCTGCGCCGGCGCTACCGCCACGTCTTCGTCGACGAGTACCAGGACACCGACCCCGGCCAGGTCGCGCTGCTCCGCGCCCTCGCCGGGGACGGCCGCGACCTCACGGTCGTCGGCGACCCCCACCAGTCGATCTACGCGTTCCGCGGCGCCGAGGTGCGCGGGATCCTCGAGTTCCCGAGCGCCTTCCCGCGCTCGGACGGCGCGCGCGCCGACGTCGTGGTGCTGCGCAACACCCGCCGGTTCGGCGCCGCGCTGCTCCGGGCCTCGCAGCGGGTCGCCACCCGGCTCCCGCTGCTCGGCAGCATCGACGAGGAGGCCCGGCGGGCGTTCCTCGCGCCGGTCGCGGTCGGCGACCACGGCGACGGTCGGGTCCAGGTGCTCACCTTCGACACCGACCGGGCCGAGGCCGAGCACCTCGCCGACCTGCTCCGCCGGGCCCACCTCGAGGACGGCGTGGGCTGGGCGGAGATGGCGGTGCTGGTGCGCTCGGGCCGCACCACCATCCCCGGCCTGCGCCGGTCCCTGGCCGCCGCCGGGGTGCCGGTCGAGGTGGCCGCCGACGACACCCCGCTGGTCCAGGAGCCGGCCGTGCGCACCCTCGTCGACGCGCTGACGGCGGTGCTCCACCTCACCACCGACGACCCCCAGGAGCGCGGGTACGTCGACGCCCAGCGCGCCCACGGGCTGCTCAAGTCCCCGCTCGCCGGGCTGGACGCCGCCGACGTCCGGGTGCTGGCGCGACTGCTCCGGGCGCGCGACCTGGCCGTCGCCGCGGTCGAGGACCGCGGACCGGTCCCGTCGCCCGAGCTGCTCCGCGCCGCGCTGGTCGACGTCCGCGTGCTCGACGAGGTGCGGGCCGCGGGCGATGCGCTCGCCGGCCACCCCGCCGTCGTCCGGGCCTCGGGGCTGGCCCGGCTGCTGCACCACGCCCGGGAGCGGATGCTCGCCGGCGCCACCTCCGAGGAGGTGCTGTGGGAGCTGTGGGCCGGCACCGACTGGGCCGCCCGGCTGCGCCGCGGCGTCGCCCGCGGGGGAGCGGCCGCGCGCAGCGCCCACCGCGACCTCGACGCCGTCTGCGCGCTGTTCGACGAGGCGGCACGCGTCGAGGAGCGGCGCGGCCACACCGGCCTCGACTCCTTCCTCGCCACCCTGCTGGCCCAGCAGATCCCCGGCGACACCCTGGCCGACCAGGGCATCCGCGGCGAGTCGGTCCGCATCCTCACCGCCCACCGGTCCAAGGGCCTGGAGTGGCGGCTGGTTGTCGTCGCCCACGTGCAGGAGGAGGGCTGGCCCGACCTGCGCCGCCGCGCGACGCTGCTGCAGGCCGACCGGATCGGCACCGAGGGCCTGGTCCCGCCGACGACGAGCCGGGAGCTGCTGGCCGACGAGCGCCGCCTCTTCTACGTCGCCTGCACCCGCGCGCGCGAGCGCCTCGTCGTCACCGCCGTCGCCTCCACCGACGAGGACGGCGAGCAGGCCTCGCGCTTCCTCGAGGAGCTCACGCCGCGGGCCGAGCACCACCAGGGCCGGCCGCGCCGGCCGCTCTCGCTCGCCGGCCTGGTGGCCGAGCTGCGCCGCACGGTCGCCGACGAGCGCTGCTCCGAGGGGCTGCGCCGGGCCGCCGCCCACCGGCTCGCCCGGCTCACCGAGGAGCACCGGGCGGGCCGCGCCTGGGTGCCCGCGGCGGACCCGGCCAGCTGGTGGGGCACCCGCGCCTTCAGCCACGCCCCCCAGCCGCTGCGCGACCCCGAGGAGCCGCTGCGGCTCTCGGCCAGCGCGCTGACCAGCCTGGCGCAGTGCCCGGCGAAGTGGTTCCTGGAGTCCGAGGCGGGCGGTGAGCAGGCGGCGAGCCAGAGCCAGGGCTTCGGCAACGTCGTCCACGCGCTCGCCGACCGGCTCAGCAAGGAGGACGACGGCGGCACCCCCGTCGAGACCCTCGTCGAGGAGCTGATGGGCCACGTCGACGCCGTCTGGGAGCAGGTCCCGTTCCGTACGCCGTGGTCCGGCGGCCGCGAGCGCGAGGAGGTCCGGCTCGCCCTCACCCGGTTCCTGGCCTGGCACCGCCGCCCCGATGCGCGCACCGTCATCGGCACCGAGCACCCGATCCGCGCCGAGGTGAAGCTCCCCGACGGCCAGCGCGTGCTGCTGCACGGCTACGCCGACCGGCTCGAGGTCGACGACGACGGGCGGGTCGTGGTGATCGACCTCAAGACCAGCAAGTACGCCCCCAGCGGCGAGGAGGTGCGGGTGCACCCGCAGCTCGGGCTCTACCAGCTCGCAATCGAGCAGGGCGCCGTCGACGACCTGGTCCCCGACGCCGAGCCCGGGGGAGCGGAGCTCTGGCAGCTGCGCCACGAGGCCCGGGCCAAGCTCAAGGTGCAGCGCCAGGAGCCGCAGCCGGCCGACGACGACGGGGTGCGGCCGGTCGAGCACCAGCTGATGGCCGCGGCGGCCGCCGTCCGCGACGAGGTGCTGCCCGCCCGGCCGGGCTCGCACTGCGAGCACTGCGACTTCCAGGTGCTCTGCCCCGCCAAGAGCTCCGGGACGGTGCTGTCGTGACCACGGACCTCACCCCGGGCGCCACCCCGGCCGCGACCCCGGTCCGCATCGACACGCCGGCCGACCTCCAGCGGCTGATGGGCACCGACTACGCCCCCAGCGACCAGCAGTGGGCCGCGATCTCCGCCCCGCTCGAGCCGGCGGTGGTGATCGCCGGCGCCGGGTCCGGCAAGACCTCGTTGATGGCCGCGCGGGTGGTCTACCTCGTCGCCACCGGCCAGGTGACCCCCGACCAGGTCCTCGGGCTGACCTTCACCACCAAGGCCGCCAGCGAGCTGGCCCACCGCATCCGCGGCGCGCTCGTGGCGGCCGGGCACGGCCGCGGCGTGGCGGCCGAGCCGGACGACGTCCTCGAGCCGACGGTCGCCACCTACAACGCCTACGCCTCGTCGCTGCTCACCGAGCACGGCCTGCGGATCGGGCACGAGCCCGACACCCGGGTGATGGCCGACGCGTCCCGCTACCAGCTCGCCGCCCGGGTCATCGACCGGCACACCCGCCCGGTGCGCGAGCTCTCCGACAGCCCCAAGCACGTCATCGACTACATCCTGCGGCTCGAGGCCTCGCTCAGCGAGCACCTGCGCACCCCCGCCGAGCTGCGCGCCTTCGACGCCGCCGAGCTGCCCCGCTTCCGGGCCGGGCTCGCCGACGGCCCGAAGACGACGCTCGACAAGGTCGAGAGCGCCTTCGCCCGCCGCGCCGAGGCGCTCGAGCTCGTCGAGGAGTACCGCGCCCTGAAGTCCGCGCTCGGGCTGATGGACTTCTCCGACCAGATCGCCCTCGCGGCCCGGCTCGCCGACGAGCACCCCGAGGTCGGCTCGCAGGAGCGCGCCAAGTTCCGCATCGTGCTGCTCGACGAGTACCAGGACACCTCGGTCGGCCAGGCGCTGATGCTCCGCAGGCTGTTCGGGGGCGGGCACCCGGTGACGGCGGTGGGCGACCCCAACCAGGCGATCTACGGCTGGCGGGGCGCCTCGGTCTCCAACATCCTGCGCTTCGAGGAGGACTTCCCCGCGGCCGACGGCGGCGGCGTCCCGACGTACCCGCTCACGGTCAACCGGCGCTCCGACTGCCGGATCCTCGAGGTCGCCAACCAGCTCGCGGGCCCGCTCCACGACCAGTTCCCGCAGGTGGCGCCGCTGGAGTCCGGCACCGACGCCGACGGCGAGGTGCAGACCGTCGTGCACGAGGCGTACGCCGACGAGCTGGCCTGGCTCGCCGCCGAGGTCCACGCCGCCCACGGGTCCGGCGACCGCACCCCGTGGCGGGAGATCGGGGTGCTGGTGCGCGACAACGCGCACGCCGCCGACGTCTTCGACAGCCTGACCGCCGCCGGCATCCCGGTCGAGATCGTCGGCGTCAACGGGCTGCTGCGGCTGCCCGAGGTCGCCGAGGTGCTCGCCACGCTCACCCTCCTCGACGACCTGACCGCCAACGCCGAGCTGCTGACGCTGCTCACCGGGCCGCGGTGGGCGATCGGCCCGCGCGACCTGGCGCTGCTGGGCCGGCGGGCCACCGAGCTGACCGGCGCCGGTCCGCGCGGCAGGGAGCGGGCGGCGAGCGTCGGCGACGAGCTCGCCCGGGCGGTCGCCGGCGCCGACCCCACCGAGGTCGCCGCGCTCTCCGACGCCCTCGACGACCCGGGCGACCTGCCGTACTCCCAGGCGGCGCGCGAGCGATTCGCGCTGCTCTCGGCCGAGCTGCGCCAGCTCCGCGCCCACGCCGGCGAGCCCCTGCTGGAGCTGGTGCGCCGGATCATCGAGGCCTGCGGCATCGACGTCGAGCTCGCGTCGTCGGTGAGCGAGGCCGCCCGCGCCCGCCGCGAGAACCTCGACCTGTTCGTCAAGGCGGTCGCGGAGTTCCAGGCCATCGACGGCACCGTCACCCTGCCCTCGCTGCTCGCCTGGCTCCAGGCCGAGGACGAGCTCGGCAACGGCTTGGACGCCGCCACCCCGAGCGAGGCCGACTCGGTCAAGCTGCTGACCGTCCACCGCGCCAAGGGCCTGGAGTGGGACGTCGTGCTGCTGGTCGGCGCGTGCGCCGAGAAGTTCCCGCACACCCGCGGGCGCGGGCTGTGGCCGACCCGCGTCGAGATGCTGCCCGCCCCGCTGCGCGGCGACGAGCGCGACCTCCCGCAGCTGCGCAGCCACGACAAGGCGGGGTTCGCCGAGCTGCAGGAGGACACCAAGCGCCACGAGGCCACCGAGGAGCTGCGGCTCGGGTACGTCGCGTTCACGCGCGCCCGCCACCGGCTGGTCGTCTCCTCCTACCTCTGGCGCGAGGACCGCAAGACGCCGCTCGGCCCCTCGCCGTACCAGCGGGTGGTCCGGGAGACGATCGCCGGCTGGGGCGCGGTCCCGATCGCCTGGCGCGACCTGCCCGAGAAGGGCACGCCGAACCCGCTCCAGGCCGGCGTCCGCGAGGTCCCCTGGCCGGTCACCGAGCACACCGCCGAGGCGCTGCGCCGGCTCGCCGCCGCCGAGCTGGTCGCCGACGCGACCGCGCTCGGCCCCGACGCCCCCGACCCCGCGGACGACCTCGACCTGGTCGACCGGGCGCGGGTCGAGGAGTGGGACTCCGAGCTCGACCGGCTGCTCGAGGAGGCCCGCCGCGACCGGTCCACCGACATCGTGGTGCCGTTGCCCTCCAGCCTCTCCGCGACCTCGCTGGCCCGGCTGCGCGACGACCCCGACGCGTTCGCCGGCGAGCTGGTCCGGCCGATGCCCCGCCCGCCGTCGTCCGCGGCGAAGTTCGGCACCCTCTTCCACGCCTGGGTGGAGGCGCGGTTCGGCCAGCAGCCGCTGCTGGACCCCGAGGACCTGCCCGGCCGCGGCGACACCGGCATCGACGACGAGACCGAGCTGCAGGAGCTGGAGGAGGCCTTCGTCGCGGGGCCGTTCGGCGACCGGGTGCCCCACCAGGTGGAGGCGCCGTTCGCGCTGGTGCTCGCCGGCCAGGTCGTGCGCGGCCGGATCGACGCGGTCTACACCGAGACCGCCGCCGACGGGAGCCCCGGCTTCCTGCTGGTCGACTGGAAGACCGGCCGTGCGCAGAACGCCGACCCGCTCCAGCTGGGGATCTACCGGCTGGCCTGGGCCGAGCTCCACGGCGTCCCGCTCGAGCGGGTGCGGGCCGCGTTCTTCTACGTCCGCACCGGCGAGCTCGTCGAGCCGGCCGACCTGCCCGACCGCGAGGGGCTGGAGCGGCTGGTCGCGGCGGTCTGACCTCCGGGCGGGTCCGGGGCGTCCTCGCTGAGCCACCGCGCGACGCCGCGGGCCGCGGCCCGCCCGGCCCGGTTCGCGCCGATGGTGCTGGCCGAGGGGCCGTAGCCGACCAGCTGCACCCGCCGGTCGGCCACGGCGGTGGTCCCGTCCAGCGCGATGCCCCCGGCCGCCGAGCGCAGCCGCAGCGGCGCCAGGTGCGTGACGGCCGGGCGGAAGCCGGTCGCCCACAGGATCGCGTCGGCGCGCTCGAACGACCCGTCGGCCATCCGGACGCCGTCCGGCTCGACCGCGACGAACATCGGGTGCCGCCGGTAGGCGCCCCGCCGCTCGGCCTCCCGCTCCTGCGGCCGCAGGGCCAGCCCGGTCACGCTGACCACGCTCGCGGGCGGCAGGCCGCGGCGTACCCGGTCCTCGACGAGCGCGACCGCCGCGCGACCGGCCTCGGGGGTGAAGTCGTCGGTGCGCCACACCGGCTCCCTGCGGGTGACCCACAGGGTGTCGGTGACCGGCGCCAGCTCGCCGAGGAACTGCACGGCGGACGCGCCGCCGCCGACGACCACGACCCGTCGGCCGCGGAAGTGCTCGGGGCCGGGGTAGTCGTGGGTGTGCAGCTGCTCGCCGAGGAAGGTGTCCATGCCGGGGTAGCGCGGCACGAACGGCTGGCTCCAGGTCCCGGTGGCGTTGACCAGCGTGCGGGAGGTCCAGGTGCGCTCACCGGCCCGGGTGACCAGGAGCCCGTCCTCGCCGGCGGTCACCGCGTCGACCCGCACGGGGCGGAGGACGGGCAGGCCGTGCTCGCGCTCGTACGCCGCGAAGTACGCCGGCACCGCCACGTTGGCGCGGCCCGCCCGGTCGGTCGGGGGGTCCGCGTCGGGGAGCTCGGCGATCCCGTGGACGTCGTGCATGGTCAGCGAGTCCCAGCGGTGCTGCCACGCCCCGCCCGGGGCGGCGTCGGCGTCCAGGACGACGTGGGTGAGCCCGCGCCGCCGCAGGTGGTACGACGCGGACAGGCCCGCCTGCCCGGCGCCGATCACCAGCGAGTCGAGAACCTCCACAGCGGGTCAACGCCGGGGACCGGCGCGGCCTTCCCCCGGGGCGGATGGGATCCTGGGTGCGTGAGCGACGCCCCGGGCCCGAACTGGCCGCTGCTGTTCCTCGCCCTGCTGTGCCTGCTGCCGGCCGTGTGGGGCGCGCTGTGGGCCTTCGGTGGCGAGGACGGACAGCAGACGCTCGGGCTCGCCGTCCTCGGGTTCTTCGGCGCCGGCGTCGTGGTGCTGGCGCTCAAGGCCCTCAGGCCGTAGCGAGCCGGCCCGCGCCTAGGCTGCTCCGGTGACCCACCCGCACCTCCGGATGACCGTCGACCCCCACGACCGGGTGGCGGTACGCCGCAAGGACGAGGCCTGGCTCGAGGACCGCTGGGCGGATCCCGGCTCCCGGGTGCTCGTGCTGTCCGGGACGCGGGTGCGCCCGGACGACGGCCGGCTGGACTGGGTCTCGCCCGCCGAGGCCCCCGACGGGGTGCGGGTGCTGCTGGGGGAGCGCGACGCCCGGGCCTGGTTCGCGGTGGTCACCGGCCCCGGCCTGGCCAAGGAGGGCGGTGACTGGTTCGGGATCCGCGACCTGCTCACGCCGCTGGCCGACGGCACCCTCGACGGCGGGCCGATGCTCCTGCACGCGGTCGGCCTGGCCGAGTGGCTCTTCGTCACCCGCTTCTGCCCGCGCTGCGGCGGCGCCCTCGAGCCCCGGGCCGCCGGCCACGAGCTGGTCTGCACGCAGTGCGGCCGAGCGCAGTTCCCCCGCACCGACCCCGCGGTGATCATGATCGTCACCTCGGGCGAGCCGGGCACGGACGACGAGCGCTGCCTGCTCGGGCGGCAGGCGGTCTGGCCCGAGGGCCGCTTCTCGACCCTCGCCGGCTTCTACGAGCCGGGCGAGACGCTCGAGGACACCGTGCGCCGCGAGGTGGCCGAGGAGACCGGCGTGCTGGTCGGCGAGGTGGAGTACTTCGGCAACCAGCCCTGGCCGCTGCCGGCCAGCCTGATGCTCGGCTTCGTCGGCCGGGCGACCTCGACCGACATCGAGGTCGACCGGGACGAGATCGAGGAGGCCCGCTGGTTCACCCGCGCGGAGCTGCGCGCCGAGGCCGAGTCGGGGCGCCTGCTGCTTCCCCGCGGCGTCTCGATCAGCCGGTCGCTGGTCGAGCACTGGTACGGCGGGCCGCTGCCCGGCGGCTGGTGACCGGCTGGTGACCGGCCGGTCAGGAGGCCAGCGCGGCCAGCTTCTCCTTGACCTGGGCCAGCGACGGGTTGGTCTGCGCGGTGCCGTCGGCGTAGACCAGCGTCGGCACGGTCTGGTTGCCGTTGTTCGCCGCCTCCACGATCTTCGCGGCCTCGGGCACCTGCTCGATGTCGACGATGTCGAAGGGGATGCCCTCGCGGTCGAGCTGGCTCTTGAGCCGGTGGCAGTAGCCGCACCAGGGGGTGGAGTACATCGTGAACGTGCTGGCCATTCGGTTGTCGCCTCCGGCGTCTAGGGTCTGGAGCTGCTAGCAGATCCAACCACCGGTTCCCAGGAGATGTTCCACCGATGCCCCCCTCGCCCGACCAGCTGCTCGACGCACTGGACCCTGAGCAGCGACGTGTCGCCGAGGCGCTGCGCGGGCCGGTCCGGGTGCTGGCGGGTGCCGGCACCGGCAAGACCCGGGCGATCACCCACCGGATCGCCCACGGGGTCGCGACCGGTGTCTACGCGCCCACCGAGGTCCTGGCCGTCACGTTCACGACGCGGGCGGCGGGGGAGATGCGCGGCCGGCTCCGGGTCCTGGGGGCCAGCGGCGTCCAGGCCCGCACCTTCCACTCCGCCGCGCTGCGCCAGCTGCGCTACTTCTGGCCGACCGTCCACGGGTCCGACCTGCCGAGCCTGATCGACTCCAAGATCGGCCTGCTGGCCTCGGCGGCGCGGCGCCAGCGGCTCTCCGCCGACCAGGCGCTGCTGCGCGACCTCGCCTCCGAGGTCGAGTGGGCCAAGGTCAGCAACGTCCACCCCGACGACTACGCCCGGGTCGCGACGGCCCGCGGCCGCGCCGTCACCGGCCACGACCCCGAGACGGTGGGCCGGGTCTTCGGCAGCTACGAGGAGGTCAAGCGCGCCCAGGGCCGGATGGACATGGAGGACGTCCTGCTCTTCACCGCCGGCATGCTCGCCGACGACGAGCGGGTGGCGGCCCAGGTGCGCCGGCAGTACAAGTGGTTCGTCGTCGACGAGTTCCAGGACGTCTCGCCGCTGCAGTCGGCCCTGCTCGACCTGTGGCTCGGCGGGCGCGACGAGATCTGCGTCGTCGGCGACCCGGCGCAGACGATCTACTCCTTCGCCGGCGCCAACGCCGACTACCTGCGCGACTTCCCCGCGAAGTTCCCCGGCACCACGTCGGTCGAGCTGGTCCGCAACTACCGCTCCACCCCCGAGGTCATCGAGGCCGCCAACACGCTGCTCCAGGGGTCCACCAGCCAGGGCGTCAAGCTGCGCGCCCAGCGCCCCTCCGGGCCGACGGTGAGCTACACGCCGTACCCCGACGAGGTGGCCGAGGCCGAGGCGGTCGCGGCGCGCATCCTGGCGCTGCGCGAGAGCGGCCGGTCGCTGGCGGAGGTCGCGGTGCTGTTCCGCATCAACGCCCAGTCGGAGTCCTTCGAGGAGGCGCTCGCGGCCCGCGGCATCTCGTACGTCGTGCGCGGCGCGGCCCGGTTCTTCGAGCGGCCCGAGGTGCGCGAGGCCGTGACCCGCATCCGCGGCGCGGCACGCTCGGGCCAGGGCGAGGCGAAGGGCGACGAGCTGCTGGAGACCGTGCACGGCACGCTCGCCGGGATGGGCTGGACGTCCGAGGCGCCGACCTCCCGCGGCCAGACCCGCGACCGGTGGGAGTCCTGGCAGGCGCTGGTCGGCCAGGCCACCGAGTACGCCGCCGCCGGGGGAGACCTCGGCGGGTTCGTCGACGAGCTCGACCGGCGCGCGGCCGAGCAGCACGCCCCGGTCGCCGACGGCGTCACGCTCGCGACCTTCCACGCGGCCAAGGGTCTGGAGTGGGACTCGGTCTTCCTGTGCGGCCTCCAGGACGGCACCCTCCCCATCACCTACGCCGACACCCCGGCTGCCGTCGAGGAGGAGCGGCGGCTGCTCTACGTCGGCGTGACCCGCGCCCGGGTCGACCTCTGGCTGTCGTGGGCCCTGGCCCGCAACCCCGGAGGGCGGGCGGGCCGCAAGCCGTCGCGGTTCCTCGACCGGCTGCTGCCCGAGGAGGCCAAGGGCGACCGGGCCCCCGCCCGCAGCCGCAAGGTCGCGAGCTGCCGCGAGTGCGGCAAGCCGCTGTCGACGGGCGCGGAGAAGAAGCGCGGCCGGTGCGCCGACTGCCCCGCGTCGTACGACGAGGAGCTCTTCGAGCGACTCCGCGAGTGGCGCAAGTCCCGGGCCGACGACGAGAGCGTTCCCGCGTTCGTGGTGTTCACCGACGCGACCCTCCAGCTGATCGCCGAGCACCGCCCGCAGTCGCCGGAGGCGCTGCTGCGCATCAGCGGCATCGGCCGGTCCAAGGTCGAGCGCTACGGCGAGGACGTCCTCGGGCTCGTCGGCTGACGCCGGCACGCGTGGCAGAATTTTTGCGAAGAAATGACCATTAAATCGATTGCTCCTTACCGAGCGGCCACGGTAACTTTTTTCCTACCCGCACATCGCGCCCCACGGCCCTGACGACGCCGGCGCACGACTACCCGAAGGAGGTGGCACGCATGTTCAGCACCAAGCTCTCGATGACGGCTCAGAACCCGTCGAGCTTCGCCCTGCCCACGTGTGGCCACGCCTTCTGGGCGACCTTCCGCGGCACCGATCTCGGCGTGATCGCCGGCATCGGCACGTCCGTGACCGCGCGCGTCCGTCAGGCCGTCGAGGGCGGCATGGACATCGTGCCGACCTACGTCCCGGGGACCCTCGCCTGGAGTCCACCGACCAGCTAGCACCAGCTGTGTCGTCGCCTCCAGGCCGCGGATCCCGAACCGGGATCCGCGGCCTTTGTCGTTTTCTCGCACACACCAGACACAGCGATCAGGACTCGAAGGAGGTGAAACATGACCATCAGCGTTCTCGACCGGACCGACGGGGCCACCTTGGGTGAGCTCCACGACCAG